>JBBQIB010000047.1:0-19465 GCA_038324515.1 Burkholderiales bacterium
GGAATGCTCTGGGTCGGCTTGTCACCCAATTGCTGCGCCACCTTGATCAACCTGCGATTACGGCGACGGTCACCCAGGTCTGCCGTCGCCCACTCATGCGCTGCCCATTCCATCGCTCAACCGATCGAGAAATCAAGGAAGCCGCAAAGATGGCGGAAAGCTTTAATTGTGTTCAGCCCGTACTTACCCTACCTTCCTCGCCGGCTCGATTGGAATTCACGTTGTGTGTAATGAAATGGTTTAACGGGCCCTGTCAACGGGCCCTGTCAAACAACGTCCACCCTCGAGGTGGACGTTTCATTTGATGCTCTTGACGCCGATCTCCACGGCGATGAGCACTCGGCGACTACAAAGCCGCCATCAGCGCAGTCACTTGTCACCGGAGGGTAGGAAATTTTTCGTAACAGACCATCGCTCGACGAGTGATCGGCTCGCTGCTGAAAGAAACCGGTACAGCGGCTGGTTTCCGTGACAAACGCGGGAAAGGCCCTTTGCCACCGCCCTCACCCAACGTCGAAGCTCATTCGACCGCCTTGACCATTTCCTCAACCACCTTCTTGGCGTCACCAAACACCATCATCGTCTTGTCCATGTAGAACAGCTCGTTGTCCAGCCCGGCGTAGCCGCTGGCCATGCTGCGCTTGTTGACGATGACCGTTTTGGCCTTGTAGGCCTCCAGGATCGGCATGCCGTAGATGGCGCTGCCTTTGACGTGCGCTGCAGGGTTCACGACGTCGTTGGCGCCCAGAATGATGGCCACATCGGCTTGGCCAAATTCGCCGTTGATGTCTTCCATCTCGAACACTTGGTCGTAGGGCACCTCGGCTTCGGCCAGCAGCACGTTCATGTGGCCGGGCATGCGGCCTGCTACGGGGTGGATCGCGTATTTGACGCTGATGCCTTTTTCAGTCAGTTTGGATGCCAGCTCTTTGACAGCGTGCTGCGCGCGCGCCACCGCCAGGCCGTAGCCAGGAACGATGATCACGGTCTCGGCGTTGCCCAGCACAAAGGCGGCGTCTTCTGCGCTGCCGCTTTTGACGCTGCGCTGGGTGCCGTCACCAGCCACCGCCGTGGCGGCCTCGCCACCAAAGCCGCCCAGGATGACGTTGAAGAAGCTGCGGTTCATGGCCTTGCACATGATGTAGCTCAGGATCGCCCCTGAGCTTCCCACCAGGCTGCCGGCAATGATCAGCATGCTGTTGTTCAGGCTGAAGCCGATGCCCGCTGCGGCCCAGCCCGAATAGCTGTTGAGCATGCTGACCACCACCGGCATGTCGGCGCCACCGATCGGGATGATGATCAGCACGCCCAGCACAAAGGCGATGGCCAGCATCACGAAGAACATCGTCCAGCTTTCGGTGAACGAAAACCCCAGGCCCAGCAGCAGCATCGCGATGCCCAGCACCAGGTTCAGCATGTGCTGGCCACTGAAAGTGACTGGCGCGCCCTGAAAAAGGCGGAACTTGTATTTGCCGCTGAGCTTGCCAAAAGCGATCACGCTGCCGCTGAAGGTGATGGCCCCGATGGCGCCGCCCAAGAACAGTTCGAACTTGTTGCCGAAGGGAATGGCCACGCCTTTGGTGGTGATGCCGAAAGCCCAGGGCTCGGCCACCACCGCCACCGCGATGAACACCGCCGCCAGGCCAATCATGCTGTGCATGAAAGCCACCAGCTCGGGCATCTTGGTCATCTCGACGCGCTTGGCCATCAGGGTGCCAATCGCGCCGCCAATCACCAGCGCCCCCAACACCCAGGCCAAGCCCTGCCCGGGCGCTTGCCCCATGTTGCCGGCCAGTTGCACGATCAGCGCTGCGGTGGTCACCACCGCGATGGCCATGCCGGTCATGCCAAACAAGTTGCCGCGGATCGAGGTCGTGGGGTGACTCAGGCCTTTCAGCGCCTGAATGAAAAACACGCTCGCCACCAGATACAGCAGCGTCACCAGATTCATGCTCATGTCTGCCCCTCGGCGAACGAGTACGTTCGCTGATCCCCCGGGGAAATTCGGGCCGGCTTGGGAGCGGCCCGCCGTTCGGCCCGAGTCGCGCTGCTGGAAGACTGCATCACTTGGGTGCTCCCTTTTTCTCTTTCTTCTTGAACATCTCCAGCATGCGTCTGGTCACCAAGAAGCCGCCAAAGACGTTGACCGCGCACAGCGCCACGGCCAGCACGCCCATCGACTTGCCCAAAGTGGTTTCGGTCAGCGCGGCTGCCAGCATGGCGCCGACGATGACGATGGCCGAGATGGCGTTGGTGACCGCCATCAGCGGTGTATGCAGGGCGGGCGTAACGGTCCACACCACGTGGTAACCCACGTAGATGGCCAGCACGAAGATGATCAGGTTGGTGACGGTGGGGCTGACAAAGTCCATGTTCTTGTTCCTCTGCTTATTTCCGCTTGACTTCGCCGGCCTGGGTCATCAAGCAGGCGACAACGATGTCATCGTCCAACGGCACTTGCAGCGTGCCTTCCTTGCTCATGATCAGCTTCAAAAAGTCCAGCACGTTGCGGGCGTACAGGCTGGATGAGTCAGCGGCCACCAGCGCCGGGATGTTGGTCTCGCCGATCAAGGTCACGCCGTGTCTCATCACCGTCTTGCCGGCCTCGCTCAACGGGCAGTTGCCGCCGGGCTGGCCGCTGGGGCCAGCGGGCCCCTTGCCGGCCGCCATATCCACGATCACCGAGCCGGGCTTCATCGCCTTGACCATGTCTTCGGTGATCAGCACGGGGGCTGGGCGGCCGGGGATCAGTGCGGTGCTGATGACGATGTCTGCAGCGGCGATCTTCTTGGCCACTTCGACCTTCTGGCGGTCCATCCAGCTTTGCGGCATCGGCTTGGCGTAGCCACCCACGCCTTCGGCGGCTTCTTTTTCCTCAGCGGTCTCGTAAGGCACGTCGATGAACTTGGCGCCCAGCGATTCGACCTGCTCCTTGACGCTGGGGCGAACGTCCGAGGCCTCGATCACAGCGCCCAGGCGCTTGGCGGTGGCGATGGCCTGCAAACCGGCGACACCCACGCCCAGGATCACGACCCGCGCGGCCTTGATCGTGCCGGCGGCCGTCATCAGCATCGGAAACAAGCGCTGGTAGCTGTCGGCCGCCATCATCACGGCCTTGTAGCCAGCGATGTTGGCTTGACTGGACAGCACGTCCATGCTTTGAGCGCGTGTCGTGCGCGGTGCGGCTTCCAGTGCAAAGGCGGTGATGCCTGCGCTGGCCAGGCGCGTCAGGTTCTCGGCGTCGAAGGGGTTCAGCATGCCCACCAGGTGAGTCCCTGACTTGATCAGTTCCAGTTCGTCGGCACCCGGGCTGCGCACTTTCAGCACCAGGTCGGCGGTAAAGGCGCCGGCTCGGTCGGTGATCTCGGCGCCGGCGGCTGCATAGGCGTCATCGGTGGCACTGGCGGCCACCCCCGCGCCGGATTGCACCCGCACGGTGTGGCCCTGGGCCTTGAGTTTTTTTGCCGTTTCCGGCGTGACGGCCACGCGGGTCTCGCCCGCCGTCGTCTCGAGCGGCACTCCGATCAGCATGGGATCCCTCTTGTTCTAGCCTGGCCTGGCGCATCCTTGCACGACGCTGCGGCCACGGCGGGTGTGCAGAATTGCCGATCTTAACGTGCAGGAGTGCGCTGACCAGGCCTGCTTCAGGTGGCTCGGGGCCAAGGTACGCCAGCCCGTTCGGGGCTGAGCAGTACCAGCCCGTTCAGGGTTGCCGGACACCCGCGCGCGCCAGCATCGCATGCAGCAGCGCACTGCAGCAGCACACGGCAGCAGCACACCGCAGCCCGCAGCCAGGTGACCAGGCTGGGTGTCTGCGATCTCGTTGTGGCTGCTGCCGTCCTTGCAAGGGATGAAGCTGCATCCTTGCGGTGCAGCAGCAGGGCCACGCTGGCTGGGAGAGATCAATGACACAGAATCACACAGAACAATGACCAACCCGCGATGACACAGCCCCGTTTTGCACCTTCGGTGACTGTCGCCGCCGTAATCGAGCACGATGGGCGCTATCTGCTGGTCGAAGAGCACACGCCAGAAGGCCTGCGCTTGAACAACCCGGCCGGCCACCTCGAGCAAGGTGAAAGCCCGCTGCAAGCGGTCTGCCGTGAAGCGCTGGAAGAAACCATGCGGGTGTTCACGCCGCATGCGCTGCTGGGCGTGTATCTGTCGCGCTTTCAGCGGCCGGCCACGGGCGAAGACGTGACTTATCTGCGGCTGGCCTACAGCGGCACTGTCGGTGAAGTCCTGCCTGGCTTGAAGCTGGACGGCGGCATCGTGCAAACGCTTTGGCTGCTGCCCGACGAAGTGCGGGCCCAAAGTGCTCGCCACCGCAGCCCGTTGGTCTGGCGCTGCATTGCAGACCATCAAAGCGGCAGGGCGTTCGCGCTGGATGTGCTGCAAGCCGATACCAGCCTGTGGGCTCCTGAAATCAAGAGCTGAGCAGGCTTGGCAGGCAGGGCCTGGCTGTCTGACAATCCCGTCTGGCCATCCTGTATGACAAGCGGCAGCGCAGCGCTTGCCTGACGCTTCTGCACCCCTCCCGGCCTGCCTCTGACACAACCACCCCATGCCAAATTCAACCGCTAACTCCTTGAGCCCCTTCCACCTTGCATTCCCGGTCGATGATCTGGCTGCCGCACGCCAGTTTTACGGCGGCCTGCTGGGCTGCCCCGAAGGCCGCAGCAGCGCCGAATGGATCGACTTCGATTTCTTCGGCCACCAGATCGTGGCCCATCTGGCGCCGCCGCGCACCAAGGCGCACCACAACGAGGTCGATGGCCACGATGTGCCGGTGCCGCACTTTGGAGCGGTACTGCCCTGGGATGACTTCCACAGTCTGGCGCAGCGCCTGCGCGAAGGGGGCCAGCGCTTTGTGATCGAGCCCTACATCCGCTTCGAAGGGCAGGTGGGCGAGCAGGCCACGATGTTCTTCTACGACCCGGCGCGCAATGCGCTGGAGTTCAAGGCCTTCAAAGACATGTCGCAACTGTTTGCGAAGTGAAGTCCGGGGCCCGCTGAGCGCTGCCAAGCGGGAGCTTCGACCGGGGTTCAATCCAGGGTCGATTCAGATTCAATCCGCAGCAGACGACGGCTGCAGTATGGCCACTGGCTCGGGCGCCAGCAGGCTGCCTCGACGCAGGCCCTGCCAAGTAGCGGCCAGCAGTGCCAGCACCACCAGCGAGCTCAATGCCAGCAGCGCCAGCGCCAGCAAAGCCATCGCAGAGCCGGCAGGCGCCAGCCGCAGGCTGAGTGCTGCCAGCGCCGCCAGCGGGAAACTCACAGCCCAATGCGGCACTCCGAAAGGCAGCGCCAACAGCCTGCGCCACAAAGGCAGCACCCACAGCAGGCTGAACAGCGCGATACCCCAGCAGGCCCAGCCCCATAGCGCGGGTGCCTGCAATTGCATCAGCCCCAGTCCAGCAGCAGCAGGCGGCGCGATCAGGATGAAGTGGGAGGGCAACAGTCTCTCGGCCCACAGGCCCTGTTGCGCGATGCGTACTGCCAGCAGCACCAGCACCACCGGCCAAAACAGCAGGCCGATCGCAAACTGGGCGGTCGCCAGCTCTGCATGGCCCAGCGGCACGCCTGCCAGCGGCGACAGGATGTTGCCCACCACCGGCAGGATCAACACAGGCGTCACGCCGGCCCAGTTCAAGCCCCCTTGCGCCGCTGGGCGCCACCAGCGTCCCAGCACCAGCACCGTCACCGCCAGTTGCAGCAGCGCGCCTGCGCCCCACAACCAGTGCCAGACGCCCAGCGGTCCGGCCAGTTGCACGCCTGCGGTGGCCAGCAGCATCAAAGAGATCGGCAAAGCAGCCACAAAAGGGTGGCGCACCGGGTGATGCAGATCTTCGTGCCAGCTGCCCGCATACTGGCGCCAGCGCCACGACACGGCCAACAGCAACAGCACAAACATCGCCGCAGCCAGCAGCGCCAACACAGTGGCCACCTGGGCCGCTGACGGGCCCATCATCGGGGTGGCGCGGTGCCAGGCCAAGGACAGACCCGTCAGCCCCATCACCAAGGCGAACCACCCCGGGCCCAGAAACTTCAATGGCTGATTCGTCGTGTCCATGGCGGTTATTTTCGCCCGCCAGAGTTCTGTCGCGTGTTCAACCTCAGGCAACCTCAGGCAGGCGCTGGCGCTTGCGCAGTCATGGCCAGGGCAGTGTCGCGCGCAGGTGCAGAACCTGCGCCATCGGTGAGTTGGCGTGGGCTGTTGAGCCCAGGGGCACGGCGCTGGTGCTGAGCTGCAGCCATGGGGGCAGACCGCCGTCACTTACAGCACGGGTCACCCAACCTTGGCCGTTGAAAGCCTTCAGCGTCAGTTGCCAGGAGACGGCCTGTTGACTCAGCGCCACGCCGTAATCCATGCCCGCTGCCAGGGTCGACACGGTGGCCAGTGGCGGCGCCGTTGGCGTGGCAGCGCCGGCGGCGCCAGGCGGGGCCGCGCGGCCTGTTGTGACGGGTTTGTCGGCAGTCCCAGTCATGCCAGCCGTTGCAGCCCCTGGCGCGCTCGTCGCGCCTGGGGCTGCAGCGCGGGCCGGCAGGGCTGCATCGGTGCGTAGGAAGTCTGCCAACGCTTGCCACGGGCTCAATGCCAGCGTGCGCTGTTGCTGCTGCAGCACGACCGGGTGATACCGCAGGTCGAAGTTGACCTGGCGTTGCAACTGGGGTGAGCGCTGCTTGAACAAGGCGCAAAAGCCCGTGGCAGTGCGGCTCACATCACTCAGCCACTGGCCAGAGGGGTCGCCCGCACTGCTGTCGCTGAAAAACACCGGCTCCAGCGCTTCGCTGCCAGCAGGTACTTGGTTGCAGATGTTGTGGTCACGTTCGCAGCCGGCTTGGCCACAGCCCGGCACGGTTTGCGGCTGGCCAGCCGCCACCAGGGTGCGGCCTTTGTCGACGACCGGGATGGTTTGTGTTTCACTCAGCGTGACGCTGAAGATCTGTCGGGGGTAGAGCAACAGGTCAAAAGGCAGACGCACCGTGGGTACGGTCGACTGCCAGAATTTCCAGCCCGACCTGGGCAACACCGCCACCAGCTCTGCACTCAGTGCGCTTGCTGCCAGATCGTTGAAGTGCTTGGCCAACGCCTGTTTCGGCAGGGTCAACAGCACTTCACCGCTGTCGCCGGCTTGCACCCAGGTTGCAGGCACCTGCTCACCGTTCAGGTTGACCGCATAGGCGGTGGCCCCCAGCGCTGCGAGGTTGCTTTGCAACTGAACTTGCCAAGCCCCCGGGTGCGCGTCATGCAGGTCGGCCCCCGTGACCTGCTTCAACAGTGGGGTGTGGGCCGCAAACTTCAGCCGTGCCAACGTGGCGCTGAGGTCCAGCGTCGTGGGTGTGTCGATGCGCCCACTTTGGCCGGCGCTGGCCTGCGCTGCCCTGAAGCTGCGCTCAGCTTCGTGCAGCAATGCCAATTGCGGCGCCGGCAGGCGGTCCCAGCGGTCTTCCATCACGGGTTGCAACTCGTTGCGCAGGTTGGCCAGCAGCATCTTCAGCTCGCGTGCAGCGCGGCTGGCTTGCAGCGCACCTTCGGCAGTGGCCTTGGCGGCCAAAGCGGCGGCCTGTGCGTCCCACTGCGCCAACGCGTGACTGACCGGGAAACCCGCGGCAGCGACGGACAGAACCGACATCGGTGGTGCGGGCTGAGCCTGGGCCGCAAGCGCCATCAACGCACCCATCGAGACCGCGCTCAGGCGCCGTTGCGTTTGATTTGCGAGCCGGCCCGCTGGGATTGAGCTGTTCATGCCGATGGTTGTAGCAGCATTGGCGGCTGGCCAAGCTGCAAACTGACGCTGCAGTGGCCGGGTGATGTCTCGTGTCGCGATCCTGGGTCTGGTTTAGGGTCAGAGCGTCCGGTGGCCCTCACAGGCCCGGCGACAGCGTCAACGACGGGTCCAGGAGCAACTGAAGCGATGGCCCAATTTCCCCCAGGTCTGAGAGGCTGAGAGTCTTTCGATCATGCCCACTCATCACGCCAAAAGACGCCTGCTCGTCGTTGCAAATGCGCGCCGTGCCTGGAGGGCGACTACATCGTGTGGCATGACTTGCCCATTGGCCCGTGAGCGCACCAACCCGACTTTGTGGTGCTGTCGCCGCGCCGGGGCCTGTTGCTGTTGGAGGTCAAGGATTGGTGGCCCGGCACCTTGACCAGCGCCACCCGCGATGCGGTTGAGTTGAGCACCGATCGTGGCCGTGTCGTGCAAGCGCACCTGCTGCGCCAGGCCCGCGATTACGCGCTGGAGTTGGTGGACCTGATGTCGCGCCACCGGGCGCGGGTGCCTTCGTCTGGACCCCATCGCGGCATGCTGCTGTTTTTCTGGGGGTTTGTCTGGGGTTTGCCTGAGGCTATGGGCGGTGATGTTGAGGCTGCGGCGCAGTGATGTGCAGCAGACCGACTTCGACGAACTGTTTGCGCCTGATCGCTGCCTGCTGCGTGACGATCTGGAGGAAGGCGTCGAAGCCATGCACTCTCGGCGTCGCTGGTCGGGCATGTTCAGTGTCGGCTTGCTGGAGTGGCTGGCCCATGCCCGCATGATGGCCAGCGTGCAGCGTCCAGCGTCCAGCGTGAGCGCCTATTCGGCGCTGTCGATGTCCAACTGATCTATGCAGCGGTGCGCGGTTTGGCCAGCAAGCTGGCGATCACGACACTCGAAGCCAGGCCACCCAGGCAGCACGCGCCGGTGACGGCCCAGGTCATATGCCAGCCTCCCACTTGACTGGCCACCCAGGCCACAGCCGGCGGCCCCAGGAACTGGCCCAGCGACGACCACTGCTGCATCCAACCCACCGTGCTGCCCAAGGTCTGCTCACTGGGCGCCAGCCTTACTGCTTGAGCAAACAGCGTGGCAGGGATCAACCCGCCAGCCCCGCTGAAGACGAGCAGCGCCACGAAGCGCACGGCGGCCGGCAGTGCCGGCTCTGAGCCAGTACCGGGCCAGGCTGCAAAAGCCATCCAGGTGGTGAGCGCCATCGTGGCGAATCCCAGGCGCAGCAGGCGTTGCGGCGCCACGCCGCGTTGCATCAGCCGGCCCGCCACCACATTGCCGACGATGTTGGTGGCGGCAACGCCAGCGGCGAACAAGCCCGTCGTCGTGACTGAAAAGCCAGCGGCCTGCACGATGCTCGGCAAAAAGCCGATCACCGCCAGCCACTGGCCGGAGTACATCGCAAAACACACAGCGACCGCCCAGGGCCCCGGCGCGCTGAGCGTCTGGCGCAGCCGGCTGTGCCGCGAAAGAATCGCAGGGCCTTCGGGCCGCGCCACTGGCGCCAAAGCCCGCGCGGCCGAAGCGCCGGCGCGGCGTTTCTCGGCCTCGGAGGCAGGGTCGAGCACGCGCCACAACGCAGGCACCATCAGCAGGCTCAAAGCACCCAGCAGCAGCCACCACAGGCGCCAACCGCCAAGCACCAGACACCAGGGGCCGACCAACAAGGCCAGTGCCGTGGCCAGCGGCATGTAGGCGCCCCAAACGCCCATCATCTGGCTCAGCCTGTGCGGCGGCACCCAGGCCCGCACCAGTCCCGGCGCAGGCAGCACCACCCACAAGAATCCCAGTCCCTCGACGAACCGCAAGGCCATCAACAGACTGACTGCGGCTGCATTGGCCGGTACCGTGGCGCCCAGTATGCTGGCCAGACCCAAGACCAGCAGGCCCAAGGCGATGCTTCGCCTGCCCCCCAGACTGTCGGCAAAGGCGCCCATCAGCAACCCCAGGCACATGCCCGCTGCCTGCACCAGTGACAACAAAAAACCCGCCTGCACCAGGCTCATGCCCAAGGCTTGCTGCAACGTGCTGACGGCGGGCGCCAGCTTGCCCACGTGCAAGGCTGCACACACTCCGGCTGCCATCACCCAGAGGGCGGTGTGCATGCCGGGTGGTTCGCCGGACTGCGCGCTCATCGCTCTGTCGCGGACCGTGAGTCAGGCCCAGCTGAACGGGTGCTCAGTGCTTTTTGTCCAGCTTGGCCAAGGCCAGTTGCGCATCCAGATCTGCCTCGCTGATGCGTTTGAGCACCAGAAAGTTGGCTTTGGACAAGGTGTTGCTCTCATAGCTTCGCAGCAGCGCCAGACGTTCGCGTCGGGCCAGGTCTTCAGCGGCCTGTTCTGGCGTGCGCTCTGCCTGGGGCGGGGGCGGTGGCGGGCGGTGGCCCGGTTCACTTGTTCTGGCGGTGGCGGGCCTGCTGCCAGGGCTGTCCCGGTTGTCTTGATGGGCCTGATGGGCCTGACGGGCATGATGGGCCTGATGGGTGTGCTCACCCCGTGCCGCCGCCGCATGTCGATTCCCTTCTGCATGGGCTTGCCTGGCTGGCGCAGCGAGATTGCCTTGGCCGTCGCGTCGCTGCCCTGGATGCCGCACTTCTTGACCGGTGCGCGGCCTGTCGTGTCTCTGTTTAGGCCGCTGCGACTTGTCGCGCTGGTTGCCTTCTTCTCCCGAGGCAGGCACTGGGCTTTGATCCGGTCCAGGCTCCGCCCCACCGGTTGCAGCCGCAGCCCCGGTGTGGCTGCCAGCGGCGGCGCGTGCCGCCGGCCGGCCCGCTGCCCGCTCTGCCTGGCGCCTGGCCTGGACAATGGCGCGGCGGCGTTCGAGCTCTACAGTGGCGGCGGTCTTGTGTTCTTCGCTGATCTCGCCCGCTGCCTGGCCGTCCAGGTCAAAGCGGTGCTCGGCTGCCAGCAGTGCGCGGATGTAGGCGGTGCTGGTGGTGTGACGATGCAGAAAGATCGACAACGACTTCTTGTTGAACAGGCCAGGGGCTCGCTGCTGGATGTCGGCCTGGATGCGCAGCTTGATCGGCAACGGTTTGCTGGCAGTGAACAGCGCCGGGAAGCGCTCGGCCAACGCTGCGGCGCAGGCGGCTGGCGCCAAATCTGCAATGGCTGGCTGGACCGGGGCAGCTGGCTGCGGGGCCGGGTCTGGGCCGGGCCCAGCATCTGCTGTTGCTCCGGCGTCTGTTGCAGAAGTTGTTCCAGAGGTTGTTTCTGGGGTTGCTCCTGGGGTTGCTCCAGCGTCTGCTGCTGGTGCTGTTCCTGCATCTGTTCCTGCTTCTGCCTGTCTATCCGCAGCCTCGGGTTCACCCCCCGCGGCCGCTGCAGCGATTTCTGTCGAAGCGTCGCCTGCAGCGATCGCGGATGGACTCTCTTCCTGCTGCGGCGGCTGGGCAATCACAAGGGCCTGCGCAGGCTCGGCGGGTACACCATGAAAGGCAGCAGATGACGTATCGGCCGGGTCGTCAGCAGGCGGCGGAGTATCTGAGGGGTGCGACATGAAAGGTGGCGTGCGCTGCCTCCAATGGCGGCGCTAACAAAGTCAGGCAAGCCTTTATTGTCGTCGGGGATGAGGGCCTTGACGCAGTGACCGCAAAGCACGATCTGGATCAACGCTGTTCAGCCGCTGTTCAGCCAGTCCTGCGCCACGAGCCGGCGGTGTTTGACACCGTGCAACCGCCAGCGCCGCAGCCGACTCTCAGCGCCCGGTGTCCTGCTTGAGGACCGGCCGCCTGCGCCATTGCAACGGCCAGGGTCCCACAGGCTGTTGCTTCATCCGCTTGATCGTCTTTTCACAGCCCCAGGCTGCCCGTCTGACCGTGTTCTGAAAGGCCACCTGGATGCAGCCAGCGCGTCTCAGCAGCGCGGGGTGCCGTCGGGTTCATCGCAACCGCCAGGCGGCGCAAGGCTTTGGGGCGCAGCCAAAGTCAGCCCCCACGCTGCTGGCAGATGCTGCAGATCGGCGGGCTCGTCGATATCGGGGATGGCCGGCAGTTCGGCGTGCCGCAGCCCGGCAGCCTGCAACCTGCTGCGGGTGTGCTGCATCACTTCAGCGGTGCTCCAGATCATGTTGTCGAACAACTCGCGCTGGGGTTGTTGCAAACCGACCAGGCCATAGCCACCGTCCAGCGCCGGCACGAACACGGCATCGTGGTTGGACAGCTCGGCCGCTGCGCGCCGCAGCATGGCTGCGTCGAGGGCGGGCAGATCAGTGCCCATCAGCAGCCAGGGCAGCCGGGGTTCAGCGCTTGCCGCTTGCGCAAACACGGCCGCCATGCGCTGGCCGACGTCGCCTTCGGGCTGCAGCCTGAGAAGCAGCCGGTGGCGGGATTGCAGGTGCCGGAACACCGGGTGCAGGGTGCTTGGGGTGACCCAAAGTTGCACCGGTCCCAGCTGGGCTGCAAACGCCTGCTCGACGGCGTGGCACAGCAATCGCCGCGCCAGCGCCGCAGCCCCGTTGGCCCCCAACGCGGGGATCAAGCGCGTCTTGGCCAAGCCTGCAACGGGGGCTTTGGCCATGACTGCGATACCTGTGCGGGGCAAGGTCATGGGCTGTAGAGCAGGCTGTTCAGGGGCCTGGCTGGCCTCACGCGTCAGGCCAGGGGGTGGCAGGCTGTGTGCCTTCAGTGGCGGCACCGGCTCCGGCATCTGGGTCACTCATTGGTAGGCCCGGGCCAGCGTCTCGGCAGATTCGCCGCGCCAGTAGCGCCAGCGCAGTTGCCACATGAGCCAGATGGTTGACCAGGCACCCCGCTGATCCCAGCGGCGTCCTGATGTAAGCGCACGCTCTGCGATGAATGCAGGCGTCGAAAGCAGCCGCAAGCGCTTGCAGATCTCGATGTCTTCCATCAGCGGTTGATCCGGAAAGCCGCCGACCGCATCAAACGCGCCTTTGCGCATGAAGATCGCCTGGTCACCCGTGGCCAGTTGGCTCAGCCGCGATCGCCAGTTCATCATGCGTGCAACCATCGGCAGCCAGCGGCTGCGGCCGCTGATGCGCACATCGAATCGCCCCCATTGCGCTGCAGCCGGGGCCGAAGGCGCCAAGGCTGCCTGGACAAGCTGCCAGGCCTGCGGCGGCAAGCGGGTGTCTGCGTGCAGGAACAGCAGTGCGTCACCCTCGGCCCGTGCAGCGCCAAAATTCATCTGCCGGGCACGGCCGCGCGGCCCCGTCAGCACCTGGTCGGCCAGCGGCCCGGCCAACGCCAGCGTGTCGTCACTGCTGCCGCCGTCCACGACGATCACTTCGTGCCCGGCCAGGCGCCAGGGTGCCAGCGCCCTCAGAACGGTTTCAATTTGAGCCGCTTCGTTCAGTGCCGGCATCACGACGGAGCATCTCCAGGACCGGGCCGCGACCAGTCCATCCCCCTCGGCCGCCGACCAAAGTGGCGGAGCCGCATTTTCATCAGAGATCACAGATTGCGCTGGTTGTCTCATCTTTGATCAAGACTTGATCTTTGGCATGGTGGTCTGCTCAAGGCGATGGTGAATCTGCCGATAGCCTCCCGATGGATTCACTGGTTGATTCTGCCTATCTTGGCGACCCTGCTGCGGCTTCGACTCGGCCCTGGTTGGGCCCTTGGGTCCGTGCCATGGACAGGATCGGCCTGGCGGGCAATGGCGCCCATCAGGGTCGCAGACGCGTACTGAGTCTGGATCGCCAACGTCTGGCATGGATGATTTGGGTGGCTGCAGTGGCCGGTGCCGGCCTTGCAGCGGCGCTCAGTTGGCATGCGCACGCGCGACTGGCCGAGCGCACGGCAGCGCTGGCAGTGAGCTGGGTGGATCAGCGCCTGGATGCCGTGGCGCAGGACTTGCACCGGCTGGCCAAGGTGGGCGACGCGATCGAGGACGCCGAAGCGGGTACCTGCTCGCAGCTCTGGGTTGAGCAGCTGCTGGAAGCCAGCCTCAGCTCGGCCGTGGTGCGTCGATTCGAGTGGGCGAAATCCGGCAGTCTTTTGCGCTGTGGGCCGCAAGGGCCGAGACTGGCGCAAGTCCCGCAATTGCCGCCGCAAGTCCCGCAATTGCCGCCGCAAGTGCTGCAACTGCCGGAGGAGGCCGAAGCAGTCTCGCCGCAGCCGCGCTCAGGCCTGTCGTTGATGCTCGGGTTGCAGATCGCGGCGCACCCGGTGCTGGCCCACGCCCGGCAAGACGGCACCACTTTCAACGCCGAGTTGGAAGAGCGTGCGCTGAACCTGCCCTCCACGCTATGGGTTCCGACACTGGCTGGCGCGGACCTGGGGGTCACTGTGCTCTCTGCAGAAGGCGCCATCTTGCCGATCTGGGGCGCCAGGATCGACAGCGAATCGGCTGCACAGTCTCTTGTTCCCGTGGCCGAAGCTGCCTCCAGCAAGCACCGGTTTGGTGTGCGCGTGCAGCCACAGGCCCGCAGCATGCTGTCCTCGCTGACGCTGACAGCCCTCACGACGGCACTTGGCGCTGTGCTGGCAGTGCTGACCGTTGCAGCCCTGGTTTGGCGCAGAGCGGTGTTGCGCTCGCGGCTGGTGCACCGGCTGGGCACCGCGTTGCGGCGGCGTCAGTTCGAGCCCTTTGTGCAGCCCATCGTCGATCTGGCCAGTGGCCGCTGTGTCGGCGGCGAGGTGCTGATGCGCTGGAACCATCCGCAGCGTGGAGTGCTGGGGCCGGGCGAGTTCATCGAGGAAGCCGAGCGCACCGGCTTGATCATCGGCATGTCGGAGTTGACGATGCGGCTGGCCGCGCACCGGTTGTCGCCGCTGGCACTGGCCAACTCGAGCCTGTACTTCTCATTCAACGTCACCCCTGGCCAGTTGCGTGAACCAGGTTTTGCTCAGCAACTGGCCGACATCTTCAGGCCTGACACCTTGCCACGTGAGCAGGTGCTGCTGGAGCTGACCGAGCGCGATTTTGTGGACTCTCGTGCCCAGGCCACCTTGTTGAGGTTGAAGGCCGATGGCTGGCGCATCGCCATCGACGACTTTGGCACCGGCCAGAGCAGCCTGGCATCGATCGAGCGCCTGGCGGTAGACCGCATCAAGATCGATCGTGCGTTTGTCAGCACGATCGAAGAGATGACGGTCAACCGCCCCGTGCTGGACGCGATCATCGGTTTGGCGCGTGAGCTGCAGGTGCCATTGATCGCCGAGGGCGTGGAGACGCAGACGCAGTGGGATTACCTGGCCACGCGCGGGGTGGCCAGCGCGCAGGGGTATCTGATGGCGCGGCCGATGCCGATTGGCGAGCTGTTGCGCTGGTTGCCGTCCAATCTCGCCGAACCGGCCCATCGGCCCAGCGTGGCCAGGCTGCCGCAGGCCAACCCGGCGCCGCAACTGGCCGAAGCCAGTGGCTCATTGGCAAACTCGGCCCAAGCCGGCCCACTACAGTCCTCAGCGCCGTTGGGTGAGGTCAGCCAGGCGCAGCGTGACTTGTGGCGCAGCATGGGCGCAAACGGCGGGCTGGAGATCAAGGATCGCAGCTACCGCATGCGCATCTGGCCGGCTTGTTTCGTCGGCTCGGAAGCCGTCGACTGGCTGGTCAGCCACTTGCGGGTCAGCCGCAGCGAAGCCCTGCGCTGCGGCCGCGCGATGCTGGCCGTAGGCTTGATCCGGCATGTCGCTGGCGAACACGATTTTAAGGACGGCGGTTTCTTTTACAGTCTGGCCGCTACCCCGATAGCCAGCGACAGCAGGATGGATGCCGAGGTGTTTGCGCTCAAGAAGGCGTTGCAGGCATCGATGGACTTCCCGTGGTGCCCGCACAGCCGCGGCTTGCTTCGTCATCAGCGCTGTGCCACCGGGCGCACCATCGTGGACTGGATCCTGCAGCAAAAGCCGGTGTCGCGATCAAGAGCAGCGCTGTGGGCAGCCCAGATGATGCAACTCGCAGCTCTGCGCCATGTCTATGACGACAAGCCGTTCAGGGATGATCGGAGTTTGTATCGCTTGGGTTGAACGGCGATTGCGCCAAGAACTCATTCAAGCCACAAATGGCTGCTCAAAAAAACAGAGGTCGGGAGCATCCGACCTCTGTACCGACTTTTCAATCAGGCCAACCTCGATCAGTTGGATCTGATGGTTGCGGAGAGCTCAACTCACCGACTCTTCCCTGCGAATCTGCCTTTGCCGGTAGGCACCGAGTGCAGCAAGACCACCCATCAACATCACCAAGGTGCCGGGCTCAGGGATTGGGCTGATGGTCAAGTCCATGCCTTGAGCGGCAAAGAACGTCGCGCCCCCGCTGACGGTGTCGTAGTTAAAGGTCGTGTTCGGAGCTGTGGTGAGGGTATCGCCAGGGGGGGTTGTCATCAACCAAGCACCTGGTCCGGTCAGCACAGGCAACGTGATGTAGCCAAAGGCCGTCGGGCCGCTCGGTGTCAGGGTGAACGGGAAGGTCGCATCAAAAAAAGTGATTGACGGCATTTCAGCCGTGCTCGGATTGAAAGAAAACGTCGTACCTGGCACATAGCTGTTCGGCATCGAGACGATGCCGGACAACTTGCCAGAACCGGGACAGCCCAGTTCTACAAAGGAAGCCGGGGGGCCGACCACATGCGTCTGACGATGGATACAGGTCATTTCCCAATTGAAAAGCTGTGCAGCGAAAGCTGGCTGCATCAAGAGGACAGCGGCTGCTGATCCGACAATCAATTTAAGCAACTTTTTCATAAAGACCCCTGGTCTGCTTCGTATGCAAGCACACATGTGCAAACATTGGCAGGCATTGCCGCCATGTTGACTCGATCTTGGGTGGCTAACAACCCCCTCGAATCGGGGATGCCGCAGCCGGGCAATAGTTACAAGTTGTATAGAGCTGAAGTCATTTTTTGGGCGGGGCCACCGCTCAAGCTGATAAACATACGGTCATTGGATTCACTCTTGCCGCTTCAGGCCGGGCCTGCAGGCTCCTGCATCAACCCAGTCCTGACCCGCAAACCATGGCTTGGCTTCCAACGCATCGCGCAGCATCTCCAAGGCGTCCAGCCCCCAGAAGTGCCGGCCTGCAAGCTCGAAGCCCGGCACGCCAAAGACACCGCTGTCGATCGCTTGCTGGGTGCGCTGGTGCAATGCCAGCTTGATGGCTGCGCTGTCCGGGTCCTGGTTTGGCGCCAATTGGGACCGCAGCGCGGCCAGGCGGGTGGGGTCGGTGGCATCTTCGCCGCCCAGCCAGACGTGCCTGAACAAGGCTTCGACCACACGGCGGTTGGGGCTCGGGTCAACGGGCTCGCCGGACGAGGCCTGGGCAGCCGACGGCTCAGCGCAAGCCAGGGCCAGACGCAGCAGCGGCAGCGGGTTGAAAGGATGTTGTGCCGGTGTGTCGAGCGGGATGCCGGCCCGCTGCGCCCACCAATGCAGGTGCCTGAAGGTCCAGGCCCGTTTGGGCTCGATCTCGGCCGGACCCTTTTGGCCCCAGTGTTTCAGCAGGCCGGCAAACAGGATCGGCCGGTGCTCCACGGTGTAGCTGCAGCCGGCCAGCGCTTGCGGCAGGTGCTCGAAGGCGAGGTAAGCAAACGGCGAAATCACATCGAAGTGGAAGCGGATGACTTGCATCTTTGAACTGCCGCTCACGCTGCTACTCGCTCGACCCATTGCTTGAGGTTGCGGCCTGCGCGCTGGGCAGTTGTCTGTGGACAAGGCTCGCGCATACCTCTATCTTCTCAGCGTCGTCCAGCAGGCTCCAGACGGCAATCTCGTCCAGGGTACGCAGGCAGCCTTCACACCAGCCGCTCACGGGGTCCATGTGGCACACGCCCACGCAGGGAGAAGCTACGGGGTCGCTCACTGAACTGCCACCTTCGCTGGGTTTGTCGCTTCGGTTGTCGTTTGGACTGCTGTTTTGATGGCAGCTTGGCGCGCCGCCAGCGCTTTGCCGGCCCTCGACACGCTGCTGCGCCCCAGGGCTTGGCTGATGAAGCTGCCTGCCTCGACCAGCTTGTTCAGGTCCAGGCCCGTGTCGATGCCCATGCCGTCCAGCATGAACAGCACGTCTTCAGTCGCCACGTTGCCGGTGGCCCCTTTGGCATAGGGGCAACCGCCCAGGCCGCCAATGCTGCCGTCAAAGACATGCACGCCCATTTCCAGGCAGGCGTAGATGTTGACCAAGGCTTGCCCATAAGTGTCGTGGAAGTGCCCACTGACCTCGCCCAGCGGGAAGTGTTTCAGCGCTCTTGCCATCGCCGCCTGCACTTTGACCGGGGTGCCGACGCCGATGGTGTCGGCGATGCCGCAGTGGTCCACACCGATGTCCTTGAACAAAAGCACCCCGGCCTCGACCTCGTCGGCGCTGACCTTGCCTTGGTAGGGGCAACCCAGTGCGCAAGAGAGGGCCGAACGCACCTTCAGCCCTGCCGCATGGGCGGCCACCACCACGGGCCTGAAACGCTCGATGCTCTGGGCAATCGAGCAATTGATGTTGCGTTGGCTGAAGGCTTCTGTCGCCGCACCGAAGATCACGATCTCGTCCGGCCACTGCGCCCGTGGCGCAGACAGCGCCATTTCCAGACCCTTGAGGTTGGGGATCAGCACCGAATAGCGCACCCCTGGCTGGCGCTGAATGCCTGCCAGCACTTGTGCGTTATCGGCCATCTGCGGCACCCACTTGGGGCTGACAAAGCTGGTGACCTCGATCTCGCGACAGCCGGCGGCTTGCAGGCGCTGCACAAGCTCGACCTTGAGCGCGGTGCTGACCGGCGCGGCCTCGTTCTGCAAGCCGTCGCGTGGGCCGACTTCAACAAGCGTGACATGGCTGGGTTTCATGGCTGGATCGGTGTTGCGTCGTTGATGTAGCGGCCTATTGTCTTTGGTCTCGCTTGCCGCTGCTTCGACGCAGCGAATTCAAGCGCCTGCGCTGGTGTTGAGTGCGCCTGCCGGCTGCACAAAGGCTGCACAAAGCGCGCCCATCCACGGCACACTTGCGGTCCAGAACTCAAGTGTTGCGACTTGTCGAATGAACCGAACGCGTTGCCTGAAAATTGCCGACCGCATCCACACCTGGCTTTTGCAGGAGTTGGGGCAGGGCATCGAGCGCGAGCGCATGCTGGCTGACCCGCTGTACGCGCGCGACGTGCTGTTGGTGTGTGATGCGTATGTTGGTACGCCGATGCCGATTCTGTCGGCGCACTTCAGGACGGCCGCCGCAGACGAAGTAGAGCTTGACGAGTCTGAAAGCCCGGCTTTCAGCCCTTCGCGCTTTTTGAGTTCACTGTTTGGCACGCAAGCGGCAGATGAGCCGCTGGCCGATGCGGCCTGGAGGCGCGACCCTGACTGAGCAACCCGACCTTCCCTCGGTCCTTCATTCAGAGGCAACGGGCGAGTCGGCGCTCTTCAAGCGCAACAGTTCGCCACCTTCAGCGACCTGGTCACCCACCATGTACAGCACTTCCACCACCACGCCGTCGTGGGGCGCGTGCAGCGTGTGCTCCATCTTCATCGCTTCCATCACCGCCAAAGCCTGACCTTTTTGCACGCTGTCGCCAGCCTTGGCCAGCAGTGCAATCACCTTGCCGGGCATCGGCGCGCTCAGGCGCCCGCCCTCTTCTGCCTGGTCGGCGGCGTGCAGCAGCGGATCGGTTTCGGTGATCAGTGCACTGCCGCTGGCGGCAAAAACCGCAAAACGTTCGCCATGGGCGTAGACGCAGAGGCGATGGCGTTGCGCGCCCAGGTGGATCTCGAACTGGTCAGCACCTTGGGCCCGGGTCTGCAGCGGCCAGCGTTGATCGCC
>JBBQIB010000048.1:0-19406 GCA_038324515.1 Burkholderiales bacterium
GCTGGAAAGACTCAACAGCCGGTCGTCCACTTCGGTTTTGGCCCGCTGGCGGTCGCTTTCCATGCTGCCCTGGCCGGTGAGTACGGCTGAGGCCAAAGCCCGGTGGTCCAGCAAAGCCCACTGCGCATTGACCGCTGCGGCAACGGGGTCGAGTTGCGCACGTTGGTTTTGCAGTTGCTCCAGCTCGGCTTGCTGGTAGTTCA
Source organism: Burkholderiales bacterium (assembly GCA_038324515.1). Lineage (GTDB taxonomy): Bacteria > Pseudomonadota > Gammaproteobacteria > Burkholderiales > Burkholderiaceae_C > Rubrivivax. The sequence continues at coordinate 204 of JBBQIB010000048.1, forward strand.
GCACCTGCAGCAGAGGCAGGCAGACCATGGCCACGCCGACCGCGCTGAAGGCGACAAACTTCTGGTGCGAACGGGCAATGCGAGGAGGTGAGGTCATGTGCGGACAAAGACCCCTGAGGCCAAAGGCAGCTGGCCTCTTGTGGGTCCTTCTTGTCAGCCTTATCGGCTTGCAGGCTTGCCGGCTTGAGCGCCCTGATCGGCCGCGCCCCGGTCGGTCACCCTGCCTGCTTGCGCCGGATCGGCATCCGGGCTGACAGTTGTCGCTTCTCCCGTTGCGGATGGCAACAAACGAGCGGCGTTTGTTTTGGCAGAAGCCTTCTTGGGGTTGCACGGCTGGGATTTGACCGCCACCGACGAGGCCTGCTGCCTTGCCATGCTCGGCCTGGCTGCGGGCGAGCACAGCCAGGAGTGGTTTGCGGCTTGGCTGCGGGCGAATTCTGAGAAGCGCTGATTGCTGAGAGGCAAGCCCTAAGCCCCAAGCCCCAAGCCCTAGAACATGAGCGGGAAGAAACCGGCAGTGATCAGTCGGCGGATGCTGATGGCGACTGCCTCAGCACTCGACGATGTTCACCGCCAGGCCACCGCGCGATGTCTCTTTGTACTTCGTCATCATGTCTGCACCTGTCTCGCGCATCGTCTTGATCACCTGGTCCAGGCTGACGAAGTGGGTGCCGTCGCCGCGCAGTGCCATGCGCGCCGCGTTGATGGCCTTGACCGAGGCGATGGCGTTGCGCTCGATGCACGGGATCTGCACCAGGCCGCCCACCGGGTCGCAGGTCAATCCCAGGTGGTGCTCCATGCCGATCTCGGCAGCATTCTCGACCTGTTCAGGCGTGCCGCCCATCACGGCGCACAGCGCGCCTGCGGCCATGCTGCAAGCCACACCCACTTCGCCCTGGCAGCCGACCTCGGCGCCGCTGATGCTGGCGTTCTCTTTGTACAGGATGCCGATGGCGCCAGCGGTCAGCAAAAAGTCAAACACGCCTGACTCGTGGCTGCCCGGCACAAAGCGGGTGTAGTAGTGCAGCACTGCAGGCACGATGCCGGCAGCTCCGTTGGTGGGTGCTGTCACCACGCGGCCGCCGGCGGCGGTTTCTTCGTTGACGGCCAGCGCATACAGGTTGACCCAGTCCAGCACTTGCAGCGGGTCGCTGAGCGCTTTTTCGGGTTGGCTGGTCAGCGCATCAAGCAAAGCCTTGGCACGGCGCTTGACCTTGAAGCCGCCGGGCAACACGCCGCCGGTGCGGCAGCCGCGTTGCACGCAGTCCTGCATCGCCTGCCAGATCTTTTGCAGGCCCTGGTCGATTTCTGCATCGCTGCGCCAATGGCGCTCGTTGGCGCGCATCACCTGGGCGATCGAGCCGGGCAGCGCCTTGGCCCGTTGCAGCAACTCGTCGCCACTTCTGAAGGGTTGCGGCAAAACCGTCGCATCCGGTGCGATCACTTTGCTGCGCTCGCCGTCGGCCATCACCGCTTCGCTGAGCACAAAACCGCCTCCCACCGAGTAGTAGATGCGGTTGGCCAGTTCGCTGCCGTCTGCAGCGAAGGCGGTGAAGCGCATACCGTTGGCGTGCAGCGGCAAGGATTCGCGGCGATAGAACTTGAGGTCGTTCTTCTCCACAAAGTCCACTTCATGCTGCTGCAGCAAGCTCAGCCGACCACTTTGTCGTACCTGCTCCAGCCATGCCGGGATGGCTTCGATGTCTACCGATTCGGGCTCATGCCCGGCCAGCCCCAACAGCACCGCCTTGTCGCTGCCGTGGCCTTTGCCGGTGGCACCCAGCGAGCCATAGAGCTGGCTCTGCACGCGGGTGGTGTGGGCCAGTTGTCCGTCGTGCAGCAGGCGCGAGACAAACAGCCTGGCCGCGCGCATCGGCCCCACGGTGTGCGAGCTGCTGGGCCCGATACCGATCTTGAACAGGTCGAAGACGCTGATGGCCATGCGGCGAGTCCTTGATTGGAGAGTTGTTTGAGAACGCTTGCTGCCTCAGGCGCGGGGGTGGACGGCAACTAAAGATGTCGGCACCTGGCGCACGTTCCTTGCTGCCTCAGGCGCGGGGGTGGACGACATGTCAAGCGGCGGCCGCTCGCTCAGTGCGTTTCGGCCGGCTCTGCTGCTTCTGCATAGGCCGCAATCGGCACGCAACTGCAAGACAGGTTGCGGTCGCCCCAGACGTTGTCGACGCGGCCCACAGGCGCCCAGTACTTGCTCTGTCGCAAGCCTGCCACCGGATAAGCCGCCGTCTCGCGGCTGTAGGGGTGCGACCAGTCGGCCTTGAGCAAAGAAGCTGCGGTGTGGGGTGCGTTCTTCAGCGGGTTGTCCTCTTTGGGCCAGGCACCACTTTCGACTTTTTTGATTTCGGTGCGGATGGCGATCATCGCTTCGCAGAAGCGATCCAGCTCAGCCAATGGCTCGCTCTCGGTCGGCTCGATCATCAAGGTACCTGCCACCGGAAAGCTCAGCGTGGGCGCGTGGAAGCCGTAGTCGATCAAGCGCTTGGCAACGTCTTCGGCGCTGATGCCGATGCTGTCTTTGAGCGGCCGCAGATCCAGGATGCACTCGTGCGCCACACCACCGCCACGGATCTGCGCCAGCTTGCCGCTGTACAAGATCGGGTAATGGTCGGCCAATCTGGCGGCGATGTAGTTGGCACTGAGAATCGCGACTTCGGTGGCGTCACGCAGGCCATCCGGGCCCATCATGCGGCAATACATCCAGCTGATCGGCAGCACGCCTGCGTTGCCCAGAGGCGCGGCGCTGACTGCACCCACGCCTTGAGGGGCCACTGCGCCACCTGCGCCACCTGCGGCAACTGCAGCACCTGCAGCATCCACAGCGCTGGACAATTCTGCAGTGCGATGAACCGGCAAAAACGGCACCAGGTCGGCCACCACGGCCACCGGACCCACACCCGGGCCGCCGCCACCGTGCGGGATGCAGAAGGTCTTGTGCAGGTTGAGGTGGCTCACATCGCCGCCAAATTCGCCAGGCGCGGCCACGCCCACCAGTGCGTTCATGTTGGCGCCGTCCACATACACCCGCCCGCCATGCTGGTGCACCAGCGCGCACAGCTCTTTGACGCGCACCTCGAAGACACCATGCGTGCTGGGGTAGGTGATCATCACTGCGGCCAGCTCATGGCTGTGCTTCTCGCACTTGGCTTGCAGGTCGTCGATGTCGACGTTGCCCTGCGCGTCGCACCGGGTCACGACCACGCGCATGCCCGCCATCTGCGCGCTGGCCGGGTTGGTGCCGTGCGCCGACTCGGGGATCAAACAGATGTCGCGCTGCGCCTGGCCGCGTGACGCATGCCAGGCGCGAATGATCAACAGGCCAGCATACTCACCCTGCGCGCCGGCGTTGGGCTGCAGGCTGACGCCGGCGTAGCCGGTGGCCTGGCCCAGCCAGGCGCAGAGCTGGTCGTTCAAGGCCCGGTAGCCGGCCAGTTGATCGGGCGGCGCAAAAGGGTGCATCTGGCCGAACTCCGGCCAGGTCACCGGAATCATCTCGCTGGTGGCGTTGAGCTTCATCGTGCACGAGCCCAGCGGGATCATGCTGCGGTCCAGCGCCAGGTCCTTGTCGCTCAGGCTGCGGATGTAGCGCAACATCTGCGTTTCGCTGTGGTGGGTGTTGAACACCGGGTGTGTGAGAAAAGCGCTGGTGCGGCGCAGCGCAGGCGGGATCATCGGCTCGATGCCTTTTTCGAAGCCGGCCATCTCGGGCAGGGCCTGGCCTTCTTTGGCAAACAAGGCCCACAGCGCCTGGATGTCGGCCCGGGTCGTGGTTTCGTCCAGGTTGATGCCCAGCATCGTGTCGCCCCACTGGCGAAAGCGGCGCAGGTTCATGCCTGCAGCAACGGCCTTGGCAGCCAGCGCTTCGGTCTGCGCGCCAGAGTCGATCACGATCGCATCGAAGGCCGTGGTGCTGCGCACCGCCACGCCCATGTCGCGCAGGCCTTGCGCCAGTATCGCGGTGCAGCTCGCCACGCGCTGCGCGATGCGTTTCAGGCCCACAGGGCCGTGATACACCGCGTACATGCTGGCTATCACCGCCAGCAGCACTTGTGCGGTGCAGATGTTGCTGGTGGCTTTCTCGCGGCGGATGTGTTGCTCGCGGGTCTGCAGCGCCAGGCGATAGGCCGGCGCGCCGTGGCTGTCGATGCTGACGCCGACCAGCCGGCCCGGCAGGCTGCGCTTGTAATCGTCGCGGCAGGCCAGGTAGGCCGCGTGTGGGCCACCCGCACCCATCGGCACGCCGAAACGCTGTGTGGTGCCCAAGGCGATGTCGGCGCCCATCTCACCCGGCGGTGTGATCAGCGTCAGCGCCAACAGGTCAGCCGCGACGATGAACGCGGCTTGATGCGCGTGGATGCGCTCGGCGTCGGCGCGCACGTCGTGGATGCTGCCGTCCGTGGTGGGCATCTGCACCAGCACTGCGAAGTACTCACCGGCCGCGATCAACGCGTTCCATTCTTGTTCCGAATGGGCCAGCACGACCGTGATGCCCAAAGGCGCAGCGCGTGTCTGGATCACTTCGATGGTTTGCGGATGGCAATCACCGGCCACCAAAAAAGTCTGGCTCTTGCTTTTGACGCTGCGCTTGGCCAGCGTCATGGCCTCGGCCGCAGCCGTGGCTTCGTCCAGCATCGAGGCATTGGCGATTGCCATGCCGCTCAGGTCGCAGACCATGGTCTGGAAGTTGATCAGTGCTTCCATCCGGCCTTGCGAGATCTCGGCCTGGTAAGGCGTGTAGGCGGTGTACCAGGCGGGGTTCTCCAGGATGTTGCGCAGGATCACGCCGGGCGTGTGGGTGCCGTGGTAGCCCTGTCCGATGAAACTCTTCAGCACCTTGTTTCTGGATGCCAGTGCTTTCAACTCGACCAGCGCCTGCGCCTCGCTCACGGCTGCCGGCACATCCATCGGCTGCGTGCGCGCGATGCTGCGCGGCACGATGGCCTCGATCAGCGCCCGGCGCGAAAAGCCGGCGTCACCGCCGCTGATGAACGACAGCATCCTGGCTTCGTCGTCACGGTGGGGTCCGATGTGGCGGGCGGAGAATTCAGCGGCGTTTTCAAGCTCGCCAAGGGGCTTCAGGGCAGACATCAACATGGGGTGCTCGGGGGTGCTCGGGGGTCTGGGGTGGCTGGGATCGGGTGCAGGCTGGTGTTCTGAAGGGCGCTCAGCGGGCTTTCAAAGCGTCTTCAACAGCGCGTCGTAGGCGGTGGTGTCCATCAACGCTGCCACCTCGGCGGGTTTGCTGATGCGGATCTTGAAGAACCAGCCTGCGGCCAGCGGGTCGCTGTTGGCCAGCGCCGGATCGGCACGTAAAGCCTCGTTGACTTCGACCACCTCGCCGCTGAGCGGCATGTACAGATCGGCGGCAGCCTTGACCGACTCGACCACGCCAGCCACCTCGCCCTTGGCGTAGCTGCGGCCCAGCTCGGGCAAATCCACAAACACCACATCACCGAGTGCGTCTTGCGCATGGTGGGTGATGCCGACCACCGCAGACTGCGGGTCTGCTGTGTTGATCCATTCGTGGTCGGTGGTGTACTGGGTCGTCATGGGCTGGGCTCCTGGGGTGGATGAGGGTTGATCAACGCTTGTAACGGTGCGGCGCAAAGGGCATCGGCGTCACGCGCATCGGCAGGCGCTTGCCGCGCACCTCGGCGTAGACCTGGTGTTGCAGCAGCGCTTGGTTCTGCGGCAGGTAGGCCATCGCGATGCACTGGTTGACAGTGGGCGCCAGCGTGCCGCTGGTGACCACGCCGAGCTTGTGGCCGGAGGCGTCGAACAGGGCTGTGCCTTCGCGCACCGGCACCCGCTCCAGGCCCACCAGACCCACGCGTTTGCTGGGGGCTGAGCCAGCCAGGTGGGCCTCGACGACGGGTGCGCCCGGGTAGCCGCCCGATCTGGCACCACCCGCACGGCGCACTTTCTGGATCGCCCAGCTCAAGCCGGCTTCGATGGGGCTGGTGGTGGGGCCGATGTCGTGGCCGTACAAGCACAAGCCTGCTTCCAGCCGCAGGGTATCGCGCGCACCCAGGCCTGCGGGTTTGACTTCTTGCATTGCCAGCAATGCCTGCGCCAGATCTTCGGCCTGTTCTGCAGCCACTGAAATCTCGAAGCCGTCTTCGCCGGTGTAGCCCGAGCGTGTCACCAGGCAGCGTGCCTTGATCTTGCCCGTGCCCGTGCCTGTGCCCGTCCCCAAGCCCAGATCCAGCACGGCCGCGCTCATGAACAGCATCTCTGACACGGCGGCATTCAGCCGCGCCAGCGCCTGCACCGCCAGCGGCCCCTGCAGCGCCAACAAGGCGCGCTCCGGTATCGGCACCACCTGGCAGCGGTGGACGATCTGGTTGTGCAAGTGCAGCGTGTCGGCGGCCTTGCAGCCGGCGTTGACGACGAGGAAGAGATCACCAAAGCCTGCGCCCGGATCGGCCGGTTTGACCACCATCAGGTCGTCGAGCAAGCCGCCGCTGGCGTTGGTGAAAAAGGCGTAACGCTGCCGGTTGGGCCCCAGGTCGATCAGGTCTTGCGGCACCAGAGTCTCCAGCGCGGCAGCAGCGTCATCACCCATCAGCCGCAACTGCCCCATGTGCGAGACATCAAACAACGCAGCCGCTTCACGGCACTGGCGGTGCTCGGCGATGACACCGCCGGGGTATTGCACCGGCATGCTGTAGCCAGCAAAAGGCACCATGCGGGCGCCGAGTGCCAGGTGCAGCGCGTGTAGAGGGGTCTGCAACAGCTCGGAGGGGTCGGGGGCAGCGGACATGAGCAAGGGCCTTCAGGTGGGCACACGAGGCGGGGCAGGTTTGAACGTCGAGCAACATTCATACCCTGCATGCCAACCCTGGTTTTGCCCCAAGGCCGGTATGCAAGCGCCCCCGCTGTCCGCTTTACCTGAGAGATTCGGCGCTGCCCGCCCAAGGTGGGTGGCAGACCTTGCCCCTTCGGTGGATTCCTCATCTGACCCGGGGGTCAAACAAAAAACCTCTCTCCAGTGAGGTTGGATTCAGTCCATCTGGTCAGTCCTCGGTACCTGAGCGTTCGGGGTGCTGCAAGCCACCCCTGCGCCTTCGGCGGCCCTCGGCCTTCGGTAAAAACCTTGGGCTTGCAGACACTCTCCTGACTTGCCGAGTTTAGCAGCGGGCAAGCTGCGTCGCGATTCATGCGGCATCATCGCGGCCGTGCTGCTCTTCGTGTTTCACCGCCTTTTCACGCTTTTCGCCACGCTGGCCGTGGCTTCGGTGTTGGTGTTTGCTGTGCTGGAGTTGCTGCCCGGCAACGCGGCCGAGGTGGTCCTGGGGGATACGGCGACGCCCGAGTCGCTGGCTGCGTTGAGCGCCAAACTGGGGCTGGACAAGCCCGTTTTGACACGTTATGCCGATTGGGTCAGCGGCCTGGTGCAAGGCCGCACGGCCGACAGCATCAGCTACAGCACGCCCACGGCGGAGTTGATCGGCGAGCGTTTGCAAGTCACCCTGCCGCTGGCCGCGCTGGCGATGCTGATCACCACGGCGCTGGCGCTGGGCCTGGGGGTGTACGCTGCTGCGCGCCACAACCAGCTCGGTGATGTGGGGGTGATGGCGGCCAGCCAGGTCGGCATCGCGATTCCGAACTTCTGGTTTGCGATCCTGCTGATCCTGCTGTTCGCGGTCCAGTTGCAATGGGTCAGCGCGGGCGGCTTTCCGGGCTGGACAGAAGAGGAGGGCGGCGGGCTGCTCGATGGCCTGGTGGCGCTGTTGCTGCCGGCGTTGGCACTGGCCATGGTGCAGGCGGCGATCCTGGCGCGCGTGACACGCAGCGCGGTGCTGGAGGCCTTGAGCGAAGACTATGTGCGCACGGCGCGCGCCAAGGGCTTGAGCCAGCGCCAGGCCCTGTGGGGGCATGTGTTGCGCAACGCGATGATCCCGGTGATCACCGTCATGGGCCTGCAGTTTGCCAACCTGATCACCGGCACCATCGTGGTCGAGAACGTCTTTGTGCTGCCGGGCATCGGCCGCCTGGTGTTTCAGGCCATCAGCAACCGCGATCTGGTGCTGGTGCGCGACGTGGTGATGCTGCTGGTGGCGGTGGTGGTCATGGTGAACTTCATCGTCGATGTGCTGTACGCGTGGATCGACCCCCGGTTGCGCAGCGCGGGCTTGCTGGCATGATGCTCGACACTGGTTCAAAAGCCGAGTCGGACGCGGGCGGGCGCCAGCCGCGCGGCTGGCAGCGGGCACTGCGGCACAAGAGCTTTGTGACAGGCGGCCTGCTCAGCCTGGTGCTGGTGGCGGTGGCCGCCTTGTCGCTTTTCTGGTCGCCTTACCCGCCTGCTGACATCGACATCCCGAACAAGCTGGCCGCACCCGGTGCCGCCCATTGGCTGGGCACCGACAGCCTGGGCCGCGACATCCTCAGCCAGTTGATGGTGGGCGCGCAGAACAGCATCGTCGTGGGGGTGGTTGCAGTCGGCATTGGCCTGAGCATCGGCGTCTTTCTGGGCTGCCTGGCGGCGGCGCGCGGCGGCTGGATCGACGAGCTCGTGATGCGCGCCAGCGACCTCACCTTTGCCTTTCCGGCCTTGCTGACCGCCATCATGTTGACAGCGATCTACGGGCCCGGGCTGTTGATGAGCATCGTGGCCATCGGCATCTTCAACATTCCGGTATTTGCACGCATCACTCGTGGCAGCGCCAGGTCGGTGTGGGCGCGCGACTTCGTGCTGGCGGCGCGAGCAGGTGGCAAGGGCCCCTGGCGCATCACGCGGGACCATGTCCTGCCCAACATCGCCACCGTGCTGATCGTGCAGGCCACGATCCAGTTTGCGGTGGCCATCCTGGCCGAAGCGGCGCTGAGTTACCTGGGCCTGGGCACCCAGCCGCCGCAACCCAGCTGGGGCCGCATGCTCAACGAGGCGCAGACGCTGATGTTCCAGGCTCCGATGCTGGCGGTCTACCCGGGCTTGGCGATCGCGTTGTCGGTGCTGGGCCTGAACCTGATGGGGGACGGCTTGCGTGATCTCTTGGACCCCAGGCTGGCCAGACAGCGATGAGCTTCAAGCCATGAGCCTGCCCGAGTCGGCCCTGCCAGAGCAGGATGGACGGCAGACCGTCCCGCTGCTGCAGGTGCAGGATCTGTGGGTCAGCCTCGACACCGCGCATGGCCGTACGGACGCGCTGCGGGGCGTCAACTTGAGCCTGCAGCGCGGTCAGACCCTGGGCCTGATCGGCGAGTCGGGCTGCGGCAAGTCGATGACGGCGCTGGCGCTGATGGGTCTGTTGCCTGCAGGCGCGCGTTGGCGGGGCCGCATGATGTTCGACGGCCAGGACCTTGGCAGCTTCAGCGAAGCGCAGTGGTGCGGCTTGCGCGGCAGGCAGATCGCGATGGTCTTCCAGGAGCCGATGACGGCGCTGAACCCGCTGCACACCATCGGCGCGCAGATCGCCGAGCCGATGCGGCTGCACCTGGGTCATGGCGCGGCGCAAGCGCGGGCCGAGGCCTTGCGGCTGTTGCAACGTGTGCAATTGCCGCAGGCCGCGCAGCGGCTGGACGCCTACCCGCACCAGCTTTCGGGCGGCCAGCGCCAGCGTGTGCTGATTGCCATCGCGTTGGCTTGCAAGCCGCGTTTGCTGGTGGCCGACGAGCCCACCACGGCGCTGGACGTGACGGTGCAGCGCGAGGTGCTGCAACTGATCCGTCAACTGGTGGCAGAAGAAGGCATGGGCCTGCTGCTGATCAGCCACGACCTGGGTGTGATGGCACACACTGTGCAGCAGTTGCGGGTCATGTACGCAGGCCGGGTGGTCGAGGCGGGGCCTACCGCCGAGGTCTTCGCGCGCCTGGCGCACCCCTACACGCGGGGCCTGCTTGCGGCCCGCCCGCTGCTGGGCAGGCGGCGCGATGCACCGCGTCAGCCGCTGACAACCATCGCCGGCCGCGTGCCGCAACTGCATGAGATGCCCCCGGGCTGCAGCTTTGCGCCGCGCTGCTCACGCGCACAAGCGGCTTGCAGCGCTGCGCTGCCGTCGCTCTCTCCGGTCGAGCCTGTCGGGCCTGCCGGGCCGCTGGAGCAGGTGGGGCAAGAAGGGCAGCGCGGGGGGCAGGTTGGACCTCATGTCGGGCGCGATGTTGGGCAGCATGCTGGGCGCAATGCTGGGCGCGATGTTGGGCAGCATGCTGGGCGCAATGTTGGGCGGGTTTCTGTCGGACATGAGGAACATCAGGCGCAACATCACGAAGTGGCTTGCTTCTTTGCGCATCGGTCTCAGCCGACGCCGCAGCCACAGCCACAGCCGCATCCACCCGCACCGCAGACTGCGCCCGCGCTGGCGCAGCCCCACCGCTCGTGAGTGCGCTGCTGCAGGTGCAGTCGTTGCACAAGCACTACCGGCTGCCGCGCGAGCAGCTGTGGCAAGCCGCGCCAAAGCTGCACGCGCTGCGTGGCGTGAGCTTTGCGCTGCACGCCGGTCGCCACCTGGGTGTGGTCGGTGAGTCGGGCTCGGGCAAAAGCACGCTGGCGCGCCTGGTGATGGCGCTGGAATCACCCAGCGCCGGGCAGGTCTTGCTGGCGGGTCAGGATTTGCAGCAACTCTCGGGCACTGCGTTGCGCCAGGTGCGGCGGCAAATGCAGATGGTGTTTCAAGACCCCTACGGCAGCCTGGATCCGCGCCGCAGCGTCGGCCAGACGGTGGCCGAGCCGCTGGCCGTGCTGGCAGGCGCCAGCCGAAGCGAGCAGCAGGCCCGCGCCGCCGACATGCTGCAGGCCGTGGGCTTGCGCGCCAGCGACATGCACAAGTATCCGCACGAGTTCAGCGGCGGCCAACGCCAGCGCATTGCCATCGCACGTGCGCTGGTGACGCGGCCACAACTGATCGTTGCCGATGAGCCGGTGAGCGCGTTGGACGTCTCGGTGCAGGCCCAGGTGCTGAATCTGATGTTGGAACTCGGCGCCAGCTTTGGGGTCAGCTACCTGTTCATCAGCCACGATCTGGCCGTCATCGACCACATGTGCGAAGAGCTGATCGTGCTCAAAGATGGGCAGGTGGTCGAAGCCGGCCCCTGCGGCCAGGTGCTGGAGAATCCCCAACACCCTTACACCCGCCGCCTGATCGACGCCGTGCCCCGGGTCAACCCGCAAGCCGCCTGAAGCCTGCCTAGGCAAGAATTCCCAAACCCAGAGAATTTCCAAACCCAAAGAATCCCCAAACCCTCGAGGAGCATTTGATGAGTCTGCAACGCCGCCACTTCAACCACCTGCTGGCCGCCACCCCACTGGCCGCAGCACTGCCCACTGCTTGGGCACAGAAGCGCCCCGATGCCGTGGTGCTGGGCATGGTGCTGGAGCCGCCAGGGCTCGACCCCACCGTCGCCCCGGCTGCTGCCATTGGCGAGATCGTGCACTACAACGTGCTGGAAGGCCTGACCCGGATCGGCATGGACGGCGCCGTGACGCCCTTGCTGGCCGAGCGTTGGAGCCCCACACCCGACGGCAAGACCTACACCTTCGTGCTGCGCAAGGGTGTCAAGTACAGCGATGGCAGCGACTTTGACGCCGCCGCGGTCAAGTTCAGTTTTGAGCGTGCCAAAGCGCCGGGCAGCACCAACAAGGCCAAGAAGGCGGTGTTTGACAACATCTCCAGCATCGCCACGCCCGACGCCCATACCGTCATCCTGGTGCTGAACCACGCCGACGCTTCACTGCCTTTCAGGTTGGGCGAAAACACCGCCTGCATCCTGCACCCCACCAGCGCCGCACAGGCGGCGCAGAACCCGGTCGGCACGGGCCCTTTCAAACTTTCCAACTGGGCCAAGGGCTCGGCCCTGACGCTGGTCAAGAGTGACAACCACCGCCAGGCTGCGGCGGTGCGCATCAATCGCGTCACTTTTCGCTTCATCAACGACCCGGCAGCACAGGTGGCGGCTTTGCTGGCCGGCGACATCGACGGCATGCCACGCTTTGGCGCGCTGCAGGCGCTGCAGCAGTTCCGCCAGGACAAGCGCTTTGTGGTTGAAGTGGGCTCCACATCCGGCAAGGGCATCCTGTCGATCAACAACCGCAAAGCGCCGCTCAACGATGTGCGCGTGCGCCGTGCGCTCAGCCACGCCATCGACCGCAAGGCCTTCATCGATGGTGCGCAAGAAGGTCTGGGGCGCGCCATCGGCAGCCACTTTGCGCCGACCGACCATGGCTATCTTGACCTGACCGGCATGTACCCGCATGACCCCGAGCGTGCGCGCCAGTTGTTGCGCGAAGCCGGCGTCACCGCGCCGCTGAACCTGACGCTGAGCTTGCCGCCGCCGCAGTACGCGCGCAAGGGTGGCGAGATCGTGGCCGCCCAGTTGGCCAAGGTCGGCATCAACGCCAAGATCGAAAACGTCGAATGGGCGCAGTGGCTCAGCGGTCCTTTCAAAGGCAATTTCGACCTGACCATCATCAACCACGTCGAACCGCTGGACTACGCCACCGCCTATGCCGACCCCAACTACTACTTCGGCTACGACAGCGCGCGTTTCCGCAACCTGGTGACGACGCTGGCCGCGACCAGCAATGCGGCAGAAAAGGCCCGCCTGTGGCAGAGCATTCAGCGCCAGTTGGCCGAAGACGCGGTCAACGCCTTCATCTGGAATCCGGCCCAGGTGGCGGTGTTCCGCAAAGGCTTGAGTGGGTTGTGGAACTCGAGCCCGATCTCTGCCAACGACATGGGCGTGGTGCGCTGGGCTTCAGTTGCATGATCCGGGGCAGGGCCCCGGATCATGGCGCTGCCGAGGCCAAGCCTGAGCCTGAGCCGCTCAGCCCAGCAGCAGCTGCAGCCGCCTGACTGCCGAAGCGGGTGTACTGAGCACCGGCAGCCCAGTGGCCAGCGCAATCGCCTGCTGCGCACGCGCCAGGCTGAACTGGGCCAGCGCGATCACGCCGCAGCCTTGGGCTGCCAGTGCCGCCGCAGCCTGGGTGGCCAGGCGGTCGTGGGCCTGGGCATCGCCCGCATCCAGCGCCTGCAAAGCGCCCTCGGCCAAAGCCGTTTGCGGCTGGCAGGAGACTGGAAACTCGGTCGGCATGCTGTGCAGCGTGGGGCCGAAGCTCGCCACCAGGCCGATCCGGGTGCCCGTCTGGGTGGCCAGTTCAACCGCTTCATCGATCATCGCCTCGTTGGGCCTGAGCACAGGCAGCCCCGCATGCCGGTGCTTGACAGCGTCGATGCAGGGCCCGAAGGCCGAGCAGGTGAACAGCAGCGCGTCTGCGCCTTGTTCAACCGCATAGTCGCTGAGCGTGATGAAGCGCCGGATCATCTCTTCGTTCAGCGCACCGCTGCTGGCCAGGTCTGCCGACAAGCTGTCGTCCAGCAGGTTCATGCACCGGGCTCGCGGCCAATCGCGCGCCATCACCGCGTTGATCGGTGCCATGGACAGCGTCAAGGCGTGGATCAGTGCGATGCGCGGCGATTTTGTCCGTGGCATGGCGGTCTGGGCGTTGCAGAGATGTCGCGGCTCAGAGGCTGAGGCGCGCGCGCCTCTTTTGCAGGAAGACCACCAAACCCAGCAAAGCCAAAGCAGGGACGAACAGCCACTCTTTGTCGGGCCGGTCGCTGGGCACTTCCAGCCCGGTGATCTTGAAGCCCTGCTCGAAGCCGAGTTTTTCTGCCGTGCTGCCAAACTTGACGGCCATCACCGACAACGCCTTGCCATCGGCCAGCACGCTGACGCCCGAATGGTTCAGTCGCGCCTTGACATCACCCACGGGCCCCAGCGGCAACAGCACGCCTTTTCTGACTTCATCGCCGTTCAGGTTCAGGCCCTCGATCCACATGCGCTTGCTGGTGTTGGCGGGTGCTGCAGCGATCAGCTCGCTCATCTTCTCGCCTCCGACATCGTCAAAGGGCGGTTTGATCATGTCCATCCAGAAACCCGGGCGGAACAGCGTGAAGCACACCAGCAGCAACGCGATGGTCTCGTACCATTTGGTTTTGGTGATGAAAAAGCCCTGGGTGGCGGCAGCAAACACCAGCATCGCGATGATCGCCGTGCCCACTGTCAGGATCAGGTGAAAAGGCCCGTCCAGCCCGATCAGCAGCAACTGCGTGTTGAAGATGAACAAAAACGGCAATATCGCCGTACGCATGCTGTAGTAGAAGGCCGTGATGCCGACCTTGATCGGGTCGTGTTTGGCGATCGCCGCTGCAGCAAACGAAGCGAGCCCCACTGGCGGCGTGACGTCGGCCATCAGCCCGAAATAAAACACGAACAAGTGCACGGCGATCAGAGGCACGATCAGGCCGCTTTGCGCGCCCAGCTCGACCACCACAGGCGCCATCAGCGTCGACACCACGATGTAGTTGGCGGTGGTGGGCAGCCCCATGCCCAGGATCAGGCTGATCACGGCCACCAAGATCAGCATCAGCATCAGGTTGCCGCCCGACAGGATCTCGACCAGCTCCGTCATCACCAGGCCGACGCCGGTCAACGACACGGTGCCGACGATGATGCCCGCAGCGGCCGTGGCCACACCGATACCGATCATGTTGCGGGCGCCGGTTTCCAGGCCAGCGATCAGGTCCTTGAAACCGTTGCTGAAGTCGGTGATGACGTCGGCATTGCCGCGCATCAAACCCAGGATGGGTTTTTGGGTCAGGATGATGAAGATCATGAATATCGTGGCCCAGAAGGCCGACAACGCGGGCGAGAGCTGCTCGACCATCAAGCACCAGATCAGCACCACCACCGCCAGCAGGTAATGCAGGCCGGAGCGCACGGTGGGCCGGGTTTCCGGCAGTTCGTAGACCGGGGCGTTGGGGTCATCCATCACCAGCACCGGATAGCGTGAGCCGATCCACAGCAGGCCCAGATAGGCGCCCAGCAGCAGCAGCCCGATCAGCGGCACCGCCGCCGCGCCCAGGCTGGATTTGATGAAGGTGATGACGAAGTAGGTGATGCCGGCCAGCACGATGAAGCCGGTGACGTTGAGCGCAAACGACATCAGCCGCTGCATGCCGGTGCTTTGCTCGCGCCGCGGCAGGCCCTGCATGCCGGCTTTGAGCGCTTCCAGGTGCACGATGTAGAACAGCGCCATGTACGAGATGATGGCCGGCAGAAAAGCGTGCTTCATCACCTCGATGTAAGGGATGCCCACGTACTCGACCATCAGGAAAGCGGCAGCACCCATCACCGGCGGCATCAGCTGGCCGTTGACCGAACTGGAGACTTCCACCGCACCGGCCTGATCGCCCCGGTAGCCCACGCGCTTCATCAGCGGGATCGTGAAGGTGCCGGTGGTCACCACGTTGGCGATCGACGAGCCCGAGATGATGCCGGTGGCGGCTGAGGAGAGCACCGCCGCCTTGGCCGGGCCGCCACGCATGTGGCCCAAGAGCGCAAAGGCCGACTTGATGAAGTAGTTGCCCGCACCGGCCTTGTCCAGCAGCGAGCCGAACAGCACGAACAGGAAAATGAAGCCGCTGGATACGCCCAGGGCGACACCGAACACGCCTTCGGTGGTGAGCCACTGGTGGGTCATCCCACGGTCCAGCGAAGCGCCTCGGTGCGCCAGCAGATCAGGCATGTACGGGCCGGCAAAGGTGTAGGTCAGGAAGACGATGGCCACGATGACCATCGGCAGGCCCAGCACGCGGCGGGTGGCTTCCAGCAACAGCACGATGCCCAGCGCGGCAGTCCAGACATCCATCTGCGTAGGTTGCCCGGGGCGGGTCGCCAACTCGCGGTAGAAGATGAAGAGGTAGGCGGCGCAGAAGGCGCCGACCAGGGCCAGTATCCAGTCGGTGATCGGCACATGGTCGCGCGCAGAACGCTTGCTGGCCGGGAAAGCCATGAAGGCCAGGAACACCGCAAAAGCCAGATGAATCGAACGACTCTCGGTGTCGTTGAGCACGAAGATGCCCAGGCTGAAGGGCAGCGGTGATGCGATCCAGAGCTGGAACACCGACCAGGCCACGGCCACCCCCAGCAACAGCCGGGTGACCAGCGGCCCCGGGTTGCGGCCGCCCGAGTCGCTGTCCTGCACCAGTTGGTTGACGTCGACGTCCGCCGGTTGTTTTTCTACTTTTTTGTTCATCTCGTGGATCTCCAGGTCCGGGCCGGTGAGCAAGCGCCGTGTCTACTCAACGCGATTCAGCAAGCAAAAACGAAACCACCCCATGCGCAGCCAAGCCACGCATGGGGTGTGAAGGGTCAGGCTGTCCAGAAAGACGGCCTGTTTACTTCATCCAGCCCTTTTCTTTGTAGTACTTGACCGCGCCCGGGTGCAGCGGCGCCGACAGACCGTCCTTGATCATGCGCTGCGGATCGAGGTTGGCAAACGCCGGGTGCAACTTCTTGAAGTCATCGAAGTTCTCAAAGACAGCCTTGACCAGGGTGTAAACCATGTCGTCCGACTGCTTGGCTGAAGTGACGAAGGTGGCCAGCACGCCGTAGGTCGGCGTGGCGTCCGGGTTGCCCTTGTAGACACCGCCAGGTATGTTGGACTTGGCGTAGTAGCTGTTGGCAGACACCAGCTTGTCGATGCCCGGGCCGGTGATGCTGACCAGCTTGGCGCCGCAGGTGGTCACCGGGTCCTGGATGTTGGCACTGGGGTGCCCCACACCGTAGAAGAAGGCGTCGATCTTGTTATCGCACAGCGCGGCGCCATGTTCGTCGGCTTTCAACTCGGCGACGAGGCCGAAGTCACCCAGCTTCATGCCCATGGCAGTCAGCAACTCGTCCATCGAGGCGCGGGTGCCTGAGCCGGGGTTGCCGACGTTGACGCGCTTGCCTTTGAGGTCGCTGAAGGTCTTGATGCCGGAGTCAGCGCGGGCGAGCACGGTGAAGGGCTCAGGGTGTATCGAGAACACCGACCGCAGCTCTGGGAACGGGCCGCTTTTCTCGAATGCTTTGGTGCCCTTCCAGCCGTGGAAGTTCCAGTCCGACTGCGCCACGCCAAAGTCAAGATCGCCACCCTTGATGGTGTTGATGTTGGCCACCGAGCCGCCCGTGGATTCGACCGTGCAGCGGAAGCCGTGTTGCGCGCGGTCTTTGTTCACCAGCCTGCAGATCGAGCCGCCGGCGGCGTAATACACGCCTGTGACGCCGCCGGTACCGATGGTCATGAACTTTTGCTGCGCAAAGGCAGTGGGTGCAGCCATCAAGCCGACGAAGGTGGCGGCCGCAGTTGCGGCGAGAGTGAGTTTGAATCGCATGTAAGAAGCTCCTGGATTGGACTTGTGAAAGCCGTTGACAGCATCAGTGATACAGCAAGGATGGAGATCGGCCGGGGTTGACCTGGGTTGACCCAGTTTGACATGGAGGGCCGCAAATCAGGTTTGCGGCTGGATGATGCGGCCAGCCAAGTCGGGCATTCAAGTCGGGCATTGAACGCTGCAGCAACTTCAGGGGATGACGTCCCGCAGTGCTTGAGACAGCTTGTCCACGATCTCTTCCAAGTGAAGGATATTGCACGTAAATGGCGGTGCGAGCAATACGTGATCGCCCTTGTGCCCGTCCACGGTACCTCCCATGGGGTAACAGAGCAAGCTGCGTTCCAGCGCGCGCGTTTTCAGGCGCGCGTGGGTCTTGCTTTCAACGGGCAACGGGGCTTTGCTGTGCCGATCGGCGACCAGCTCGATGCCGATGAACAGGCCGCGGCCTCGGATGTCACCCACGTTGGGGTGGTCCTTGAAGGCCACCCGCAGCATTTCTTGCAGTGCCTGACCGCTGCTGCGCACCTGCGGCAACAGGGGGCGGATCTCTCTTTGCACCGCCAAGGCTGCGGCACAGGCCACGGGGTGCCCCAGATAGGTGTGGCCATGCTGAAAGAAGCCACTGCCGGCACGGATCGCATCGACGATGCGGCCATTGACCAGCACCGCACCAATCGGCTGGTAGCCTGCGCCGAGGCCTTTGGCAATCACCTCGATGTCAGGCACCACGTCATCCTGCTCGCAAGCATGCAGGCTGCCGGTGCGGCCCATGCCGCACATCACTTCGTCCAGGATCAGCAAGATGCCATGGCGGTCGCAGATCTCGCGGACCCGCCTGAAGTAGCCCGGCGTGGATGCCACGGCGCCCAATGTGGCGCCGACCACCGGCTCGGCGATGAAGGCGGCTACGTTCTCTGAGCCTTGCCTTTGCACTTCGGCTTCGAGCAGTTCGGCCATGCGCAACCCGTAGGCCTCGGCGGATTCGTCGTCACGCTGACCCCGGTAGGCGTAACACTCGTCGATGTGCGCGATCTGTTCAAGAAGCAACGAAGGAAACTGCGCCCGCCGCCAGCGGTTGCCGCCGGCAGATAACGCCCCGAGTGTGTTGCCGTGGTAGCTCTGCCAGCGCGCGATGATGCGGTTCTTCTGCGGTTGGCCGCACTCGGCGTGGTACTGCACCGCCATCTTCAGCGCGGCCTCGACACCTTCGCTGCCGCCGCTGACAAAGTAGACGTGGGTGAGGCCCGCAGGCGCATGGGCGATCAGGTCGTCAGCCAGCGCTTCTGCCGGCGCGCTGGTCATGAACGAGGTGTGGGCGAATTCGAGCTTGCCGACCTGTTCGCGCACCGCTTCAATGATCGCTGGATGGTTGTGCCCCAGGCACGACACAGCGGCACCGCCACTGGCGTCCATGTAGCGCTTGCCTTCGGTGTCGATCAGGTAGGGACCGTCGCCGCTTTCGGCAATGGGGTAGGTCTGGCGCAGGTGGCGGTGGAAGACGTGGCTCACGTGGGTGCTCGGTTGGCTGAACGTCCGACAAGGATAGCCGGGCGTCCGCGTGGGACTTGTTCAGCGTTGCCTTAGGATGGCGGATGAACGATCAAGACACCCTGCTGCGAAGCATCCTGACGGAGTGCCGAACCATTGCCGTGGTCGGGATCAGCGCCGACCCCAGCCGGCCCAGCCACGGCGTCGCCAAGTACATGCAAGACCACGGCTGTCGCATCGTGCCGGTCAACCCCCGTTACACCGAGGTGCTGGGTGAAGTCTGCTATGCCAAGCTGGAGGACATCCCCTTCGCGGTGCAGATGGTCAACGTGTTTCGCAACACGGCCGACGTGCCGCCCATTGCGGCCAGCGCAGTGGCCATTGGTGCGGTTTGTCTTTGGCAACAGTTGGGGGTGCTCAGCCAGCCGGCCGATGCTCTGGCCCGGGCTGCTGGGCTGCGCAGCGTGATGGACCGCTGCTTGAGAACTGAATACGCCAGGCTGGGTCTGTCGGCGCGCTGAGAGGCTGAGAGCCTTCGATC
>JBBQIB010000049.1:0-19234 GCA_038324515.1 Burkholderiales bacterium
CCAAAGCTGACCATGTCGCTCAGGCTGTCCATCTGCTCGCCAAAAGCGCTCTGCGAGTTGGTCATGCGCGCCACGCGGCCGTCCAGGCTGTCCAGAATGGCAGCGACGAAGATGGCGATGCACGCCACTTCAAAGCGGCCATTCATCGCCATCACGATGCCGTAGAAGCCCGAAAACAGCGCCGCCAGCGTGATCGCATTCGGCAACACGTAGATGCCCTTGCGGCGCGGCCTGGCCTCCGCAGCGGCCGTTATCGCCGGCTCTTCGCCCGGCTGCTCATCGGCGCGACGGTCACTCATGCGCGCACCTGAAAAAAGACAGGCGCCCCGAGCGATCCATCGCGGCATGCCCAGGTGCTGCGCGCAGCGGTCTGCAACATCAGTTGCGCGACTTGTCGACCAGCTTGTTGGCCTTGATCCAAGGCATCATCGCGCGCAGTTTTTCGCCCACCACCTCGATCGAATGCTCGCTCATCAGGCGGCGGCGCGACATCAACGTCGGCGCGCCGGCGCGGTTTTCAAGGATGAAACTCTTGGCATATTCACCGCTCTGGATGTCGGCCAGCACCTGCTTCATGACCTTCCTGGTCTCGTCGGTGATGATGCGCGGGCCGCTGACGTACTCGCCGTACTCGGCGTTGTTCGAGATCGAGTAGTTCATGTTGGCGATGCCGCCTTCGTAGATCAGATCGACGATCAGCTTGAGCTCGTGCAGGCACTCGAAGTAGGCCATCTCCGGCGCGTAGCCAGCTTCGACCAGAGTCTCGTAGCCAGCCTTGATCAGCTCGACCGTGCCGCCACACAGTATCACTTGCTCGCCAAAGAGGTCGGTCTCGGTTTCTTCGCGGAAGTTGGTTTCGATGATGCCGGCCTTGCCGCCGCCGTTGGCAGCCGCATACGCCAGCGCCAAGTCGCGCGCCCTGCCGCTCTTGTCGGCGTGCACGTCGATCAGGTGCGGCACACCGCCGCCTTGGGCGTAGGTGTTGCGCACAGTGTGGCCCGGCGCCTTGGGCGCCACCATCCAGACATCCAGATCTTCACGAGGCACCACTTGGCCGTAGTGGACATTGAAGCCGTGCGCAAAAGCCAAGGAGGCGCCATCGCGGATGTGCGGCTCGATGTCGTTTTTGTAGACGGCACCGATCTGCTCATCGGGCAACAGCAGCATCACCACGTCGGCGGCGCGCACGGCCTCAGCCACTTCAGCCACCTTCAGGCCGGCCTTTTCCACTTTGGGCCAGCTTGCGCCGCCTTTGCGCAAACCCACCAGGACCTTGACACCGCTGTCGTTGAGGTTCTGAGCGTGGGCATGGCCCTGTGAGCCATAGCCGATGATCGCCACGGTCTTGCCTTTGATCAGGCTCAGGTCGGCGTCCTTGTCGTAGAAGACTTTCATGGGGTTTCTCCGTCGTGAAGGGTTGGTTTGAATTGAGAAGCCGGCAAGGCTGCCGGTGCAAATGCGCAGCCCTGCTTGGGCGTGGTGTTCAGACGCGCAAAATGCGCTCACCACGTCCGATACCGCTGGCCCCGGTGCGCACGGTCTCAAGGATCGATGCCCGGTCTACTGCCATCAGAAAAGCATCGAGTTTGGCTGAGTCGCCCGTCAACTCGATGGTGTAGCTTTTTTCGGTGACGTCGACAATGCGGCCGCGGAAAATCTCGGCCATGCGCGACATCTCTTCGCGCTCCTTGCCCACCGCACGCACCTTGATCAACATCAGCTCGCGTTCTGTGAAAGCACCTTCGGTCAGGTCAACCACCTTGACCACCTCAATCAGGCGGTTGAGGTGTTTGGTGATCTGCTCGATCACGTCATCGCTGCCGGCGGTGACGATCGTCATGCGCGACAGTGAAGGATCTTCTGTTGGTGCGACGGTCAAACTTTCGATGTTGTAACCGCGGGCAGAGAACAGCGCCACGACGCGGGACAGTGCACCGGGCTCGTTTTCGAGCAGCACGGCAATGATGTGTTTCATGGTTTCAATCCTGCGCGCTCTTCAGACATCGGGGCGGTAACCCCGGGCCCTTGGCCACGCCAATCAAGTCGGTTGATCGGGGCTGCGACTCAGCACCTGTTGAAGACGATTGCCCTGCCGGCTGCTCATCGGTGGCCACCGGCCATCGGCCTGCTGAGCGCGGTAACGCCCAGCAGTACCCGCAAGGTTCAACTTCAGAGGTCTTCCGAGCCCAGCAACATTTCAGAGATACCCTTGCCCGCCTTGACCATCGGCCAGACGTTCTCGGTCGGGTCGGTGCGAATGTCCAGGAACACCGTGCGGTCCTTCAGGCGGATCGCCTCACGCAAGGCCGGCTCCACATCCTGCGGCTTTTCAACCAGGATGCCGACATGGCCGTAGGCCTGCGCCAGTTTGACGAAATCAGGCAGCGCGTCCATGTAGCTGTGGGCGTAGCGGCCGCCGTAGTCGAGCTGCTGCCACTGCCGCACCATGCCCAGGTAACGGTTGTTCAAAGAAATGATCTTGACCGGAGTCTTGTACTGCAGGCACGTCGACAGCTCCTGGATGCACATCTGGATCGAGCCTTCGCCGGTGATGCAAAAAACGTCGGCATCGGGCTTGGCCAGCTTGATGCCCATCGCGTAGGGCAAGCCCACGCCCATGGTGCCCAGGCCACCCGAGTTGATCCAGCGCCGTGGTTCATCAAAGCGGTAATACTGGGCCGCCCACATCTGGTGCTGGCCTACGTCTGAGGTGATGTAGGCGTCGCTGTCCTTGGTCATCTGCCACAGCTTGTCGACCACCATCTGGGGCTTGATCACCTCATCGCTGGGCTTGTAGGCCAGGCAATCCTTCTTGCGCCAGGTGTTGATCTGCGACCACCATGCGGACAGCTCGGTAGCGTCAGGCTTGGCCTGTGCTTCTTGCAACAGATGGATCAGCTCTTGCAGCACTTCGCGCGTGTCGCCGACGATCGGGATGTCGACCTTCACGCGCTTGGAGATCGACGAGGGATCGATGTCCACATGGATGATCTTGCGTTGCACCGATGCGAAGTGGTGTGGGTTGCCGATTACCCGGTCGTCGAAACGCGCGCCCACCGCCAGCAACACGTCGCAGTGCTGCATCGTCATGTTGGCCTCATAGGTGCCGTGCATGCCCAGCATGCCCAGGAACTTGGGGTCGCTGTGAGCAATCGCACCCAGGCCCATCAGCGTATTGGTGCAAGGAAAGCCCAGCATGTCGGCCAGCCGTCGCAGCTCTGCCGAAGCGTTGCCCAAAATCACACCCCCGCCGCTGTAGATGTACGGGCGCTTAGCCTGCAGCAGCAATTGCACGGCTTTGCGGATCTGCCCACCGTGACCCCGCTTGACCGGGTTGTAGGACCGCATTT
Source organism: Burkholderiales bacterium (assembly GCA_038324515.1). Taxonomy (GTDB): domain Bacteria; phylum Pseudomonadota; class Gammaproteobacteria; order Burkholderiales; family Burkholderiaceae_C; genus Rubrivivax. Next base: position 3,351 of record JBBQIB010000049.1, read on the forward strand.
CCACCTTGCTCGGGTAGACAAAACTCGTGCGGTTCAGCGAGACGTCCTTGGGCACATCCACCACCACCGGGCCAGGTCGGCCGCTGCGTGCGATGTGAAAAGCCTTTTTCATCGTCATCGCCAGATCACGAACGTCCTTGACCAGGAAATTGTGTTTGACGATCGGACGCGTGATGCCCACGGTGTCGCACTCCTGAAAGGCATCCAGACCGATCGCTGGCGTCGGCACCTGGCCGGTGACGATCACCATCGGGATCGAATCCATATAGGCAGTGGCAATGCCAGTCACGGCATTCGTCACGCCTGGGCCGGAAGTGACCAGAGCGACGCCGACATCGCCTGTGGCGCGTGCATAACCATCGGCGGCATGCACTGCAGCCTGTTCGTGGCGTACCAGTACATGCTCGATGCTGTCCTGTTTGTACAGAGCGTCGTAGATGTAGAGCACTGCGCCGCCCGGGTAGCCCCAGAGGTATCTGACCCCTTCGAGCTGGAGACAGCGAATCAGGATCTCGGAACCGTTCAGCTCTGGGGCTGCATCGGGCGCAGAGGATGATGGGAGAGAGGAAGCTTGCGCCGATGCGGCGCGCTTGACTTCAGCGGCAGACATGTCCATGTGTAGAACCTTTGTGAATTTCTCTAACGAAAAACCATTGGTGCTCCTCTACTCACCCTCGTGGGGCGGCTTTGGAACCTGCGCGGTCTGGAATGGGTCGATGCGGATGAACGACTTGTTGTGGACCCGAGTTGTTCTTGCCCCGTTCGCAAGTAAGTGCAGCCCACGATTATGCACGGCCCAAGGACAGCACTGGCCCCACGATCGAGGGCCCCAGCATGGCCTCATAATGCAGTGGGCCCAGCCAGGGCTCGACATCCGCCAGCAGGACAATGCGCTCAGGCGTTGATTCCCAAGCGTTGGCTCCAAGCCTTGGCATCCGACAAAGAACTCTCCGACTTTCTGAAAAGCGTCGAAAAGCGCGCCTTCAAGCGGGCGGTGTACACCGTGCGCAATGACGATGCTGCGTTGGACATCGTGCAAGACGCGATGATCAGGCTGGCAGAAAAGTACGCCGACAAGCCAACCAACGAGTTGCCGCTGCTGTTTCAGCGCATCTTGTCCAACGCGATGATGGATTGGTTCCGGCGCGAGCGCGTGCGCAGCGGCGTGATGCAGAACATGTCCGACTTCGAAGGCAGCGACGATGGGGGCGACTTCGATCTGCTTGAAAGTCTTGCCACGCTGGATGCCAGTTTGACCGGCGAAAGTGCCTCAGATACCGTCTCCAGAGGCCAAATCATGGCGAAAATAGAAGAAGAGGTGGCACAGTTGCCAGCACGTCAACGGGAAGCCTTCCTGTTACGTTACTGGGAGGAGTTTGATGTGGCTGAGACAGCGTCGCTCATGGGATGCTCGGAAGGCAGTGTCAAGACACACTGCTCTCGAGCCGTTGCCGCGTTGGCGAGAGCGTTGAGGGCCCAAGGGATCACGCCATGAGCACACGCCGCCTGACTACCAGCCAGACCACCCGCCAGACCACCCGCCAGACGACCTTCGCCACGAGCCACCTCGTCCCAGGCTTCGGCGTGCCTGCTGCGGTAGCGAGCCCGCGCGCGACAGGCGCGATGGGCGCATCCGCAAGTTCGACCCTTGAGCTGACGCAGGCGCGTGTCGCAGCCAAGCTGGTGCACCACCTCGACGGCATGGCTCAGGCCTTGCCCCATGAACTGAGCGAGCGACTCAAGGTCGCACGCACCCAGGCGCTGATGCGCGCGCAGGCCCAGCGTCTGGCCCAGGCCAAGGCAGCGCAAATTTCCACCGCCGCAGGCGGCGCGACGGTGATGAGCGGCCCGCCCAACCGGGATCCCTTCAGCTGGTCTGGCCTGGCAGCGTCCTTGATGCCGCTGGTGCTGCTGGTGGCAGGACTGGTGGCGATCGAATACTGGTCGCAGCGCGAACATGTCTTGACAGCGGCTGACATCGATGCCCAACTGCTGTCGGACGACCTGCCGCCTGCTGCCTATGCCGATCCCGGATTTGCCGAGTACCTGCGCAGCGGGCGCTCGCGATGAGCCCCCGCATGAAGTCCACCCAATGATCTGCAGGCCGGTCAGGCCCGTGCAGTGGGCACAAGGGGGGCGGCTGCATGGCCTGTTGGCAGCACTGATCGCTTTGACAGCATTGGCGGCCAGTTGGCTGCCAGCTCAAGCCTGGGCAGCAACTGCGGCAACCGCCGCCGCTGCCGGCACCGCCAACGCCGCGCCAGCACAGGCACGCGCGAATCCCTGGCCCAGCCTGACAGCGGCACAACGTGAAGTGCTTGCACCGCTGAAGGATGACTGGAGCTCGATGGACGGGCCACGCCAGGAGAAATGGCTGGAGCTGGCGAGCCGCTTCAAGAGCATGCCGGCTCAAGAGCAAGCCCGCGTGCGTGCTCGCATGGCTGCCTGGTCCAGGCTTTCACCCTCCGAGCGCGTACGGGCGCGCCAGCAGTTTCAGGAAGCACAGCAACTGCCCACCGAACAGCGCCGAGCCTTGTGGCAAGAGTACCAATCACTGAGCGCAGATGAACGCCGGGCGCTGGTCCGCCAGCGCAGCCCCGCCCCCAGGGGCGCGGCTCGCCAGGACTTCTTGAGCGAACCCTGGCCTGTGGGCCCAAACGCCAACGCCAAGAGCAACCTGGTGCAGCCGCAGGCCCTGACCACCCCCAAAGCAGTGACCAGCACCACCGTGCAGGCCAAGCCCGGCGCAACCACCAAGCCGATGAATGCGGGTGTGCAACCCCCGGCACACCACCAGCCGGGCATGCCGAAAATCGTTGCCACGCCAGGCTTTGTCGATCCTGCCACGCTGCTGCCCAAACGCGGGCCGCAAGGGGCGGCAGTCACTGCAGCCGCCGCAGCCACGACCAGCGCTGGTGCGGCGGCTGCGGCTGCGGCGGCGCCGGCTGCGGCGGCGGCTGCGGCGCCTGGCGTTGCGCAGTCTGCCGAGCCGGCAGCATCTGCCGCATCGGCAGTCGCAAAATCGACAGCAGCGCCAACAACGCCATGACGGCGCCAACTGGAACAGCGGCAGCCAAGACGCCGCGGTTGCGCAGGCGCATGGCTTGCTTCATCTACGAAGGCGTACTTCTCTTTGGGGTGGTGGTGACCACCGCTCTGGTGTACGGCATGCTGACGCAACAGCGCCACGCGCTGGTCGGATCCTTCGGTCTGCAAACCCTGATCTTTGTTGTGCTGGGGCTTTACTTCGTGTTTTTCTGGACCCGCAGCGGCCAGACACTGGCGATGCTGACCTGGGGCGTCAAGCTTCAGACCACAGCAGGCAAAACCGTCTCTGTATGGCGCGCACTGTGCCGCTACCTGCTCAGCTGGGTCTGGTTCGTCCCGGCACTGGCGATCGTGCACTTCAGCGGCCTGCAAGGCGGCTGGATCAGCTTCGGGGTCTTGAGCCTGGGCGTGATTGTTTACGCAGCCTTGAGCTGGCTGCATCCGCAGCGCCAGTTCTGGCACGATTGGCTGTGCAACACCCGACTCGTCGAGCGGGACAAACCCCGCAAGGCCAATCCTGCCGTTCCTGTGCAGGGATGACACCCATCCCGGCTTGCAGCCGGCATCGAACATCCAAGCGACCGCCAAAGACCGCCCAATGGCCAACAAGAAGTTCAGCGTCTGCGTCTATTGCGGCTCACGCCATGGTCAACGCCCTGCTTACACGGCTGCAGCACGCGCCTTGGGCCAGGCCATTGGCCAGCGCGGCTGGCAGCTGGTCTATGGCGGTGGCAGGGTCGGGTTGATGGGCGAAGTGGCCGATGCCACTTTGGCCAGCGGCGGGCGCGTCGTCGGGGTGATTCCAGAGTCGCTGCAACAGGCAGAGGTGGGCCATCGAGGCTTGAGCGAGTTGCATGTGGTGCCGACCATGCACGTGCGCAAACAGATGATGGCCGAGCGCGCCGATGCCTTCATGGCCATGCCCGGCGGTATCGGCACGCTGGAAGAACTGTATGAAGTCTGGACCTGGCGGCAGCTTGGCTACCACGACCAGCCCATAGGCCTTCTCAACATCGAGGGCTATTACGACGGCTTGCTGAAGTTCATGCAGCACAGCGTCAGCGAAGGCTTCTTGTCAGCCAGCCAGCATGCCTACCTGCAAGTCGGTTCTGAGCCCGAGCCGCTGTTGCTCAAGCTGTATGAATTGGCACGCTCGGCCGACCGCCCCGACGACTATTCTCGAACCTGAGCGGCGCCGACCGCCAACCGCCCGCCCTCGGGCCGGGCCTTGAGCTGCAAAGTTCAGACTGCAGACTCGTCGGTTTCGCCGGTGCGAATGCGCAATACCTGCTCGATGGCAGTGATGAAAATCTTGCCATCACCGATCTTGCCGGTCTTGGCAGCCTTGACGATGGCTTCGACACAGCGTTCGACGTCCCCGTCCTTGACCACCACTTCAATCTTGACCTTGGGCAGGAAATCAACGACGTACTCTGCACCTCGGTACAGTTCGGTATGGCCCTTTTGACGGCCGAAACCCTTGACCTCGGACACCGTCAAGCCGGTGACACCCACTTCACCGAGTGCTTCGCGCACCTCTTCCAGTTTGAAGGGTTTGATGATGGCAGTGATCTGTTTCATGGCAATGCTCCGTGAGACTCAACGACTGGCCATCATTTAAGCACGGAAGCGCGAAGTGATGGGGTAGCGCCAATCGCGCCCAAAGGCTCTGTGGGTGATCCGTATGCCCACCGGCGCCTGGCGCCTCTTGTACTCGTTGACCTTGATCAGGTGCGTCACGCGCTCGACGTCGGCGGGTGCAAACCCGGCTGCCAACAACTCCTCGATGCCCTGGTCGTCTTCCATGTAGCGCGACAGGATGGCGTCCAGCACCGCATAAGGCGGCAAGCTGTCCTGATCGGTCTGGTCGGGCCGCAGCTCAGCCGAAGGTGCGCGGGTGATGATGCGCTCGGGGATCACCGGGCCCCTGCTGCCGTCGGCAAGCAGCGTGGACTGACGATTTTTCCACGCCGCCAGCCGGTAGACCAGCGTCTTGGAAACGTCCTTGATGACTGCAAAGCCGCCCGCCATGTCGCCATACAAGGTGCAATAGCCGGTGGCCATCTCGCTTTTGTTGCCGGTGGTCAGCACGATCGAGCCGCTCTTGTTGGACAAGGCCATCAACAAGGTGCCGCGAATGCGCGCTTGCAGGTTCTCCTCTGTGGTGTCTTCTGCCAGCCCTGCAAACTGTGGCGCCAGGCCTGCCTTGAAGGCTTCGAACATAGGAGCGATGTCGATTTCGTCATAGCGCACACCCAGCCGCTTGGCCATGTCGCGCGCGTCAGCCAGTGAGATGTCGGCTGTGTACGGGGAAGGCATCATCACCGTGCGCACTCTGTCTGCGCCCAAGGCGTCGACGGCCAGCGCCAGCACCAGTGCCGAGTCGATACCGCCTGACAGGCCGATGATCGCGCCAGGGAAGCCGTTTTTGCCCAAGTAGTCGCGGACCCCCAGTACCAACGCCGCCCAGGCCTGGGCTTCCAACTCTGGCATCGGCGTCACCGGGCCATGCAGACTACCATCGGGCCGCATTTCCAGAATACTGAGATCAGGCTCGAACGCCAGCGCACGGGCTGTGATCTGGCCTTGCGCATCGACCGCGAACGATGCGCCGTCAAACACCACTTCGTCCTGCCCACCCACCAGATGCGAATAAATCACCGGGCGCCCGCAAGCGCGGGCCCGGTCGGCCATGCGGGCTTCCCTCTCGCCCGCCTTGCCCAAATGAAAGGGAGAAGCATTCAACACACAAAGCAACTGCGCGCCTTGCGCACAAGCCAGCTGCGCGGGCTCTTCGAACCAGGCGTCTTCGCAGATCAGCAGCCCGACCCGGACGCCGCCGACTTCAAACACCACCGGTCCCAGACCGGCGTCGCGGCCAGAAACGAAGTACCGCCGTTCATCGAAGACCTGGTAGTTGGGCAGCTCGCGTTTGCAGTAAGTGGCCATCACCAGACCGCCGCTGAGGACTGAAGCCGCGTTGAAGCGGCTGGGCACGGCCAGCGACCTGCTTTTGACCTGCGCGCTGCCTGCCCTCTGGTGCGGATGGCCCACCACCAAAAACAAGCCTCGGCAATCCTTGAGGTCTTCGGCCAGGCCCGCCAGGTGTTCAGCGCTGGCGCGCAAGAATGAGGGCCGAAGCAGCAAGTCCTCAGGCGGGTAACCTGTCAACACCAGTTCTGGCGCGACCACCAGTTGTGCACCAGCAGCGTGGGCCCGACGAGCAGCCTGCGCCAGCAATAAACGATTACCCTGCAAATCACCGACGGTCGCATTGATCTGCGCCAGCGCCACTTTCAACATGCCGATTCCCGAATGACGCCCAGCCGTACAGCCATTGCAGAAGATTATGTCATTCGGGTTGGCGACAGCCCTGCAGGGTTTAGGCGCGAAGACTGGAATGCCTTGCTGGCCGGCCAGTCCAGCCCGATCCCGTTCCTGAAGCACGAATACCTCAGCGCGTTGCACGATTCAGGCAGCGCAGTGGCGGCCACGGGCTGGAAGCCTTGCTTCCTGAGCCTGCACAGCGGCGACCAGCTGCTGGCAGCTTGCGCGCTGTACCTCAAAAGCCATTCTTACGGCGAATATGTTTTTGACTGGGCCTGGGCCGACGCCTACCGCAGGCATGGCCTGGCCTACTACCCCAAGCTGCTGGGTGCCGTGCCTTTCACGCCTGTGCCAGGCACGCGACTGCTGGTCAGGGATGCCCGTTGGCGCCAGCCCCTGGTGCAAGCGATTGGCGAACTGGCCAGCAGCAGCGGCTTGTCTTCAGCCCACCTGCTGTTTGTGGACGAGCTGGACCGCCAGGCTTTCGAGAATGACGGCTGGATGGTGCGCGAAGGCGTGCAGTTTCACTGGGAGCAGGATGCGCGGCAGCCGATGGTCGACTTCAGCTCGCTGCTGGCTCGCCTGCAGCGCGACAAGCGCAAGAAGATTCAGCAGGAAAGGCGCCGCGTGCTGGAGCAAGGGGTCAGTTTCAGCACCCACCAGGGCGTCGGGATCAGCCAAGCGATGTGGGATTTTTTCTACCACTGCTACACCTTGACCTACCAGGCGCATCACAGCACGCCGTACCTGACGCGAGACTTCTTCAGCCGCATGGCGCAAGACATGCCCGAGAACTGGTTGATGTTCGTGGCTCACCGCCAAGGCGCGCCGGTGGCTTGCTCATTGGTGGCCATCGACCCCATCAGCCGGGTGGCCTGGGGGCGTTACTGGGGCTGTACCGAAGCGTTGAGCTGTGTGCACTTCGAAGCCTGCTACTACCAGCCGCTGGCCTGGTGCATCGCCAATGGCTATCAGCGCTTCGAAGGCGGTGCGCAAGGCGAACACAAGATGGCTCGCGGCCTGCTGCCGGTGGGCACCTCCTCCGTGCATTGGCTGCGCGATGAGCGTTTTGCTGCTGCAGTGGCCGATTTTCTGGCCGCTGAAGGTCAGGGTGTATCGCAGTATGTCGACGAGCTGCGCGATCGCAATCCGTTCAAGAACTTGCCTGACTGAGTCCATGCATCGGAGTCACCACGCCGCCACAGGCTGGCGCTTGCAGCGCAGGATCAGGACTTCACCGGGCTGTCCTTGAAGAGCTGGATGCCCTTCAGGATTTCTTCACAAGCTGCCTCTGGACCGGCCCAGCCCAGCACTTTGACCCACTTGCCTTCTTCCAGATCCTTGTAGTGCTCAAAGAAATGCTGGATGGTCTTCAAGCGCATCGGGTTCAGGTCTTCGGGCTTCTTCCACTGCGTGTAGATCGACAGAATACGGTCGATCGGCACGGCCAGCAGCTTGTTGTCGCCCCCCGCTTCGTCGTCCATGCGCAGCAGCCCCAAGGGGCGGCACTTGACGACCACACCGGGGATCAACGGCACCGGCGTCACCACCAGCACATCCACTGGGTCACCATCATCGGCCAGGGTGTTGGGGATGTAGCCGTAGTTGCACGGGAAATGCATTGAAGTGCTCATGAAGCGATCGACAAACAGCGCGCCTGTTTCGTGATCGACCTCGTACTTGATCGGGTCTCCGTTCATCGGGATCTCGATGATCACGTTGAACTCTTGCGGGGCTTTTTTGCCAGGGGTGACGTTGTGTAGGCTCATGACAGTGAACTTCCAGGCGTACAAAATTAGGGGCAACCCTGATTCTAGGGCTCTGCCTTGCCCTGCCCTGACGGCCAGTGGCCGCATGAGCGGCCTGTGACGTGGCGTACCGCTGGCAAACCCCGCCCAGCGACCTCTGACGCATCAGGTAGCATCCGCCGCGCAGTAAAGGCCGTAGCAGCCTGGGTTCTTGCCTTCGACCTTCCACAGTGGACAGTCGCCGGGCAAGGCCTGAAACGCCGCCTTCCAACAGCGGCATTCAGGCAAGCCCCGCTGGCGCGCCGCACTCAAAAGAACCCACGAGGAAGGATCCACACTCATGAGCACCACCATGGCGCTGTACATCGCGCTGGCCTGCGGCCTGGCCGCAGTCATCTACGGCTTCGTGCAGCGCAGCTGGATCCTGCGCCAGGATGCCGGCAACGCCCGCATGCAAGAGATTGCCGGCGCGATCCAGCAAGGTGCCGCGGCCTACCTGGCGCGCCAATACAAGACCATCGCCATCGTGGGCGTCGTGCTGACGCTGCTGATCCTGATTGCCCCGGGGCTGGGCCTGACCACCGCCATCGGTTTTGTGCTCGGTGCTGTGCTCTCCGGCGCCTGCGGGTTCATCGGCATGAACGTGTCGGTCAAGGCCAACGTGCGCACCGCACAGGCCGCCACCAAGGGCATCGGCCCGGCGCTGGATGTGGCTTTCAAGGGCGGCGCCATCACCGGCATGCTGGTGGTGGGCCTGGGCTTGATCGGGGTGGGCCTGTTTTTCTTGCTCATCGGTGGTCTGGCGACACCTGACGCAACCACGCTCAAACCCCTGTTGGGTCTGGCCTTCGGCTCTTCACTGATCTCGATCTTTGCCCGCCTGGGCGGCGGCATCTTCACCAAGGGTGCAGACGTGGGTGCTGACCTGGTGGGCAAGGTCGAGGCCGGCATCCCTGAGGACGACCCGCGCAACCCGGCGGTGATTGCCGACAACGTGGGCGATAACGTCGGCGACTGCGCCGGCATGGCGGCCGATCTGTTCGAGACCTACGCCGTCACACTGATCGCCACCATGGCCCTGGGCGCCTTGATGGTGACTGCGGCCGGCGCAGGCGCAGCGGTGGTCTATCCGCTGCTGCTCGGCGGCGTTTCCATCATCGCGTCGATCATCGGCTGCGCCTTCGTCAAGGCCTCGCCAGGGATGAAGAACGTCATGCCGGCGCTTTACAAAGGTCTGGCGATCTCTGGCGCGCTGTCGCTGGTGGCCTTTTACTTCGTGACCACCGCAATGTTCCCGCAGGGCCTGCCTTTGTTGTCAGGAGCCACCATCTCTGCGATGGCCTTGTGGAGCGCCTGCTTCGTCGGTTTGGCGCTGACTGCGGGGCTGGTCTGGATCACCGAGTACTACACCGGTACGCAGTACAAGCCTGTGCAGCACATCGCACAGGCCAGCACCACCGGGCACGGCACCAACATCATCGCCGGCCTGGGTGTTTCGATGCGCTCCACCGCCTGGCCCGTGCTGCTGGTCTGCGTGGCCATCATGGCTTCCTATTCACTGGCTGGCCTGTATGGCATCGCGATTGCCGCCACCGCGATGTTGAGCATGGCCGGCATCGTGGTCGCCCTGGACGCTTACGGCCCCATCACCGACAACGCTGGCGGCATTGCCGAGATGTCGGACTTGCCCGCCAGCGTGCGCGACATCACCGATCCGCTGGACGCTGTGGGCAACACCACCAAAGCGGTGACCAAGGGATACGCCATCGGCTCTGCCGGTCTGGCCGCGCTGGTGCTGTTTGCCGACTACACACACTCGCTGGACGCGCGTGGCATGAGTGTGAGCTTCAGTCTCAGTGACCCCAAAGTCATCATCGGCCTGTTCATCGGCGGCTTGATCCCGTACCTGTTTGGCGCCATGGCGATGGAGGCGGTGGGACGCGCCGCAGGCTCGGTGGTGGTGGAAGTGAGGCGCCAGTTCAAGGACGGCGCGATCATGGCCGGCAAACGCAAGCCCGACTACAGCGCAGCGGTGGACATGCTGACCACGGCAGCGATCAAAGAAATGATCATCCCCAGCCTGCTGCCGGTGGTGGCACCGGTGCTGGTGGGCCTGCTGCTGGGCCCGGCCGCGCTGGGTGGCCTGCTGATGGGCACGATCGTCACAGGCCTGTTTCTCGCGATCTCGATGTGTACCGGCGGCGGCGCCTGGGACAACGCCAAGAAGTACATCGAAGACGGCCACCACGGTGGCAAGGGCAGTGAAGCGCACAAGGCTGCCGTGACCGGCGACACCGTCGGTGACCCTTACAAAGACACTGCCGGCCCCGCCATCAACCCGTTGATCAAGATCATCAACATCGTGGCGTTACTGATCGTGCCCATGTTGCCAATGGGCGACTATGCGGCCACCGCTGCCCACTCGCCCGCATCCACTGCAGCGCAAGTGCCGGCGGCGCCTGCAGCGCTGACTCAGGCTGCGGCGCCTGCCGTGACAGCCCCGGCGGCAATGCCTGCTGCGCCAGCCCTGCCGTCATCGGCCATGGCCGGCTCCGAAGGGCCTTCGATCAAGGTCGAAAACGACGTCGTCAAGTTCTACTTTGCCAGCGGCAAGGCCGAGTTGGCCGACCGTGCCGCAGACAAGCTGGTCGAAGTGGTCCAGGGTGCGACTGCCGGCAAAAAGGTTGTGCTCAGTGGTTATACGGACGCCATGGGCGATTCAGCGGTCAATGAAGAACTCGCCAGGCAACGCGCCAAGGTGGTCAGCGAAGTCCTCAAGGCTGCTGGTGTGCCCGAATCGATGATCGAAATGAGAAAACCTGAGGTCTTGACTGGCAGCGGCGACAACGCTGAAGCACGCCGCGTTGAGGTTTCGTTGCGCTGAGCGCCAGGTAGGTTGGCCGAGCCAAGGCATTGTTTGGCAGCCGAAACTTCGCAATGCCTGGGCTTGACGGTGCAGGTTGGTGCAGGCATGAAAGTCTTCGACGCCGTGCACAGCAACCTGCATCCGCTGTTTGCGCCTGCGGCTGGCTGACCCAGTGCAGCGACAACGCAAACTGCGAGAATGCAGGTTTGCTGGGGCGATGCTTGCAGGTCAAGCACGCGCCCTTGCAAATTTTCGAGCAACGTGTGCCAATGATTCCCAAGCATTCTTCCTTTCCGACAGCGGCAGATCTTCAGCGGCGCCGCTGCTTGAGGCGTCTGCTCAGCGAAGCGGGTGCATGCGGTTTGTTGCTGGCGGGGCTGCACGCCACTGCTGCCGCCCAGACCAGCAGCGCTGGGCAGAGCCAGACGGCAGCGCCTGCCGACAGCCCTTTGGCCTTGAGCGCTGCCAATGGTCTGAACGCTGCCGGTACGCTGTACATCGCCGCTGCGGCCAGCCTGGTGGACGTGATGCCTGCTTTGGTACGAAGTTTTGCTTCAAAGGGCAAAAGCTCTTTGGTGACGGTGCGTTACGGCGCTTCGGGTGACTTGCTGGATCAGGTGGCAAGCGGACAAGCAGCGACCGACGTGCTTTTGTCTGCCGACGCTCAAACTGTCGCCCTCGGTGTGCAGCGCCGCCTGTTGGTGCCGGACCTGCGCAGTGTTTTTGCCACCAATCAACTGGTTCTGATCACGCCAAAGGCACTGAACCTGCCCTTGCGGCGCCTCGAAGACCTGGGCCAGGCGGAGATCGTGCGCATCGCGATGGGCCGCCAATCTACGGACCCTGCCGGACGCTACGCCCGCGAAGCGATCAATGCCAAGCGCTTGTGGCCATCGTTGCAACGCAAAGTCGTTGCTGCTCAGGATGTTCGCGAGGTGCTCGATCTGGTGGCCAAAGGTGATGTCGAGGCCGGGTTCGTCTTTGCCACCGATGCCGCCGCCGCTGCAGACCGGGTGCGTGTGGTCGAGACTCTGAACACCACCACACCCATCCGCTATCTGGCCCACAGAGTGCTGGGCAGCGCCAAGTCCGAACTGGCGCAGAGCTTCGTGGCCCACCTGCGCAGCGGAGAATCGCGCGGGACCTTGCAAGCTGCCGGCTTTGGTCTGCAATGAGCGGCCCACCCTGAGCGATGACCCATGGCTGACATGTGGCAGGGTCTGAAGAGCTGGCAGTTGCCCACCCGCGACGGCTTTGTGCAGGTACGCCATGGCGGCCTTGGCCCGCCTTTGCTGCTGTTGCACGGGCACCCGCAATCGATGGCAATGTGGCACAAGGTGCTGCCGGAGTTGCTCAGCCGCCATCAAGTCGTGATGATGGATCTGCCGGGTTACGGCGACTCAAGTCGGCCGGCAGCCACCGCTGACCACATTGCGCACAGCAAACGCAGCATGGCCGCTGCGGCCTTTGCAGTGATGCAGCATCTTGGTCATGCCACTTTTGCAGTGTTGGCGCACGACCGCGGCGCGCGCGTGGCGCACAGGCTGGCGCTGGACCAGCCGCAAGCGGTGCAGCGCATGATGCTGCTGGACATCGCGCCCACGCTGGCAATGTACGAGGCCACCGACATGCAATTTGCCAAGGCCTACTGGCACTGGTTCTTCTTCATCCAGCCTGTGCCGCTGCCCGAGCGACTGATCAACGCCGACCCGGTCGCCTTCTTGCAGGACTTGATGGGCCGTCGCTCTGCGGGTTTGAGCCCCTTCAGCCCGCAAGCGATGGCCGAGTATGAGCGCTGCATCCAGCTGCCGGGCAGCGCCACCTCGATCTGCGAAGACTACCGCGCCGGCGCCAGCATCGACCTGGCGCACGACCGCGCCAGCCTGGCCGCTGGGCAAAGGCTGCGCTTGCCTCTGTCAGTGCTGTGGGGCGCGCAGGGTGTGGTCGGCCGTTGTTTTGACGTGCTGTCGATGTGGGGAGACGTCAGCGAGCCCGGCCCCGACGGCAACAGCAACGTGCAAGGCCAAAGCCTGCCTTGTGGCCACTACATCGCCGAAGAGCAACCCGCTGCGCTGCTGGCTCGGAGCCACAGCTTTTTCAGTCAGGAGACACCCCGATGAGCACCCACCGCATAGCCGCCATTCCCGGCGATGGCATTGGCAAAGAAGTGCTGCCTGAAGGACTGCGCGTGCTGGACGCCGCAGCACGCCGCTTTGACATCCAGTTGCAGGTGGATCTGTTCGACTTCGCCAGCTGCGACTACCACGTTCGTCACGGCGACATGCTGCCAGCCGATTGGAAGGAGCGCATCGGCAGCCACCACGCGATCTTCTTCGGCGCTGTCGGCTGGCCGGCCTTGTTGCCTGACCACATTTCGTTGTGGGGCTCGCTGCTGAAGTTCAGGCGCGAGTTCGACCAGTTCGTCAACCTGCGGCCGGCACGGCTGATGCCCGGGATCCGCAGCCCTTTGGTCGACCGCGCGGGCCAGCCGCTGGCGCCGGGCGCGATCGACATGCTGATCGTGCGCGAGAACACCGAAGGCGAATACTCCAGCGTCGGCGGCCGCATGTTCGAAGGCACCGAGCGCGAGATCGTGATGCAGGAAACGGTGATGACCCGAATTGGGGTCGACCGGGTGTTGAAGTTTGCCTTTGAGCAAGCCATGCGCCGGCCGCGCAAGAAGCTCACCTCGGCGACCAAGAGCAACGGCATTGCCATCACGATGCCCTACTGGGACGAGCGCGTGGCTGCGATGGCCAAGCAGTTTCCTGACATTGCCGTGGACCAGTTTCACATCGACATCCTGACGGCGCACTTTGTGCAGCGGCCGCAGCAGTTCGATGTGGTGGTGGCGAGCAATCTGTTTGGCGACATCCTGTCCGACCTGGGCCCGGCTTGCACCGGCACCATCGGCATCGCGCCGTCTGCCAACCTGAACCCCAGCCGCACCTGGCCCAGCTTGTTTGAGCCCGTGCACGGCTCAGCCCCGGACATCGCCGGCCGCGGCTTGGCCAACCCGATTGGGCAGATCTGGTCGGCGGCGATGATGTTGGATTTTCTGGGCCATACCGACGCCCACGACGCCATCGTGCAAGCCATTGAAGCCGCGCTGGCCGATCCGCAGGCGCCCAGGACGCCAGACCTGGGCGGACAGGCTTCGACAGCCGACGTGGGCAAGGCCATCGCACAGGTAGTTTCAGGCGGCTGAACCTCACACAGCGGCGCAGGCGCGGGGGTGCGGTCAAAGCTCCGCAGCCACGTTGCGCCCGACCGGAGCAGCCCCGCCCTCCCACCAGTCGTCGCCCATCTGCCCTTGCAGCCAAGCTACAAACTGGCTGACCTTGGCCGGCACCATGCGCGGTGAAGGATAGACAGCATGGATTTCTTGCTGTGGCAGTTGCCAATCCTCCAGCAGCGGCACCAGCGTGCCAGCACGCAGTGACTGCTGCGCCACGTACAGCGGCAAAGCAGCCACGCCCATGCCTTCGCGCGCGGCCATCAGCAAGCTGGACAAGCTGTTCGACCGCAAGCTGCCCTGCACCGGCACCGAAGCCTGGCGCCCGTCGCTGGCGCTGAAGTTCCAGCGCGCGTCGCCTTGCACGGTGCTGTAAATCAAGGCCGGGTGGGCCTGCAGATCGATGGGCTGACGCGGCAGCGTCGCGTGCTGCAAATAAGCAGGCGAAGCGACCACCACCCAGGGATTGCGACCCAGGTAGGTCGAGCCGAGCGTGGAGTCAGGCAAACGGCCCATGCGCACCGCCAGATCCATGCCTTGCGCGACCAGATCCACAAAGCGGTCGTCACAGTTCAGGTCGATCAGCAAACGCGGGTTGGCGCGCATGAACTGCATCACCAGCGGCGCCAGCACGCGGCGGCCAAAGGCCACCGACGTGCTGATACGCAAGGCGCCTTGCAATTGCTGCTGCATCAACGAGGCCACCGATTGGGCTTCTTCGACATGGTGCGCAATCAGCTTGCACTTGTCGTAATACAGCAGGCCAATCTCGGTCGGTGTGACGCCATGCGTGGAGCGGTGCAACAAGCGCGCGCCCAGTTGGGTCTCCATGCGCGCCACCTGTTTGGTGGCGGCTGGCTGGCCAATGCCAAATTCGCTGGCGGCCTTGCTGAACGAGCCCAGATCCACGACACGAACGTAAAGACGGATGGCCTGGATGCGTTCCATGGGGCGAAGTCTACGGTGGCCCGGTCGAGAGCTGTGGCGAACTCTCTGCAGCTGGGTTCCAAGAGGTGGGCCTGAAAAACCCACGGAGACAAAAGATGCCCCGATTCGCAGCCAATCTGACGATGCTGTTCAACGAAGTGCCCTTCATGGAGCGCTTTGCGCTGGCCAGCCAGGCTGGCTTTGATGCCGTCGAGTTCCTGTTCCCCTACCCCTACGCTGCAGAGCAGATCAAGGCGCAACTCGACCAGCATGGCCTGAAACTGGTGCTGCACAACCTGCCGGCCGGTGACTGGGACGCCGGCGAGCGTGGCATCGCCTGCCTGCCCGACCGTGTGCAGGACTTTCGTGCGGCCGTGGCGCAAGGCATCCACTACGCCAAGGCACTGGCCGTACCGCGCTTAAATTGTCTGGCTGGCAAAGTGCCTCAGGGCGTTGCGCCGGCGCTGCTGCGCCAGACTTTCGTTGACAACCTGCGTTACGCCGCAGCCGAGTTCAAAGCCGCCGGCCTGAATTTGCTGATCGAGCCGATCAACCACTTCGACATCCCGGGCTTCTATCTGAACACCACCGCCCAGGCGATCTCGATCCTGGACGAGGTGGGCGCCGACAACGCCTATGTGCAGTACGACATCTACCACGCGCAGCGCATGGAAGGAGAGCTGGCAGCCACGATGCAAAAGCAGCTCAGGCGCATCGGCCATATCCAGTTGGC
>JBBQIB010000050.1:0-19195 GCA_038324515.1 Burkholderiales bacterium
CGCGCCCATGAAGAAGTTGTAGCCATCGGGATTGGCCTTGGCCGCCAGGTTGGCGCCCAGCGTGCCGCCGGCGCCACCTTTGTTGTCGATGACGAACTGTCTGTTCAAGGCTTTGCCCATGGCTGCAAAAAGCGGCCGACCGAAAGCATCGGTGCCCCCGCCCGGCGGGAATGGCACGACGATACTGACCGGACGGGTCGGCCAGGACTGGGCAAAAGCACGCGGCACGCCGAGCGCAGCAGCACCAGCCGCGCCAGCGGCCAGAAGTTGACGACGATTGAATCCGTTCATGAAACTCCCAGGGTTAAACCGGACATCGGCGATTGCAATTGTGCGCAGCCATGCGCCGACTGCCATCCGTGCTCGCCCTGGGACAAATAAACAGCGCGGCCCCGGCCACGCTTCAGCTTACGCCACAGAATCCAAGGTCTTGCATCGACTCAAACCCTGACATGGCCAAAGACTTCAGCACCTTGGAAGACAGCAACCGCTCTGCGAACCCGAGCATCCACGACGTGTCCGACCCGGCCAGGCGGCAATGGCTGCAAGGCTCGGCGGTGCTGGCGACCTTGGGCCTGTTGGGCCCGCTGGCCGGCTGTGCATTCGGTGGGGCAGGCGGTGGCGCAGGCCGCAGTGGCGCCAAGCTGGGGTTCCAGGGCGTGGCGGTGTCCAGGGCCGACGCGGTCACGCTGCCCGCAGACTATGTGGCCCAGGTACTGGCGCCTTGGGGCGAGCCGGTGGGCGTGCCTGGGCAAATGCCGGGCTGGCAGCCGGACGCCAGCAACAGCGCTGCCGATCAAGCGCTGCAAATGGGCATGCACCACGACGGGCTGGCCTACTACGCGCTGGACGGCAGCCGCCGTGGCCTGTTGGTGATAAACCACGAATACACCGACGACGGCTTGCTGCATGTCGGGGGCATGACGCCCTGGACCGCAGAAAAAGTGGCCAAGAGCCAGGCCGCACACGGCGTGTCGGTGATCGAGGTCACGATGACGGCCAATGGCTGGCAGATGGTGCGGCCTTCGCGTTATGCCCGGCGCTTCACCGCCAGCAGCCCTTTTTCGGTGAGTGGTCCGTGCGCCGGCCATCGGTTGTTCAAAACCGCAGCCGACCCCGAAGGACGGCGCGTGCTGGGCACCTTGAACAACTGCGCCAGCAGTGCCACCCCGTGGGGCACCTACCTGTCGGGCGAAGAGAACTGGGCCAACTACTTCATCCCTGCCGACCAGCCTACCGCCGACGAGCGACGCTGGGGCATCCGCAAGAACACCTGGTACCGCTGGGCCGAACACGACGCGCGCTTCGACACGGTGCGCAACCCCAACGAGCCCCACCGCTTCGGCTGGGTGGTCGAAATCGATCCGATGGACCCCACCAGCACCCCCATCAAACGCACTGCCTTGGGCCGCGCAGCGCATGAAGGCGCCTGGGTCGCGGTGACCCGTGATCAGCGTGCGGTGGTCTATTCAGGCGAGGACGCAGCCTTTGAGTACATCTACAAATTCGTCAGCCGCGACCGCATCCAAGCCGCAGGCAACGGCAAGACTGCTGCGCAGGCCAACGCTGCGTTGCTGGACCACGGCACCTTGTTTGTGGCACGCTTTGACGCCGACGGCAAAGGCCGGTGGCTGCCGTTGGTGCATGGTCAAGGACCCCTCACTGTGGCCAACGGCTTTGCCGATCTCGGCGAAGTGCTGATCAAGTCCAGACAAGCCAGCGACCTGCTGGGCGCCACCAAGATGGACCGGCCCGAGTGGCTGGCCATCGACCCCGTCAGTCGCTGGGTCTATTGCACACTGACCAACAACAGTGCGCGCGGCACCCCCAACCGCCCAGGGGTGGACGCGGCCAACCCACGGGGCGGGAACACCATGGGCCAGATCATCCGCTGGCAGGAGACGAGCGACTTCGACGGCAGCGATTTTGTCTGGAACCATCTGCTGCTGGCCGGCGATCCTGCCAATGAACGCGCTGAGGCCAAAGGCAACATCCAAGGCGACCCGTTCAGCTGCCCCGACACGGTCGCCTTCGACCCACAGGGACACTTGTGGATCGGCACCGACGTCGGCACCCGATCGCTGAACAGCGGTGAATTTGCCCGGCTGGGCAACAACCAGTTGCTGGCTTGCGACGTGGCGACGGGCGAAGTGCGCCGTTTTCTGGTTGGGCCCGTGGGCTGCGAGTTGACGGGCGCCAGCTGGACGCCCGATGGCCGCACCTTGTTCGTCAACGTCCAGCACCCGGGTGAGAACCCAGGCGACCGCAGCGATCCGGCTGTGCCCAAACAGTTTTCGGCTTGGCCGGACGGCACTGCGGGCAGCCGTCCACGCAGCGCCACGTTGGCGATCCGCCGCACGGACGGCGGTGTGATCGGCAGCTGAGGCAGCGCGCCATCAGCCCACCCCACCCCCGAAACGGGGGCGCTTGATCGTGGGGCAAGCCATACAAGCTGTGAATTAGCTACACCCTGCAAGCGCAGGAGCGCGCCTACATTGCGGCACCGATGAGTACAGCTGCCCCCACCGATGTGACAGCCCTGCTGGACCAGGCCGGGCAGGCCTATGCCGAAAGCAACTGGCAACTGGGGCGAGAGGCAGCAGAAAAAGCCTGGCTGGAGTTGAAGTCGCAGCAGCAGCCCACAGCAGGCGAGGACGCCGCGCCGCAAGCCGATCTGCTTCGGCGAGCCGGTTTGCTGCTGTGCAACGGCAGCTACCGCACTGGGGCTCTGTCGGCGATGCTCGAGACGGCACTGGACATCGCGCCGCTGGTGCGCGCAGTCGGCCCCACGGTGGAGATCATCGACTTTTTGCGCATGGTGGCGCTGGCTGCCGCCGACACCCATCGCTTCGAGCTGGCACTGAGCTACGCGCAAGAAGCGATGAAACTGGCACAAGGCCTTTCTGCCGAGGAAGGCGCCTTGGCCCACCGTTCGCTGACCACCAACGCGCTGGCGTGCTTTTTCGAACGCTGCGGCAACCCCTGGCAAGCCGAGCGTCTGATGCACCAGGCTCTGTCACTGGCGCAACGTCAGTCGCAACGCCACCCTGTGTTCGTCGCCACCAACAACCTCAGCGGCGTGCTGATCGGCAGGTTTTACCTGATGCGGGACGCCATCAGCCCCGAAGAAGCACTGGAACCTTTGCAGCAAGCGCTGCCGCACGCCCAAGCCGCTGTCGCGATGGCGCTGGAGCACGTGGACCCGATGCAAGAGGTGTTTACGCGCGGCAATCTGGGCGAGATCCTGGTCCATCTGGGGCACGGCGAAGAGGCGCAAGCCGAACTGGATACCGCGCTCGAGCTGGCTCACAGCCATGGCTTTGACGCCCAGACTCTGCGCCTGCGCTGCAGTCTGGGTGAATTGATGCTGTCGCGCGGCCAAACACAAGCCAGCCTCAAGCTGCTGGGCCAGGTGCTGAAAGCGCCGACCACTTTGGAGCACCCCACCGTGCGCATGCGCGCGCACCACGCGATGTGGCGTGCCTGCGCAGCCCTGCGCAGGCACGCTCGGGCGCTGCGGCACCTGCAGAGCTATCTGCAGATGGAACGTGGCCGCGCCACCCGGCAGCTGGGCGCGCAGGCCGAGCTTTTCGTCACCCGGCTCGAGGCCGAACAAGCGCAATTGGACGCCCGGCGCCACAGGCAAAAGGTGCAGCAGCTGGAAGCCGATGTGCGGCTGGATCTCTTGACGGGTCTGGGCAACAGGCGCGAGCTGGAAGCCACTTTGCCGACCTTGGTACTGCACGCGCAGATCGAAGGTACGGCGCTGGCTGTGGCGATGCTGGATCTGGACTTGTTCAAGCAGGTCAACGACCGCTTTGGCCATGCCGTGGGAGACCGCGTGCTGTCCACCCTGGGCCAACTGCTGCGGGCGCACACCCGCACCGCCGATCTGCTGGTTCGCATGGGCGGTGAAGAGTTCTTGCTGGCCATGCCCGATACTGAGCGCTCACAGGCGCTGGAGGTTTGCGAACGCATCCGCCAGCGCATCGCTGAGCACCCCTGGGCGCTGTTCGCCCCTGGCCTGCAGGTTACCTTGAGCCTGGGTATCGCCTGCAGCCCTGGCATCGAAGCCGTTGAGCTGGTGCAACGGGCTGATCAGGCGCTGTACCAGGCCAAGAACAGCGGTCGCAACAGTCTGGTCTGCGCCTGAATGCTTGAGTCGTGCCTGAGTCGTGCCTGAGTCGTGCTTGAGTCGTGCCTGAGTCAAGAAGCTCACTTGGCCGTTGGCATCGTAAACTCTGCGCCTTTGCCAATGCTGTCGGGCCAGCGCTGCATCACGCTCTTTTGCTTGGTGTAGAAGCGCACACCTTCTTCGCCATAGGCGTGCATGTCGCCAAAGAGGCTGCGCTTCCAGCCACCAAAGCCGTGCCAGGCCATCGGCACCGGGATCGGCACGTTGATGCCGACCATGCCCACCTGCACCTGGCGTGCAAACTCGCGCGCTACGCCGCCGTCGCTGGTGAAACAGGCCACGCCGTTGCCAAATTCATGGTCGTTGACGATTTGCAGCGCTTGCGCCATGTCGGGCACCCGCACGCAGGCCAGCACCGGGCCGAAAATCTCTTCCTTGTAGATGCGCATGTGCGGCCGAACATGGTCAAACAGGGTGCCACCGGTGTAGAAGCCAGCCTCCAGGCCGGCGACTTTGTGGCCCCGGCCGTCGACGATCAGTTTGGCGCCTTCTTCGGCGCCCACACCAATCATTTGCTCGATCCGGACGCGGGCTTCGCGGGTGATGACCGGGCCCATCTCTGCGTCAGAAGCCATGCCGTCTTTGATCTTCAGCGCGCGTGCACGCTGGGCCAGCAGCGGCACGATCTTGTCGGCCACATCGCCCACCAGCACGGCCACCGAGATGGCCATGCAGCGCTCGCCGGCAGAACCGTAAGCGCTGCCAATCAAGGCATCCACGACTTGCTCGATGTTGGCATCCGGCATCACCACCATGTGGTTCTTGGCGCCACCCAGGGCCTGCACCCGTTTGCCATGGTGGGCGCCGGTGGCGTAGATGTATTGCGCAATCGGCGTGCTGCCCACAAAGGACAGCGCCTTGACGTCGGGGTGCGACAGCAACCCGTCCACCGCCACCTTGTCGCCCTGCAGCACGTTGAAAACACCATCGGGCAAGCCCGCCTGCTTGAGTAACTCGGCCATCCGCAATGCGGTCGAAGGATCACGCTCGCTGGGTTTGAGGATGAAGCTGTTGCCGCAAGCCAGCGCCACCGGAAACATCCAGCAAGGCACCATGCAAGGAAAGTTGAACGGCGTGATGCCGGCCACCACGCCCAGCGGCTGGCGCAGCGTCCAGTTGTCGATGCCGGTGCTGACCTGGTCGGTGTAATCCCCTTTGAGCAAGTGCGGCACACCGCAAGCGAATTCGATGATGTCGATGCCGCGTGTGACTTCGCCCTGCGCATCGCTGAAGACTTTGCCGTGCTCGGCCGTGATCATCGCTGCGAGTTCGTTGCGGTGCTGGTTCATCAAGGCCAGAAACTGGTTCAACACGCGGGCGCGGCGGATCGGTGGTGTGTCGGCCCAAGCGCGCTGCGCCTTCAGCGCGCTGGCCACCGCGGCCTGCACATCGCCAGCACTGGCCAGCACCACCTGGCGCGCCGACTGGCCGCTGCTGGGGTTCCAGACCGTCTGGGTGCGCGCCGAATCACCTGTGTAAGCTGCACCATCGATCCAGTGGCCGACATCAGCGGTGTCGGCATAGGGGGCGGGCGAGGACATGAAAATGACTCCTTGAAAAGAGAAGACTGAGCTGCGAGTCTAGGCTTTGCGGGGCGACAGCCGGCGGCAGTGGCTGGCGGTGAGAGCTGACGACAATCGCAGCTGCCGCTTTCGCCGCTGCCCACCGCCGGCGCCCGTGTAACTTGCCACCCGAAACCATGCCCAAACCAGCCCAACCCACCTCTGAGACAAACGCGATCCAGCTGCGCGATGCAAAAGCCGGCAGCCCGCTGATGTCGGCAGCGCCGCTTGACGAAAGCGATCTGGCGCGCCTGGCCTGGCTGCTGGAGGGACTGCCCGAGCCGGCACAACCGCTGGAGCTGAGCGCCCTGGATGGCTACCTGTGCGGCGTTCTGCTGCAGCCCCGGCGGCCAGCGCCTGCCGAATGGCTGAGCTATGTCACCGACATCGAAGGACGCGCCGTGGCAAGTGACGCGCAACTGATGGAGCTGCATGCCCTGGTGCAGCGCCGTTTTGCAGAAGTCGACCAGGCCATCGGCCAGCGTCAATGGTTTGACCCCTGGGTGATGGCGCCGGCAGCGGATGGCGCTACAGACGAAGCAGAACACAACGATGCCGGCGAGCCGGCAGACCCAGATCAGCCGGACAACAGCCACATCGGCGCCGCTGTCTTGCCGTGGATCACAGGTTTTGCCTGCGCAATGGAAAACTTTCCCGAGCTGATGGCGATGACCGACCTGGCTCTGGTCGAACCTTTGGCCCTGCTTTTTCTGCACTTCGATGCTGACGACCTGGAAGACGCAGACGCACTGCTGGCGATGATCGAAACGCTGGAGCCGCCCACGGACCTGGCCGAGGCGGTGCAAGACATCGTGCGCGCGCTGATGCTGATCGCCGACGTGTCGCGGCCCCTTCAGGCAGCCGCCCAGACGGCGCCGGGTTCAGCGCCCCGATCGGCTGCAGGTGCGGCGCCCGGCGCCAGACGCGGCAAGGCAGGGGCGCCGCGTCAAGCACACACTCGGACGCCAGCAGGGCGGGGCAAGCCTCGACGCTGAAGATACACAGTGGACCGGCGCCTGGCCAGTACCAGCTCAGCACCGGCTCAGCACCAAGCTCAGCACCAGTTCAGCACCGCCCAGGCATCACCCAGGCATCACTCCGACATCACCCCGGCCCGAACACCTGCCGAGCAAACAAGCCCAAGCCTTGGGCAACGCTGGCAAAGCGGTCGCCGCGCACTTGCTGGGCACGGCCAAATTCTGCTTGGATGCGATCCACCAGAGGCCGCAGGCCGGTGGAGCCGCCCGTGAAATACAAAACATCCACCGCGTCAACGCTCAGGCCCGCCATCTTGACGGTGACAAGCGCGGCTTGCACGATGCGCTGCAGATCCGCCTCGATCGCCGCTGCCGCCTGTGGCTCCTGCAACTCGGCCTGCAAGCTGCGCTGCAGCAACTGCAGATCGATCAGCGCATTGCCGCTGGTCGCCACATCGATCTTGGCCTGTTCAGCGGCGGCGGCCAACGCGTGGCCCAAGCGGTCTTCGAGCGTCACCATCAGGCGCTGGTGGTGCAAGGGGTCGGCGTACCAGGGCTTCATGCCACGCAACTCGGCGATGCGGGCCGGCGCGTAAACGGTGTTGATCAAATGCCAGGTGGCCAGATCGAAGTAGGCCCCGCTGGGCACTTCGCGCGGCTTGGCGCCCGGCTTGTCACCAGACATTGCAGGCCGCGACGCGCCATAACCCAGCAGCGGCATGATGCTGGCCAGCGCCACATGGCGGTCAAAGTCGGTGCCTGCCAGGTGCACGCCGTGATTGGCCAGGATGTCGTCGCGCCTCTCCACTCGCTGACGACGCTGCGGGCCCAGGCGCACCAGCGAAAAGTCCGAGGTGCCACCGCCGATGTCGGCCACCAGCACCAGTTGTTCGTGGTCGATGCGGCTTTCATGGTCCAGCGCGGCGGCGATGGGTTCGTACTGAAAGGCGATTTCCTCCAGGCCGACCTGGTGCGCTGCCTCAGCCAGCGCAGCTTGGGCCTGCGCATCGCGCATCGGGTCGTCGTCGACAAAGAACACCGGGCGACCCAGCACCGCACGACGCAAAGGGGTTTCGGTCTGCGCTTGCGCCTGTGCGGTGCGCATCAACTGGCCCAGGTAACCACTCAGCACATCGCGGTAGCGCACCGCGCGACCAGCGC
Organism: Burkholderiales bacterium; assembly: GCA_038324515.1. Taxonomy (GTDB): domain Bacteria; phylum Pseudomonadota; class Gammaproteobacteria; order Burkholderiales; family Burkholderiaceae_C; genus Rubrivivax. The sequence continues at coordinate 7,896 of JBBQIB010000050.1, forward strand.
CAATGTCCGTGCTCTGGTCCAGCAAAGGCGAACCCAGGATGCTTTTCATCGAGCGCATCAGGCGGCCATCGGACCCTTCGATGTACGCGGCGAGGGCAGCTCGGCCAAACAACTGCTCGGCTTCGGGCGCGTGCGCCGGTGTGTCGCCACGATAGAAAGTGGCCGTGGGCATCGTGCGCTGGCCTGGCTCCAATTCCACCAGGCGCACACCTGCAGTGCCCTGCGGCAGCGCCACAGCGGAGTTGGAGGTACCGAAATCGATGGCGACAAAACCGGAAGCAGCGGACATCAAGACTTGTGCAGAGGTGAACACAGAGGTGAACTGTTGTGCTCAACACACAGTCTGGGGCAGCAAGGCGCGTTATGTCGTCATCCACCCAAACGTGGGAGTGCACAAGGCGGAAAAGGGCGCGATTCTAGAGATGCGCGCAATACGTTACGTTTCATGCCGATTGACACGGCAATTGTCACTTGATTGAAACCCACGCCAGCCGATCACAAAGGACACTACGTATTGTGTCAATGCGCATGCAAACACACGCCAAACCGGGGGAACATGCATGAACAAGGCTCCACACTCCAAGCGCTGGTTTTCAGGCTGGTTGAGTGCTGGCCCCGTACAGCATGATGACTTTGCCGACATGGGCACCGCCTTCGGATTGGATCAGAGCATGGAAGCCTTGGCCCCGGCCGCCACAGTCGGTCAAGCCGATGACCCAACTACCCATCAAACTGCGGATCGAGGCACCGATGTGAGGCGCCAAAACGCTGGCTGGGTCAAGAGACTGACGCTGCGCAGACGTACAGTGGCCTGACTGCCCTCGCCACGGTGTGCACCGGCACACCCAGGTGGCAGATGGTGCGTGCCGACTCATCCGCCTGGCCACCCACGATCAGGCCTCTAGAATCTGGTTGTGGCCAAACTGTCGTTCAAAGAGCAAATCCTGCGGGTGCGTGAAGACGCCATCATCGCGTCAGTCAACCGGCTGTTGGCCGACAAGGGCTATGACCTGATGACGGTGGACGAGGTGGCAGCCGAGGTCGGCATCGCCAAAGCCAGCCTCTACAAGCACTTTCCCTCCAAAGAAACTCTGGCCGCAGCGGCGATGGTGCGACTGTTGCAAAGGGCCTTGGCCTTTGTCGAGCAACAAGCCGGCTTGCCCGAGCTTTCGGCTTTCGGAAAGCTGCGTGCTGTCACGCGCTGGCTGCTGGAAATACAACTGGCTGGCGAAATGCCGACCTTGCCGGCACAAAACTCCAGCCTGCGTGCCGCGCTGATGGCCGACCGTAAATACATGGACGCGCTGATGCTGGCCAGCGACCATCTGGGCCACTGGATCGTGCAAGCGCAGACCGATGGCGACATCGACCCGCAATTTCCGCCCGAGGTGGTGCTCTACACCGTCTTTGCCCGCGCCTGCGACCCCGTGCCCGGCTTCTTGAAGGCTGGCGAAAAATTCAGCGACGAGCAAATCGTCGATTGGGTGCTGTCCATCTGCATGCGCGGCCTGCAGCCAGCCAAGGCTCAGAACAACGCCAGACCCGGCAAAACGCTGCGCGACTGAACTTCAGCGGATCAGCAGCACCGGGATATCGCATTGCGACAGCACTTTGGTCGACACCGACCCCATCACCAGATTGGTCAGCGTGCCATGGCCGTGTGAGCCCATGATGACCAGATCAAAGTGGCCCGCCTTGGCCGTCTGACTGATCAAATCTGCAGCCGAGCCGACCTTGCTGACGAACTCGGCCGACAGCTTGCGCTTGTCAAAAAAAGTGCGCAGCGGCTTGAAGACCTTGTCTGCTTCAGCGTCGTAATAGGCCTTCAGCGTCGCTTTGTCGATCACCGCAGCGGCACGCACAGGCACTGCCGGCACGGCATGGATCAAGGTGTATTTGTGGTGCGCGCCCAGCCATTCATCGTGCACCGTCAGGTAGGCCAACATGCGCTTGGTGTAAGGGCTGCCATCGACTGCGGCGAGTATTTTCATCAGAGCTCCTGGGTGGGGCGGCTGCGGATGCGAACCGCTGGGCGCAAGTGTCGCACCCCGAACCTGCCTCGGCTTTGACCTGGCTCAGACTTGCTCAGACTTGAAGCAGGCACTGCACCCGATGTGCCGCCTGCCCTGGGCCAGCTTCATGTTCTTTCTTGCTGACCAGCCCCCGCGCGTTGCAGACCACGCGAGTGGCTGCCGCACCCAGTCGTGGCACCCGATAGTCGTGACGGCAATGCAAGTGGCCGTGCAGCCACAGGTCAGCCGACGGGATCAAATCATCGTCGCCATTGCAAAAGCTGGCGGTGCCGGGTTGGTGGCCATAGCGGGGGTCAGCGCTGCGCAGGCTGGGCGCAAAGTGCGTGATCACCACGGTCTTGTCCCATTGGCCTTCTGAGGGCTGCGCGAGAGTCTGCTGCAACCAGGCGCGGCCCAGCAGGCCCTCTGCACGCACCGCCTCGGCATCAAAGGGCTGGCCGTGGCGCCGGCTGTCCATCAGCTTCAGAAAATAAGTGGCCGCCCGCGTGGCGCGATCACGCTGGGCCACGCCCAGGGCATCGAAGTCGCTCCAGCGGGTCGTGCCCAAAAAACGGATGTTGTGCCCATCGCTGGCTTTGACCACCAACGCCTCACGTTCCAGCAGCACAAAACCGAGGCCCGCACAGAGATCACGCAGCCCGCCCAGCGCCTGATCGATGTCGCGGCCATCAAATTCATGGTTGCCTGACACCACCACCACCGGCACCGGCCAGCCTGCAAAGCGCCGGTAGCCGGCCCAGGTGCTGTCGATGTCGCCAGCCAGCACCAGCAGTTCAGCGCCCGGCGCAGGCTCGGCCTCATAACTCTCGGTTTCCAGGTGCAGATCGGACAGCAGTTGCAACTTCATGCACCGATGTTGCCTGAAGTTGCCGCCGACCCGCCAAACAGGGGCCGGCAACTGGCTGCAGGCCTCGAAAGCTTGCCAGATCAGGGCAGCGGGGCGTCGTATGGAGCGAAGTAAGGAAGGAGAGGCGGGCGCAGCCCGACTCGGATGACATGAGCGCAGGCGACGCCCCGCTGCCCTGATCCCGCGACTACACCGCGGATTCGAGAGCCGCGTCAGCCCTGCAGCGCCGCCCGAATCCGCGCCTGTGTCGCCGGCAATTCAGCCGGCAGATGGTGATGCAGCTTCTGGAACAGTTCGGTATGCAACTCCAGCTCTTGCTGCCAGGCGGCCTTGTCGATGCCGATCACGCTGGCAAATTGCTCGCGGCTGAAGTTCAGCCCGTCCCATCGCAAGTCCTCATACCGCGGGCTGAGGCCAAACACGTTGTCCAAGCCCTGAGCCTGGCTCTCGATGCGGCCCAGCATCCACTCCAGCACCCGCATGTTTTCGCCGTAACCCGGCCAGACAAACTTGCCGTCAGCCCCTTTGCGGAACCAGTTGACGCAATAGATGCGCGGCAACTTGCCCTGGCTGCCCGGCAGCGCACCCAGCTTCTCACCCAGATTCAGCCAATGCTGAAAGTAGTCCGCCATGTTGTAGCCCATGAAAGGCAACATCGCAAACGGATCGCGTCGCACCACGCCTTGCTGTCCGGCAGCGGCCGCCGTCGTCTCACTGCCCATGGTCGCGGCCATGTAGACACCTTCGGCCCAGCTACGGGCCTCGGTCACCAGCGGCACCGTGGTGCTGCGCCGGCCGCCGAAGATGAAAGCGTCGATCGCCACACCGGCCGGGTCGTCCCACTGCGGGTCCAGCACCGGGTTGTTGATCGCGGCCACCGTAAAGCGCGCGTTGGGGTGAGCGGCTGGGCGCGGCTTGCCGCCTTCGGCATGGCTCTTGGCCAGCGCCGGCGTCCAGTCGCGGCCTTGCCAGTCGATCAGGTGCGCGGGTGGGGTCTCGGTCATGCCTTCCCACCAGACATCTCCGTCGTCGGTCAGCGCGACATTGGTGAAGATCGTGTCGCTCTTCAGCGAGGCCATGCAGTTGGGGTTGGTGTGGTCGTTGGTGCCAGGGGCGACGCCGAAGTAGCCAGCCTCGGGATTGATGGCGTACAGGCGGCCATCGGCCCCAGGCTTGATCCAGGCGATGTCGTCGCCGATGGTCGTCACCTGCCAGCCGGCATAGCCCGCAGGCGGCACCAGCATGCTGAAGTTGGTCTTGCCGCAAGCACTGGGAAATGCCGCCGCGATGTGGTGCTTCTGGCCCGCAGGCGAGGTCACGCCCAGGATCAGCATGTGCTCGGCCAGCCAACCCACACCGTCCTCAGCCGCCGCGTGCCGACCCATGGTGCTGGCAATGCGCAGCGCGAAGCACTTCTTGCCCAGCAAGGCGTTGCCGCCGTAGCCCGAGCCGTAACTCCAGATTTCGCGCGTCTCGGGGTAGTGCACGATGTACTTGGTGGGGTTGCAAGGCCAAGGCACATCGGCCTGGCCCGCTTGCAAAGGGGCGCCCACGGTGTGCACACAAGGCACGAATTCGCCGTCTTTGCCCAGCACCTCCAGTGCGCCCTGACCCATCCGGGTCATGGTGCGCATGCTGACCACCACATAGGGGCTGTCGGTCAGCTCCACGCCGATGTGGGCGATCGGGCTGCCCAACGGGCCCATCGAAAACGGCACCACGTACAGGGTGCGGCCAGCCATCGCGCCCTTGAACAGCGCACCAGGCCCGTTCTGCAACTTGGCGCGCATCTGCTCAGGTGCCATCCAGTTGTTGGTCGGGCCGGCGTCTTCTTCGCGCTCGCAGCAGATGAAAGTGCGGTCTTCGACCCGCGCCACATCGGTGGCGTCACTGCGCGCCAGATAGCTGCGTGGGCGCAACTCGGGGTTGAGCTTCATCAGCGTGCCAGCGGCGACCAGCTCGTCGGTCAGCTGCTGAGCTTCTGCCGCGCTGCCGTCGCACCACACCACGTCCGCCGCGCCAGTCAGCGCGGCCATCTCGGCCACCCAGGCGATCAGGCGGGCGTGCTGCACATGAGGGGGCGGATTGACTTTGAGGCGCTCAGGTGCATTCGTGTCCATCGGGTTTCCAATCGCAGGCGTGGTCAAAGCAGGTTTTGGACAAGGCCGCATACCGACTGAAACAGCGCTTGCTGCATCCAGCGGCCCTGGCATTCGCCAAATCCTGCGGTGCAGGCTGCGGCCTAGGGCCCTTGCGCTGTACCTTCGAACATTGTGGAAGCAATGTCATCACGCCGTAACCACCCGCTCGCAGGGCTTGCCCGGACAAAGCGCTGCAAGCGTGATGCAGGGCGCATCCCCGGGCGAGCCCACCCTTGCGCTGGCCACCCAGCTGCCCTCGACCCTCATGGCCATCTGCCCGATGCCTGGGCATCGGGCTCCCTCATGGCGGTGGCTTTCATGATTCAAGGCCGCCTTCCGGATGATGAAATGTCAGAAGGCTGTGTGGCAAGACGATCTGGCGTTGACAGTGCAGCCCATTTGCGGTCGCAGTGGCGTGGGCGGCACATGCGCCCAGCCTTTCAGCGCACCACTTTGATGGGCGAGCCCACTGCCGGCTCCGCACCCCCGCCATACACCCCATTGAGCAGCCGCAACTGCGCTTCTGCCCGCGCTGGGTCGGCCGACCCACGCGCCAGCTCGGCGAAGCCGCCGCGTGGCAGGGTGGCCGTGCGCAGCGCCAAGGGCCTGGCAGCAGCACGATCTGCAGCCGTCAGGGGCCTGAACGAGGCCTCGGCCTGAGCCAAACCCGCGCTGGCTCGCTGGCGTGCAGCGCCATCCTTGGCTGCATGCTGCATCAGGTAGAACCGGTTGGATGGCCCAGTGACGACTGACAGCTGCACGTTCTGCGGCTGGCCCTGGGCATTGAGCCTGGCGCCGCTGAAGAAGGTCGCGGGCAGGCCGTTGAAGCTGCGCTTTTCGGTGCGGCCTTCGGTCGGCTTGACGACATTGCGAATGATCTCTTCGTGGCTGCTGCCAGAGTTGGCAGGCACCAGGCGCACGATCAGCCCGGCATCGGCGGCAGCGTTGACCACTGTGATGGCTGCAGGGCTGTTCTGGATGCGCCAGCCGGTGGGCGCGGTGATCGCCACGCCCAGGTCTTCGTGATAGAAATTCTGACCACGCGTGACGCCTTGAGCGCGGCTGTCGCCAAACGGCATGCCTTCGATGGCTTGCAGGTAGCGGCCCCTGGCGTCGTCGCCGTACTGGCCGCTGTAACGGGCGGCAAAGCTCTGGATGTCGGCCAGGCGCTTGTCGTTGCTGGGGTGGCTGGCCAGCCAGTCTGCGCCGCCGCTGACCGGTCTGCCTTCGGCTCTGGCCTGGTCGGCGGCAAAACGCTCCTGCGCCTTCAGCGTCCCGATCACCTCGATCATGTTGCGCGGGTTGTAACGGTTGCGTGCCAGGTACTCGGCGCCCAGCTCGTCGGCCTGCGTTTCCTGGTCGCGGCTGTAGGCGGCCAAGCGGCCGGCAAACACGCCCTGAACGACCTGCCCTGCAGCTTGGGATGCGCCGCCAACGCCTTGCGTCTCCAGCACCGCGCCCAGCACGGTTGCAGCCAACACGCCCAATCCTGCATCCTGCTGGCGGGTCGCCCGCTGCGCACCATGGCGCGCCGTGACGTGGCCGATCTCGTGCCCCAGCACACCGGCCAGCTCGGCCTCGTCACCCAGGTAAGCCATGATGCCGCGCGTGATGTAGACAAAGCCGCCGGGCAGCGCAAAGGCGTTGATCTCGGGGCTGTCCAGCACCGTGAAGGTCCACTGCAAATTGGCGCGATGCGACTGGCGCGCCAACTTCTGGCCAATGTCGTTGACATAGGCCTGCAGAGACGGGTTGTCCAGCACGCCATATTCCTGCAGCACTTGCTGATGCGCCTTGCTGCCCTCGGCAATCTCGGTGGCTTCGTCCATCACCGAGCGCTCGGTCTTGCCGGTGACGGGGTTGACGACCTGAGTGCCGCAGGCGCCGAGCAGGCAAAAACTTGCGACAAATGCCAGCCGACGCCAGTTGCTGGCGCTGCGCGAGGTAGGAAGAAAAGTGCTGAGGCTCATCGGTAGGCATCCAACAATGCGGCTGACTCGAAGCTTAGCGCTTTCGCGCAACGTTGACACCGGACATCCGTCCAGGCCGGAAGTCTGGCGCAAGATGGGCCCGGACGTCAGCCCGACCCAGGGCACCTGCAGCCCGGCACTGCGCAATCATTCCGCCACCGATGACCTCCAGCCAAGCACCAAGAAGCCAATCGATGCAAGTCCTCCAGGTCAACATCGGCCGCAGCCGCAAAACACATATCAACGGCAGAACCATGGCCTCCGCCATCTGCAAAACACCTCAGACAGGCCCGGTCGCCGTGGGCCCGCTGGGCCTGGAAGGTGATGAACAAGCCGACCTGAGCGTGCACGGCGGCTTGAGCAAGGCCGTCTATGCCTACCCCAGCGAGCACCTGCCTTTTTGGCAGACCGTGCGTGCGCAAGCCCGTGCCGCGCTGTGGGACGACGAAGTCAACGCCGGCCACATCGGTGCCAATTTATTGCTGCAAGGCGTACTGGAAAACCAGATGTGGATCGGCGACCGGCTGGTGCTGTCCGACTGCACGCTGGTGGTCAGCGAGCCGCGCATGCCATGCTTCAAATTCGCAGCTGCGATGGGCTTTGCGCAGGCGGTCAAGCTGATGGCGCAGTCGGGATACTGCGGCGCTTACCTGGCGGTGTTGCGGCCTGGAACAACGCAGGCGGGCGAGCCATTGCGCATCGAGCCCGGGCCGCGTGAGGTGGGGTTGCGGGAGTTGTTCAAGAGCAAGGCGAGGGGCCTGCGCTGAGCGTCCTCGAGCGCTTGAATGCTCGGGTGTTGCTCGGATGTTGCTCGGGTTTTGCTGGGACGGGATCCATCCATGCGGAATAGCCAAGAACCTTGAATGATCTCATTCCATACAAAATCATTTTTTTGTATAAAATGAGAATCACAATGCCCGCCAAAGCCCCCGCTATCGACACCGTTCTAGGGTCTGAGTTGAAGGCCATGGGCGCACGCATCCGCGCCCACCGCAAACAGCAAAAGCTCAGCGCCACAGTGACCGCAGAAGCTGCCGGGATGTCACGCGTCACCCTGCACCGCATCGAGCGCGGCGAACCTTCGGTGACCATGGGCGCCTACCTGAGCAGCATCGCTGCCATCGGCCTGCAAATCGACCTGAGTGATCCGCGTGCCGAACGGCAGATACCGCAGGCGCAAGCCACGAGCCTGCCGCCGCGCTTGCGGCTGCAAGACTACCCGCAGCTCAAGCGCCTGGCGTGGCAAATGCCCGGCGTGGCCGAGCTGACCCCGGCCGAGGCCTTGAGTCTGTACGAGCGCAACTGGCGGCATGTGGACCCCGCCAGTCTGGAGCCGAGCGAGCGCGCGCTGATTCAAAGCTTGGCAAAGCAGATCGGCGGAGGGCGACTGCTTGTTTGAGCGACCGCACCACCGCCGCATCGCCACCATCCTGGAGGCGCTGGACGCCGACGGCCTGGCGGCCAACGCCTGCCTCTTCGGCGGTGGCACAGCCATCTCCCTGCGCTACGGCGAGTATCGCGAATCGGTCGACATCGACTTTCTGGTGTCACGCCTGGAGGGCTATCAAGTGCTCCGTCAGCAATTGACGGCCCCGGACGGCTTGCGCGCCATCACGCGCCCAGGTCGGGTTTTGACCCCATTGCGCGAGATACGCGCCGACCAGTACGGCATCCGCACGCTGCTGGAAGTGGAAGGCGTCGCCATCAAGTTCGAAATCGTCCTGGAAGGCCGCATCGAACTCGAAACCCCGGGGCCGGAAGACCGCCTGTGCGGCGTGGCCACGTTGACACCGCTGGACATGCTCACCAGCAAACTGCTGGCCAATTCAGACCGCTGGCGTGATGACGCCGTTTTCAGCCGTGATCTGATCGACCTGGCCATGATGGCGCCGCCGAAGAAGCTGATGCACAAGGCCATCACCAAGGCCGAGGCAGCCTACGGCGCCAGCATCGAAGCCGACCTGCTCAAGGCCATCGAAGACCTGCGCTCGCGGCCCCACCGGCTGGACCATTGCATCCAGGCCATGGGGATGAATACGATCTCGAAGGCAGCGCTGTGGGCGCGCGTGAAGTCACTGGCCCGTCAATGAGGGATCAGGACTCTCAGGAGCCAGGCTAAGCTGGGTTTGCCCGTCTTGTGGACCACGCCGCTGAGCATTGCTGGTCGGTGCCGACCGAAGAGCGGAATGGCGCAACGCTGCTTGATGGGCTCGTCGCCCACATCCGCGCAGACCAGCAGGCTCAAAGTGATGCCCACGGCGCTATGCAAACATTGTCTGAACGTACTTTGTGTGCGAACCGAAAGCTCTGCACAGTGCCAAAGCCCTCAAAGGCAATTGGCTGGCCAACCGCCCGGAGCCAATGCGAGCCATCCAGCGTGGTGCAACCAGCCCTCGCCGCGCCGCACGCACTTCAGCTGCAGCGCCTTAAACTCTGCGGTTGATCGCGATCGCCACCCCTCCTTGCAGCTTGTGTCTTGAGCCAGGTTTGCCCTGCCGTACCCCATGAAGCCTGGCCCCAAAACCAACGCCCCGCCCACGGCCGATGCAGCGTTGACCGAGCGTGATGTCGGCGGCGTGATCCGCATCCGCGGCGCGCGCCAGCACAACCTCAAGAACCTCGACCTGGACATCCACACCGGCGAGCTGACGGTGGTCACCGGGCCCAGCGGATCGGGCAAGAGCAGTCTGGTGTTCGACACGCTGTACGCCGAAGGGCAGCGGCGTTATGTCGAGACCTTCAGCGCTTATGCGCGCCAGTTTCTGGACCGCATGGACCGCCCGGCGGTGGACCGGGTCGACGGTGTGCCGCCGGCGATCGCCATCGACCAGACGAATCCGGTACGCACCTCGCGCTCGACGGTGGGCACGATGACCGAGCTCAACGACCACCTGAAGCTGCTGTTTGCGCGTGCAGCGCAACTGTTTGACAAGCAGACTGCGCTGCCGGTGCGGCACGACACGCCGCAGACGATCCTGGCTGAGTTGCAGCAGCGTGCCGCCGCAGCCGGCGACCCGCGGCTGGTGTTCAGCTTTCCGGTCACTTTGCCGGCCGACACCACGCCCGAACAACAAGCGCAGTGGCTGTCGGCCAGCGGCTTCACGCGTGTGCATGCCGAGCGCACCGAAGGCCATCAACGCGTGCTGGACGTGGTGGCCGATCGCGTGCGTTTGGGCAACGCCGAGACGGTGCGCGTGATCGAGGCCATCGAGATGGCGCTGAAGCGCGGCGGTGGGCGGCTGGACGTGCATGTGATGGGGGACAACCCGGCAGCCCAGGATGCGGCTGACCAAAGCGCCACGGCAGAACAGACCATCTGGCGCTTCAGCACCGGCCTGCACTGCCCTGAGAGCAACCAGCGCTACGCCGATCCGCAGCCCGCGCTGTTCAGCTTCAACAGCGCTTACGGCGCCTGCGAGGCTTGCCGCGGCTTTGGCCGCGTGATCGGTGTCGACTTCGGCCTGGTGATCCCCGACCACCGCAAGACCCTGCGCAACGGCGTGATCAAGCCACTGCAGACGCCAGCCTGGGCCGATTGCCAGTCCGACCTGATCAAGTACGCCGGCGAAGCCGGCATCCCGCGCGACACACCCTGGCAGCAGTTGACCCCCGCTCAACGCGACTGGGTCATCGAAGGCACCCCCCTGTGGAAAGGCAACTGGAACAAGCAGTGGTACGGCGTGCGCCGCTTCTTTGGCTACCTGGAGAGCAAAGCCTACAAGATGCACATCCGCGTGCTGCTGTCCAAATACCGCAGCTACACGCCTTGCCCCGATTGCGGCGGTGCGCGCTTGAAGCAGGAAGCGCTGCTGTGGCGGATCGGCGACAAGGCCAGCGCCGACGATGTGCTGCCGCCCACGCTGCGCCATCTGCCCGTCGGTTTGCCCTGGAGCCGCGAGCAACTGCAGGCCCTGCCCGGCCTGGGCCTGCACGACCTGATGCAACTGTCGATCGAGCGGCTGCGCCGCTTCTTCGAACAACTGGTGCTGCCCAGCACGATGCTGGACGAAGCGCTGAAGCTGCTGCTGGATGAAGTGCGCACGCGCCTGAAGTACCTGTGTGATGTCGGCCTGGGCTATCTGACGCTGGACCGCCAAAGCCGCACGCTCAGCGGCGGCGAGGTGCAGCGCATCAACCTGACCACCGCCCTGGGCACCTCGCTGGTCAACACCTTGTTTGTGCTGGACGAGCCCAGCATCGGACTGCACCCGCGCGACATGAACCGCATCAACCAAGCCATGCTGCGGCTGCGTGATGCCGGCAACACGCTGGTGGTGGTGGAGCATGACCCGGCCGTGATGCTGGCCGC
>JBBQIB010000051.1:0-19030 GCA_038324515.1 Burkholderiales bacterium
GCTCATTGAGTCAAAATTTCTCATAACGAATGCTAACACATACTAAATCAATCACAACGTGCGGCGGCACTGGTAAGTGTCCGATCTGGGGTCGGTTCCCGAACGGCAGCTTTTATCCAAACCTATGCTGGGGATGACGCAGGTAACGCCGCTGATGACACCGCTGATGACACCGCTGGCGATGACCCTGCAGCTTCTGGCGCAAGGGCCTCGGAGGACGCCGCCGCACGGCGCGGCCGACGCTTGGGTGCAGCGGCGCCATCGGGTACTGTGTGGGAAGCTTCAGTTGACTCCGCCTCAACTCTCTCGACATCCGCCGTGCCTGGTGCGCCTGGCGTGTCGAAACCGCCAGTGGCCTGAGTCGGTGCGCCCTCGTCAGCGGCGGCGGGCTTGGCTCGGCCGCGAGCTTTGGGTGCGCTGGTGCCGGTGGGCTTGGCAAACAATTCTGTCGCGCTGGGCGCCCTGACCGACAGCACTGCCGCGCCCACCTTCTTGCCTTCGGCAGCCTTGCCCATCGACAAGGCCGAAGTACGCTCCGACGCCGCAGCCGCTTGACCTTCGATCGGCGCCGGGGCGACGCCAGTCTTGCGTGGTGCCCGCGTCTTTTTTTCCTTGGCCGGCGCCTGCTCAGCGCCCTCGGCTGATACTGCCCGCTGCTCGGCGGCTGGGGGGTTTGCGCTGTTGTCGTTTGGGTTCATGCAGAGGCGTCCATGGCAGGAGGGGGTGCGGATGCAAGAGCATCTTCAAAGGTTGGCAGGGCAGAACCTGGGCTGGGCGAAACAGGCGCATCGGCCTCATCCGCATCGGTCTCATCGCCGAGCGGCAGACTGCCTTGCCCCTGATCGGGTTCCAGTGGCAGGGCATCCAGCGCAGCCATCGTTCGCACCGCCCGCTCGGCATCGGCCTGCGTATCGATCGAAGGCAATTGATCCAGGCTGGCCAGGCCCAGATCGTCCAAAAAATGCTTGGTGGTGGCGTACAGCGCAGGCCGCCCGGGCGCTTCGCGGTAGCCGATGGCATCGATCCATCCCCGGTCTTCGAGCTGTTTGACGATCTGGCTGCTGACCGTCACGCCCCGGATATCCTCAATGTCGCCGCGCGTCACGGGTTGGCGGTAAGCCACGATGGCCAGCGTTTCCATCGCTGCACGTGAATACTTGGGCGGCTTCTCTGGATGCAGTCGATCCAGAAAAGCCCGCATCTCGGGCCGACTCTGGAAACGCCAACCGCTCGCCACACAAACCAGCTCCACGCCTCGGTCGCGCCAGTCTTCAACCAGTTCGTCAAGCAGGCGTCGCAACGTGTCGGGGCCCAGCTCGGCGTCAAACAGCGCACGCATTTCCTGCAAGGGCAGTGGTGCTTGTGCGCAGATCAGCGCAGTCTCGAGGACTTTTTTGGCCTCAGCAGTATTCATCAAATGTTGGGGGTCGTGGGCGACGCACTTTGGCGTGCCGACACTTCATCCGGCCGAGACCGGGAGGTTGCAAGGCGCCCGGCTTCCAGCCAAGGGGTCGCGGTAAGAAGATGCTTTGCCAAGGACGTCGCCGGAATCAACCGGGCGGCCTGTGCTGCGGCCTGTGCTGGCAGTTTCCTGGAGCTGGCGCGACACACGAGCGTGTCTGCTGGCCGGCTATTGGCGCATTGTAGCCTGCCCTTCAAGCCAACTCTGCAAAGCTGGCGCCGGCCTGATCAGGCCCTTGGCGCTTTGCTTGCATTTGCGCTGGCGCCCGTCACCACGGCCCATGCGCCAGCAAAGTCCGCCGGAGGCAGGCATTCAAAGCGCAGCGGCTGCTCATTGACCGGGTGATTCAAGCACAGCAGCGTGGCATGCAGAGCCTGGCGCTCAAGCTTCAATGCGGGCTTGCCGCCGTACAGACCGTCGGCCAGCAGGGGCAACTGACTGGCACTGAGGTGGACCCGGATCTGATGTGTGCGGCCGCTGTGCAAAGTACACACCAAGGCGCTGTGCCGCGCATCGTGGCCCACGCACTGCACATCCGTGCGCGCTGCTTTGCCGCCTGCAGCAACCGGCACCACAGCCATGCGCACACGGACCCGCGGATCGCGGCCGATCGGCAACTCGACGCTGAACTCGGGATGCTGCGGTACGCCATGCGCCAACGCCAGGTAGCGCCGATGGACTTGGCGTGCGGCGATGGCGCGCACCAGCGCGGTGACAGCAGCCAGCGTCTTGCCCACCATCATCACCCCGGAGGTGTCCTTGTCCAGTCGATGGACGATGCCCGCGCGCGGCAATGCGGCAGCACCGGCATGGTGGGCGAGGAGTCCGTTGAGCAAGGTGCCTGACCAATTGCCCGGTGCGGGATGTACCACCAGGCCGGCAGGCTTGTTGATGACCATCAGGTGCTCGTCTTCGAACAGGACCTCCAGCGCGATGGGCTGGGCCACATAGGCCAGGCTCTCTTCGGTGGGCGCCAGCTCCAGCCGCACCCGTTGCCCGACCTTGAGCCTGCGCGATGCCACCCGAGCCTGCAAGCCGTCCACCTGCACGCGACCCTGCCCCAGCAAGTGTTGCAAATGGCTGCGCGAGAACTCCGGCGCCATGGCCACCAACACCTTGTCCAGACGAAGACCATGCTGCTCGGGCGCCACAAGCACCTGACGCTGCTCGATGACGTCTGTGTCTTCGGCAGGCGGATCGTGCTCGTCCGTGCTGGCGGCGAAGTCCCGGGCCGTAGACGGGATCTGAACTGCGCGCGCTGGCTCAGCAGGCTCGGACTCTGACTCGGGCTTAGGCTCGGGCTCGGGCTCGGGCTTCGGGTGCAGCGGCGGCGCTTGCAGGCGGGTCATTCTGGCAGCGTACCTATAATTCAACTTCTTATGAAGCCGGGCCGGTACCGCCCCACCTCGACATGAATTTTATGACCCGGTTGCGCAGTCATCAACCGCTGCCCAAGGCACTGTACTGGCTGCTGTGCCTGGCAGCGTTTGCAGTATTGATGCAACTGCAGGCTTGCGCTTCAAAACCGGTGGATGTCAGCGCCACTGCAACAGCCGAACGATTGTACAAAGACGCCCGCGACGAAATGGAGGCGGGCAGCTTCGAACGTGCCATCAAGTTGCTGGAGCGGGTCGAGGGATTGGCCGCTGGCTCGTTGCTGGCGCAGCAGGCCCTGCTGGACATGGCGTACCTCAACTGGCGCAGGGGCGAGCGTGCCCTGGCCCTGACCAGCGTCGAACGTTTCCTCCGGCTCAACCCCTCCAGCCCGGCGTTGGACTACGCGATGTATCTGCGCGGCGTGATCAATTTCAATGACAGCCTGGGTTTTCTGGGCTCGTTGGCGGGGCAGGACCTGTCAGAGCGTGACCAGCGTGCGTCCAGGGATTCGTTTCAGGCATTCAGACAATTGCTGGACCAGTTTCCGCAGTCGCGTTACGCCCAGGACGCGCGCTTGCGGATGAACTACATCGTCACCTCACTGGCAGCCTACGAGGTGCATGTGGCGCGCTACTACTTCCGTCGCGGCGCCTATGTGGCAGCCGCCAACCGGGCGCAGCAGGCGGTGGCCGAGTTCCAGCAAGCGCCAGCGCTTGAAGAAGCCCTGCACATCATGGCGCAGAGTTACGACAAGCTGCAACTGGTGGAGTTGCGTGATGCTGCACTGCGCGTGCTGCGCGCCAACTACCCCAACAGCGACTTTCTGGATGGCGGCCTTGCTTCGGCGCGCAAGCCATGGTGGAAGCTCTGGTAGGAGAGGATCGCTGCGCGCGGCTCAACCAACGGCGATCGCTAACCCTAACCCCAGGGCAACGCCCTAGTTTGGCTCAGCGGTGCGTGGCAGCCAGGTGCTGCAGCCAACTGATGGCCTGGGCTTCGTCCAGCAGCCGCCCCATCGGCGGCAATGCCGCCAGCAGCCGGCGGCCATAGCGCATCTGCCGCATGCGCGGGTCGCACACCACCAGCAAGCCGCGGTCTGATTCGGTGCGGATCAAGCGCCCTGCACCTTGCTTGAGCGACACCGCAGCCTCGGCCACGAAGTAGTCCTCAAAGGGGTTGCGGCCTTGCTCGCGCAACTGACGCACGCGCGCCTCGACCAGCGGATCATTGGGCGGCGGAAAGGGCAGCTTGTCGATCAGCACGCATTGCAACGCGTCGCCAGGCATGTCGATGCCTTCCCAGAAGCTCTGCGAGCCCACCAGCACCTTGCCGCGGCCGTCACCAAAGCGCTGCAACAGCGTCCGGCGAGGTTCTGTGCCTTGCACGAGCACAGTCAAGTCACGCGCCTCGGGTTGCGCCTGGATCGCTTGCGCCACCAGCTGCAGAACACGCAGCGTCGTGGTCAGCACAAAACAGCGCCCGCCCAAGGCAGCAGCGCAGCGCGCGGCCAGCGCACCTACCGCTGCTGGATGGCCCGGCACATTGGGCAAAGGCAGCTCGGAGGGCACCCACAGGCGGGCGTTGCTTTCGTAATCGAAGGGGCTGCCGACCCGCAGCTTGCGTGCGTCTTCCAGCCCCGTGGACGCCGTGAACCACGACAGCGCTTCATCATCACCCAGTGTGGCCGAGGTGAAGATCCAGGCCTTGCTGCCCATTGATCGTTGCTCGCTGAGCATCTCGCGGATGTCCAGAGGTGATTCCACCAACCGTACCTGCTGCGGGCTCAAATCGACCCAGCGCACCTGGCCTGGCTCGGCCTCTTGCTCAAAAGCTGCAGCCAACTGGGCCACGGACAGCGCGCGCTGCTCCAGCTTGGGAAAGTCCGGCGCAGTCTCGGCCACAGCGGCCAGCGCCTTGGCTGCGGCTTGCGCCGCCTCTTGCAGCGCCGGCAATGCCTGCAGCAGACCTGCCTGGCAATCGTCCCACCGTAGTTTGACGGTGCCCCGGATCTCGCGCGCTCCGCGTTCGGACCCATCACTTTGCAGCCGCAGCTCGCGCGCAGCATGTTCCAGCGCAGCTTGCAGGTCGGCCCAGGGCTGCAAGCCCCTGGCGTGCTGCAGACCAGCGGCCAACAGGTCGCGGCCCAGTTCGATGACAGCCCCGCTGGACAGCGTGGTGCCCAGAAACTGCACACCGGCTTCGACCAACTGGTGCGCTTCGTCAAACACCGCTGCATCCACCGTGGGCAGCAGCTCGGCCACGCCGGTGTCGCGCAGCGCCAGATCGGCAAAAAACAGGTGATGGTTGACGACCACCAGGTCGGCGGCCATGGCGTCGCGCCGCGCGAGCATCACGTGGCAGGAACGGTACTCCGGGCACTCGGTGCCCAGACAGTTGTCGCGGGTGGAGCTGACCAACGGGATCACCGCAGAGCGATCGTCCAGCCCATCCACCTCGGCCAGGTCACCGGTGCGTGTGCTTCGCGCCCACATCGAGACCCGGTTCAAGGCACGCGCAGCAGAGCGATCGGGCAGTTGCGCACTTTGCTCGGCCTGCTGCAAGCGCAGCCGGCAAAGGTAGCTGCTGCGACCTTTGAGCAGAGCCAGCCTCACCGGCACCCCCAAAGCGTCGCGCAGCCGTGGCAGATCACGCAGGAAGAGTTGGTCCTGCAGACTCTTGGTGGCCGTGCTGACCAGCGCTTTGCGGCCCGCCAGCAGCAGTGGCACGAGGTACGCAAAAGTCTTGCCCACGCCCGTGCCGGCCTCAGCCACCAGAGCCTGGCGCTGCTCCACTGCGTGCGCGACCGCCAGCGCCAGCGCGTCCTGCTGTGGCCGGGGCAGGAAACCCGGCTCGTGGCGCGCCAGCGGCCCGTCCAGGGCAAAGCTGCGCTGCACCTCGCGCATGAATTCAGTCAACTCGGGAGCTTGAGGCTCTTCGGGCTGCTCAGCCAGCGTGGGCGTTGCCCTCACGCCGGCTCGGGTGGGTCGAGCTGGAGTTCCAGCCTGCCGATGCGGTCACGCAACAGCAAGCGGCGCTTCTTCAGCCGCCGCATCAGCAGCTCGCCGCCTTGCTGCGGCAACACCATGGCGTCGATCTGCCCAACCAATGCGGCGTGTTCTATGCGCATCTCAATCAGCAATCGTTGTGGCGAATGCAGGTTCTCGTCCATTGCTGCACGGTTGAAGGTGGGGAGCCAAGTTTATATTCCTTGTCATGTCTCAAGTTGCCAGCACCTTCAGGTTCAGCGGCGCCACCGGTTTGCACCGTGGCGACAGGGCCTATCAGCAAGACCAGGTCGAGTTTGTTCAGCACCCGCAAGTCAAGGGCTCGGTGCTGGGCATGGTGGCCGACGGCATGGGCGGCAAGAGCGGAGGCCGCAAAGCTGCGGACCAGGTGTTGCTGACCGGCCGCCAGATCTTCGAACGCTACGTGGCTGGCCAGGATTCGGCTGCAGAGATGCTGCGTCAACTGGTGCTGGAGTCGCACCTGATGATCAAGCTGACGGCGATCACCTCTGAGGAAGAGCCGCACAGCACCGTGGCAGCATTTTGCGTGGGCCCGGACATGTCGTGTGACGTGGTGCATGCGGGGGACTCCAGGGTCTACCACTTTCGGGGCGCAGATCTCGTGCGCCGCACGGTCGACCACTCTTTTGTGCAGCGCTTGATTGAAGAAGGCAAACTGACCGAAGAGGCAGCCAACACCCACCCGCAATCCAACCTGCTGACCGGCTGCCTGGGCACCCACGCCGACCCGCCAGTGACGCTGTGGCACATCGATGCCTTGAACTTTGGGGATACGGTGCTGGCTTGCAGCGATGGGCTGTGGCACTACTTCACACCCAAAGAGATCGGCGCCATCGTGCACGCGCTGCCGCCGCGCGAAGCCAGCGAGATGCTGATCAGCAAAGCCAGACAGCGCGCGCGGGGCGGCGGCGACAATCTGTCGTTGGCGCTGGGCCGCGTCGATTCGCTGCGCTGAGGTTTCCCGGCGGCGCCGTTCAGGTCAGTGACGTATCGACCAGCCGGCGCGCCTTGGACAGGTATTGCGCCGATTGCATCTCACGCAGTCTAGAGACAGTGCGCGGAAATTCATGGGCCAGCGGGCCTTCGGTGTACAGCGCTTCGGGCTGCACCTCTGCCGACAAAATCAGTTTGACGTGGCGGTCGTACAGCACATCCACCAGCCAGGTGAAGCGGCGCGCTTCACTGGCCAGGCGGATCGGCATGTGCGGCACGTTCGAGACCAGCACGGTGTGAAAGCGTGAAGCCAGCTCCAGATAATCGTTTTGCGAGCGGGGACCGCCGCACAAGGTCCTGAAGTCGAACCATACGACACCCCCTGCGCGCCGCACGGCACGCACGCTGCGGGTTTCGATCTGCAACACTGCTTCCTCGTCCTGCGCTTCACGCAAGCGGTCGAAGGCCGACTCCATCGCCGCTTCGGCCGCTTCGCCCAGCGGACAGTGGTAGATGTCGATTTCGGCCAGGGTTTGCTGCCGGTAATCCACACCAGCATCCACATTGACCATCTGCAGGTGTTTCTTGAGCAGTTCTATGGCTGGCAGGATGCGGTCACGGTGCAGGCCGTTGGGGTACAGCGCGTCGGGGTGAAAATTGCTGGTGGTGACGATGCTGACGCGGTTGTCGAACAGCGACTCGAGCAGGCGATACAGGATCATCGCGTCAGTGACGTCTGCGACGTGGAACTCGTCAAAGCAGATCAGCCTGAAACGTCTGGACATGCGCCGCCCCAGCTCCTTCAGCGGGTTGGCGATGCCGGGCATCTCGTGCAGCTCGCGGTGCACCTCGCGCATGAACTCGTGAAAATGCAGCCGCGTCTTGCGCGTGATCGGCACGCTTTGATAGAAGCAGTCCATCAGAAAACTCTTGCCGCGGCCCACACCGCCATGCATGTACACACCGCGTGGGATCGGGGGCCTGACCAGCAGTTTGGTCAGCGAGTTGCGGCGCATCGACTTGTAGCGCACCCATTCGTTCTCGCAGCGCTCCAGCGCCGCTACAGCCCCCAGCTGCGCCGCGTCGCTGGTATAGCCACGCTGCAGCAGCGTGGCCTCATATCGTTGCCGTACCGCCAAGGCAGTATCAGAAGTTCAGCGCCCGCTTGTCCACCGCCAGCGCAGCTTCCTTGGTCGCTTCGCTCAGGCTCGGGTGCGCGTGGCAGATGCGCGCCAGGTCTTCGCTGCTGGCCTTGAACTCCATCGCCATCACAGCCTCGGCGATCAACTCGCTGGCCATCGGGCCGACGATGTGCACGCCCAGGATCTCGTCGGTCTTGGCATCAGCCAGCACCTTGACCATGCCGGTGGTGTCGCCCAATGCACGCGCCCGGCCATTGGCCAGAAACGGAAATGTGCCGGCTTTGTAGGCCACTGATCGGGCCTTGAGCTGCTGCTCGGTCTCGCCGACCCAGGCGATCTCAGGGCTGGTGTAGATGACCCAGGGCACGGTGTTGAAGTTGACATGCGGGTGCTGCCCCGCAATGCGCTCGGCCACGGCCACGCCTTCTTCTTCGGCCTTGTGGGCCAGCATGGGCCCGCGCACTACATCGCCTACCGCCCAGATGCCAGGCACAGAGGTGCGGCAGTCTTCATCGACCACGATCGCACCACGCTCGTCCAGCTTCAGGCCCACCTTCTCGGCATTCAGGCCAGTGGTATTGGGCACGCGGCCGATGCTGACGATCAGCTTGTCGACTTCCAGTGTTTGGGCTTCGCCCTTGGCGTTTTCATAAGCCACCGAGACACCCTTTTTGCTGGTGCTGACCTTGCCGACCTTGACACCCAGTTCGATCTTCAGGCCCTGTTTGACAAAGGCCTTGTGGGCTTCTTTGGCGATCTGTTCGTCCACCGCACCCAAGAAGGTGGGCAAGCCTTCGAGCACCGTGACTTCAGCACCCAGGCGACGCCACACCGAACCCATCTCCAGGCCGATCACGCCAGCGCCAATCAGGCACAACTTCCTGGGCACAGCGTCCAGACGCAATGCGCCGTCGTTGCTGAGCACCAGCTTCTCGTCGAAGGGCGCTTCAGGCAAAGCGCGGGCGCTGGAGCCGGTGGCGATGATGATCTGCGGCGCAACCAGGCTGTCTTCGTTGACCGCAATCTCGAAGCCACCCTCCACCGCCTTGGCAAAGGCGCCGCGGCCATGAAAAAAACTGACCTTGTTCTTCTTCAGCAAGTACAGGATGCCGTCGTTGTTCTGCTTGACCACCGTGTCCTTGCGGCCCAGCATCTTCTTGACATCCATGTGCAGCTCTTTCAAGCCAATGCCGTGGTCAGCAAAACGGTGCCCGGCGTGCTCGAAGTGCTCGCTGCTTTGCAGCAGGGCCTTGCTGGGGATGCAGCCGACGTTGGTGCAGGTGCCACCAGGCGCAGGGCCACCTTCGGCGTTTTTCCACTCGTCGATGCAGGCCACCTTGAAGCCCAGTTGCGCGGCGCGGATCGCGGCGATGTAGCCGCCCGGGCCGCCGCCAACGACGATGATGTCGAAAGTGCTGCTCATCGATGCCCCCTCAGATGTCGAACAACAGGCGGGCCGGGTCTTCCAGCGCTTCTTTCATCGTCACCAGCCCCAACACGGCCTCACGGCCGTCGATGATGCGGTGGTCGTAGCTCAACGCCAGGTAGTTGATCGGCCGCACCACGACCACGCCGTCTTCGACCACGGCGCGGTCTTTGGTGGCATGCACGCCAAGAATCGCCGACTGTGGTGGGTTGATGATCGGGGTGGACAACATGCTGCCGAAGGTGCCGCCGTTGCTGATCGAGAAGGTACCGCCGGTCAGGTCTTCGATGCTCAGCTTGCCGTCTTTGGCCTTCTGGCCGTACTCGCTGATCTTCTTTTCGATGTCGGCAAAACTCATCTGATCGACGTTGCGCAGCACCGGCACCACCAAGCCACGCGGCGAGCCCACCGCAATGCCGATGTCGAAGTAGCCGTGATAGACGA
Organism: Burkholderiales bacterium; assembly: GCA_038324515.1. Lineage (GTDB taxonomy): Bacteria > Pseudomonadota > Gammaproteobacteria > Burkholderiales > Burkholderiaceae_C > Rubrivivax. The sequence goes on from JBBQIB010000051.1 coordinate 9,811, forward strand.
TGTCATTGCCGTCCACCGAGGCATTGATGATCGGGTACTTCTTCAGCGCCGCTACCGCTGCCTTGACAAAGAAGCTCATGAAGCCCAGCCGAGTCCCGTGCTCTTTCTCGAACCTCTCCTGGAACTTCTTGCGCATCTCCATCAACGGCGCCATGTTGACCTCGTTGAAGGTGGTCAGAATGGCATTGCTGGATTGCGACTGCAGCAAGCGCTCGGCGATGCGTGCGCGCAGGCGTGACATCGGAACACGTTGCTCCGGACGCTCGATGAGCATTGCCGGCACTGGCGCCGCCACGACCGGCAGCAACTTGGGGCCAGAAGCCTGCAAAGTGCCAGGAGCGACAGCAGCAGGGGGTGCGGGTGCGGGTGCGGGTGCGGGTGCAGGTGCGGGTGCAGGTGCAGCCGCGGGAGCCGATGCCGGCGGCGCAGCCAAGGCGGACAAAACGTCTGATTTGGTGACCCGGCCGTCTTTGCCGGTGCCCGCCACAGATCCGGCAGGCAACTGGTTGTCAGCCATCAGCTTGGCCGCGGCAGGCATGACGGGCGCGTCAGCGGAGGCTTTGGCTGCACCTGCAGCAGGTGCAGCGGCTGATGCAGCGGCTGGTGCGGCGGCTGATGCAGCGGCTGGTGCGGCTGGGGCTGGCACCGGACTTGCGGAGGCTTTTTCAGGCGCGGAAGAAGGTGCAGGAACGGGTGCAGCAACCTTGGCAGCACCTGCAGTGGCCGTGGTGTTGATGCGCGCGATGACCTGTTCTGCCGTCACCGTCGCGCCATCGCCCTGCACGATTTCTTCCAGCACGCCAGCACTGGGCGCCGGCACCTCCAGCACCACCTTGTCAGTCTCGACCTCGATCAGGATCTCGTCGATGGCCACCGCTTCGCCTGCCTTCTTCTTCCATTGCAGCAAGGTGGCTTCGGCCACGGATTCAGACAGTTGCGGGACTTTGACTTCGACGATGGCCATGGTTGTTCTCAGCTTGTGGTGGGCCTGTTCGGGCCTCTGTGGTTCTGTGGTGTTTCAGCAGGTGGAGCGAAGCCTGCGGCAATGCCCCTTCAGGGAGCGCCGCTGCCAGGCTTCAGCAAGGGGCGCTACTTGGTCAGCACGTAGCCTTTGAGCTTGGCAAAGGCCTGCTCGACCAGTGCTTTTTGCTGCTCTTGGTGCAGGTGGGCATAACCCACTGCCGGCGACGCCGAAGAAGCCCGTCCGGCGTAAGCCAGGCGCTGGCCTTCAAGCATGTTCTCGTGGATGTAGTGCTGCACGTAGAACCAGGCGCCCTGGTTCTGAGGCTCGTCCTGCACCCACAGCACATCGGTGGCGTTGGGGTAGCGCTTCAGCTCGGTCGAGAAGGCCTTGTGCGGGAAAGGATAGAGCTGCGCCACACGCAGGATCACCACATCCGTCCGGCCCTCTTCCTCTCGCTTGCGTGCCAGGTCGTAGCAGACCTTGCCAGAACAGCACAACACGCGCTTGACCTTGGCCGGGTTGATGTCCTCGTCGCTCTCCGGCACCACGGTGCGGAACTCACCCCGCGTGAATTCACTCAGCGGCGAGCCAGCCTCCTTGGCACGCAGCAGCGACTTGGGCGTCAGGATGATCAGCGGCTTGCGGAACTGGCGCACCATCTGGCGCCGCAGCAGGTGGAAGATCTGGCTGGCCGATGCCGGCTGGCAGATCTGCATGTTGTTGTCGGCCGCCAACTGCATGAAGCGCTCGAGCCGCGCTGAGCTGTGCTCTGGCCCCTGCCCTTCGTAGCCGTGCGGCAGCATCAGCGTCAGCCCGTTGACGCGGCCCCACTTGACCTCGCCGCTGGCGATGAACTGGTCGATCACGACCTGCGCGCCGTTGACGAAGTCGCCGAACTGCGCTTCCCAGATCACCAGCGTGTTGGGCTCGGCGCTGGCATAGCCGTACTCAAAACCCAGCACGGCTTCTTCAGACAACAGCGAGTCGATGACGGTGAAAGTGGCCTGGCCATCAGCGACGTTTTGCAAGGGCACATAAGTGCCCGAGTCCCAGCGCTCGCGGTCCTGGTCGTGCAAAACGGCATGCCGGTGGCCAAAGGTGCCGCGGCCGCTGTCTTCACCGCTCAGACGCACCGAGAATCCGCTCGCCACCAGCGAAGCGTAGGCCAGCGTCTCTGCCATGCCCCAGTCGACGTTGATCTCGCCACGACCCATCGCTGCACGGTCGGCCAGCACTTTCTGGACCAGCGGGTGGATCTTGAAGTTCTCAGGCACAGCCGTCAGGCGCTCTGACAACCGACGCACCTCGGCCAGCGGCAAGGCGGTGTCAGAAGCATCCGTCCACTTGCGGCCCAGGAAGGGCGCCCAGTCCACCGCGTACTTGCTCTTGAAGTTGGTCAGCACCGGATCCACCGTGTGCCGGCCTTCGTCCATCGCTGCGCGGAAGCTCTTGGCCATCTCCTCGGGCTCGTTCTCGGCAAGCACACCCTGCGCCACCAGTTTCTCGCCGTAAAGCTTGCGGGTGCCTGGATGCTTGGCGATCATCTTGTACATCAGCGGCTGGGTCAGGCTGGGCGTGTCCTGCTCGTTGTGGCCCAGCTTGCGGAAGCACACGATGTCGACCACCACATCCTTGCGGAACTGGGTTCTGTAGTCCATCGCCACACGCGTGCACCAGACCACGGCCTCGGGATCGTCTCCGTTGACGTGCAGCACCGGGGCCTCGATCATCTTGACCACATCCGAGCAATACAGCGTGCTGCGGCTGTCGCGGGGGTCGCTGGTGGTAAAGCCGATCTGGTTGTTGACGACCAGATGCACCGTGCCACCGGTAAAAAACCCGCGTGTCTGCGCCATCGCCAGGGTTTCCATCACCACACCCTGGCCCGCAAAGGCAGCGTCGCCGTGCACCAGCACCGGCAGCACCTGCGCGCCCGTCTTGTCGCCGCGACGGTCCATGCGCGCCTTGACCGAGCCTTCGACCACCGGGTTGACGATCTCCAGGTGGCTGGGGTTGAAGGCAAGACTCAGGTGCACCGGGCCACCCGGTGTGGGGATGTCGCTGGAAAAACCTTGGTGGTACTTGACATCACCGGCCGGCAATTCTTCTTTGGCGGTGTGGTCAAACTCTGCAAACAGCGTGGAGGGCATCTTGCCCAGGGTGTTGACCAGCACGTTCAGGCGCCCGCGATGGGCCATGCCGATGACGATCTCTTGTACGCCTTTGGTGCCCGCGTGCTGCACCAACTCGTCCATGCTGGGGATGAAACTCTCGCCGCCTTCCAGCGAGAAGCGCTTCTGCCCCACGTACTTGGTGTGAAGATAGCGCTCCAGGCCTTCTGCGGCGGTCAGGCGCTCCATGATGTGCTTCTTGGCGTCGGCCGTGAACGTCGGTTTGCCGCGAATCGACTCCAGCCGTTCTTGCCACCAACGCTTTTCAGTCGGGTCGGTGCAGTGCATGAACTCGGCGCCGATGGTGCCGCAATAGGTTTCACGCAGGGCCTGCACGATCTCGCGCAAGGTCATGTGCTCGGCCTTCGTGAAATAGGTGTTGGCGGCGGAAAAGGTCATGTCCATGTCCGATTCGGACAGGTCATAGAAAGCAGGCTCCAACTCGGGGATCTTGGGCCGCTCGGTGCGTTTGAGCGGGTCCAATTCTGCCCAGCGGCTACCCAGAAAGCGATAGGCAGCGATCAGTGACTGAACATAGACCTGCTTGCGAGCCACCGCCAGGTCTGCTGCACTGGCCTTTTGCATGAATGCATTGGCCTTGGCACGCTGGGCAAAGGATTCGACCACAGGCGCATGCGCCACATCACGGGTCTCGCTGCCGTCGGCCGCCGGCACATGCTGCAGGTTGTCGAAGTAGGTACGCCAGTTTTCAGGCACGCTGCCGGGGTTGTGCAAGTACGACTCGTACAACTCTTCGACATAGGGCGCGTTGCCTCCGAACAAGTAGGAGCTGGCCCTGTTTTGCTGCATCATCTTTCGCTCACCTTAAACGCCGGTATCCAGCGCGCTGATGGGTTCATAGACCTTCCGCGTCCCGGCTTCACCGGTTGGCGGACTAGCGACCCGTCTTGCAAGCACTGCGTTTGCGGCCAAAAAGCCAGGCAGAACCTGCAAGGGGACGGGAAGGAACGTGAATCAATTGAGGCCAGGACTCTATCACTGTGGCGTCGGGTCTTGAACCGGCATTTGCAAGCGCGCCACAGCGCTGTTCTGCGCATCCAGCGCATCAAAGGGCCGCAGACTGGGTGGCGCCATGTCCTCAGATCGATGTTCAAGCCCGACGAGCCCCGAACGGAGCTCAAATGGCGGCCGCTGAACGGGTGATTTATCTGCACCCGCAAGCGCCGCAGAAGCCAGCCACCGGCGCAAGCTGCAACGGCTGCGGTCTGTGCTGCGCGGCGGAGCCTTGCCCACTGGGGGTTGTGCTGTCGCGGCGGCGCAAGGGACGTTGCGCTGCTTTGCAGTGGAATCCGGTGCAACAACGCTACAGCTGCGGCGCCTTGAGCAGCCCACGAGATTGGTTGCCGGGGTTACCAGCAGCCTGGGCGCGCCGCTGGGTCAAGCGCTGGATTGCGGCGCAGACGGGCTGCGACAGCGAGTTGGAGCCTGTAGGCCGGCCGTGACGGCAGGGGGGGCAGGAACGGGCACAACGGCCGCAGCCAAGGGTTTGTGCCAGGGCCCACTTCGGGTCTGCAAGCCTCAGGACTGCACTAGCATCTGAGCTTTTGAAACCCTGTGCAGAGGACGCGATGAACATCAAAGTTAGCAAGTTCAGTCAACCCATCCAGTGGGCGGCTGCCAGCCTGGCCTTGGCTGCTGCCTTGGCGCTCCCGGTACAAGCGCAAACCTTGCGCTGGGCGGCTCAGAACGACATCCTGACGCTGGATCCGCATTCGCAGAACCACGCCACCACCAACGCCATCCTGATGCACGCCTATGAGGGGCTGACACGCTACAGCGCCAGTTACGAAGTCGAGCCGGGGCTTGCCACCAAGTGGACTTTCATCAGCCCCACGCAAGTGCGTTTCGAGCTGCGCAAGGGTGTCAAGTTTCACGACGGCACACCGTTCACGGCCGACGACGTGGTCTTCTCTTTTGGCCGCATCAAGCAGCCCCAAGGCACGATGGGCATCTACGTCACCGGCATCGCAGACATCAAGAAGATCGACGATCACACCGTGGACTTCGTGATGGCCGCGCCCAACCCGCTTTTGTTGCGCAACATCATCGACTTCAGGATCCTCAGCAAGGCCTGGGCCGAGAAGAACCGCACCGCCAACGTGCAGGACTACAAGGCCAAGGAAGAGAACTTTGCCTCGCGCAACGTGATGGGCACGGGCTCCTACAAGATCACCGGCTGGCAGCCCGAGCAGCGCATCACGATGACGATCAACACCGAGTGGTGGGACAAGCACCCGGGCAACGTCAAAGAAGTCGTCTACACGCCAATCAAGAGTGACCCCACCCGCGTGGCCGCGTTGCTGTCGGGCGACGTGGACATGCTGACCGATCTGCCGACCCAGGACGTGGCCAGGCTGCGTGCCGACAGCAAGCTCAAGATCGTCGACGGGCCCGAGGTGCGCACAATCTTTCTGGCCCCCGACATGGGCAGCGCAGAGCTCAAGCACAGCAACATCAAAGGCAAGAACCCGCTGGCCGACAAACGCGTGCGCCAGGCTTTGAGCATGGCCATCGACCGCGAGGCGATCCGCCGCAACATCATGCGCGGCTTGTCGATTCCGGCCGGTATTCTGGTGGCGCCTGGCGTCAACGGTCACACCGTAGAACTCGACACGCCCGTCAAGGTCGACATCGAAGGCGCCAAGAAGTTGCTGGCCGAAGCCGGCTACCCCGACGGCTTTGAGCTGCGCTTCAACACGCCCAACAACCGCTACGTCAACGACGAAGAAATCGCGCAGGCCATCGTCGCGATGTGGGCGCGTATCGGCGTCAAGACTCAACTGGCAGCCGAGAACATGGCCACCTTCATCCAGAAGGTGCAGAACTTCGACAGCTCGATGTATCTGCTGGGCTGGGGTGTGGCTACCTACGATGCGCAGTACGCTCTGCAGTCGCTGGTGCGCACACGCACTGCGGGTGCCGACGGCAACTTCAATTTCTCGCGCGTCAGCGACAAAGAGGTTGATCGACTGGTGGATGCGATGAAGACCGAAGTCGACATCACCAAGCGCAACGCGATGATCCGCGAAGCACTGATCCGCACCCGCGACGAGGTGCTGGTGATCCCGCTGCACCACCAGATGCGGCCCTGGGCGATGAAAGCCGGGGTCAGCACCATCCACCGCTCTGACGACCGGCCAGAAGCTCGGTTCACCTCGGTGCGTTGATCCTACAGATGCTGAGGCCCTGGGGCCTTGAGGAGCTGAAAGGCTTAAAGGCTGAGAAGCTGAGAAGCCGTCAGAGAAGGATCTGACGGCCAGCCTTCATCAGCAGCGAGATGTTGTCAGCAGGGTGGGCCAGAACCTGCATGTCTTGTGTCGGGTCGCCACGCACGATCAGCAAGTCAGCCCAGGCCCCGGCGACGATTTCGCCGATCTGGCCTTCTTGGCGCATCAGTCGGGCGGCGACTACCGTGGCACTTTGCAGCACCTGCAACGGGCTCTGGGCCGCAGCGCGCAACAACCACTCGGTGGATTGCAGCGCATGCATGTGGCCCAGCAGATCGGTGCCAAACACCACCGGCACGCCTTCTTGTTGGGCCAGCCGCACCGCTTCGATGCCGCGTGTCTGCACGTGCGCCAGCTTGGCCAGCATCTCTGCTGACCAGCCCAGCCGCGCACCTTCTTCGGCCAACGCGGCGTAGGTCGCCAGCGTCGGCACCAGGTAGGCACCGTGGCGCTTCATCTCGCGCGCCGTGGCCTCGTCGATCAGGTTGCCATGTTCGATGCTGCGCACGCCCGCCTGCACCGCACGGGTCACCGCACGCGGCGAGTAGGCGTGGGCCAGCGCGTAAAGGTTGGCGGCCTCTGCTTCTTCAACGGCAGCGCGCAGTTCCTCCACCGAAAACTGCGTGCCGTCGATCGGGTCGGTGGGGCTCGAGACACCGCCGCCCGCCATGATCTTGATCTGATTGGCGCCTTGGCGCACTTGCTCACGCACGGCACGGCGCACTTCGCCCACGCCATCGGCCACCGCGCCCAGCAATGCCAGGCCGGCGCAACTGCAGAACATCTCACCCCGCACGCCACGCGGCCGCATGTCGGCGTGGCCGCCGGTTTGCGTGATCGGCTGCACACTGATGAACAGGCGGGGCCCTTCGTAAAGACCACGCTCAACCGCTGCCTGCAGTCCCCAGTCTGCCCCGGCCGCATCACGCACAGTCGTGAAGCCGCGGCGCAACATGGCCGCCATCAGGCGGCCTGACTCAGCGCCGGTCAACGAGGGCGGCTGCAAAGCCAGCCCTGGCAAATCGTGCGAGGTGGCAGAGACGTGTACGTGGGCGTCGATCAAGCCCGGCAGCACCACCCTGCCCTGGGCATCGATGTCCTGCGCCACATCGTCGACGCTGATGGGCTCTTGGGTGACGGTGGCAAAGCGCTGACCTTCTATGACCAGCGTGGTGCCCGGGCGCAGCACGCCGGCCGCGCTGTCAAACAAAGTGGCGTTGCGCACCACTTGACGACATGGGAGCGTGCTCACAGCACCCGCTGCCGGGCCGCTTCGTATTCGCGCTTCAAGCGGGCCACCATCTCTGCTGCCGGTACCACGGCCTTGACCGCACCGATGCCCTGGCCGCAGCCCCAGATGTCCTTCCAGGCCTTCTTGGCGCTGTCGCCGCCACCAAAGTTCATCTTTGTGGGGTCGCTCTCAGGCAGGTTGTCGGGGTCCATGCCGGCGTTGCGCACGCTGGGCTTGAGGTAGTTGCCGTGCACGCCCGTGAACAGGTTGGAGTACACGATCTCATCGCTGTCGCTGTCGACGATGCATTGCTTGTAGGCCTCGGAAGCACGTGCTTCTTGCGTGGCAATGAAGGCCGAGCCGATGTAGGCAAAGTCAGCGCCCATCGCGCGGCAGGCCAGCACGGCGTCGCCCGTGGCGATCGAGCCACTCAGCGCCAAGGGGCCATTGAACCACTCACGAATTTCCTGAATCAAGGCGAATGGGCTCTTGGTGCCGGCGTGGCCCCCTGCGCCTGCAGCGACTGCAATCAGCCCATCAGCACCCTTGTCGATGGCCTTGTGGGCATGGGTGTTGTTGATGATGTCGTGCAACACCACACCGCCCCAGGCGTGCACGGCGTCGTTGACATCGGTGCGGGCGCCCAGGCTGGTGATGACGATGGGCACTTTGTACTTGGCACACATCTGCATGTCGTGGTCGAGCCGGTCGTTGCTCTTGTGCACGATCTGGTTGATGGCGTAGGGAGCCGCCTTTTGATCGGGGTGGTCCCGGTCCCAGGCCGCCAGGGTCTCGGTGATCTCGGCCAGCCATTCGTCGAGTTGCGAAGCCGGGCGTGCGTTGAGCGAGGGCATGCTGCCCACCACACCCGCCTGACACTGTGCGATCACCAGCTTGGGGTTGCTGATGATGAACAGCGGCGCGCCGATGATCGGCAGCGGCAGGTGCGCCAGCGCTGGAGGCAGAGAAGAAATACGCGGTGAAGCTTGCGGCATCAAAAGGACTCCAGGGCCATGTCGGTGATGGAAGACGCGCCTTCCACGATGCTGTCACGCAAGGCGCCGGTCTGGGTCAGGATGTGGTCGCCAAAAAAGCGCGCGGTGTGGATCTTGGCTTGCATGAATGCAGGGTCGACGCCTGCGGTCAAGCGGTCTTCAGCCACCATCAAGGCACGCGCCATCTGCCAACCTGCCACCGTGGTGCCAGCCAGCATCAGATAAGGCACGCTGCCGGCAAAAGCGGCGTTGGGATCTGTGCGCGTGTTGGCCACCACGAAATGGATCGCATCGGCCATGGCCTGCCGGGCGGCGCCCAGGCGTTTGGCCATCGCCCGGCAAGCCACGCTGTCACGTGCTTTCAACTCGACTTCTGTGGCTTCGATGCTCGCCACGATGGCCAGCGCCACTTGGCCACCGTCACGCGCCGTCTTGCGTCCGATCAGGTCATTGGCCTGGATTGCCGTGGTGCCTTCGTAGATGGTCAGGATCTTGGCGTCGCGCAGGTACTGCGCAGCGCCGGTTTCTTCAATGAAACCCATGCCCCCATGCACCTGCACGCCCAGACTGGCGACTTCCAGCGACATCTCGGTCGACAGGCCCTTGATCAG
>JBBQIB010000052.1:0-18937 GCA_038324515.1 Burkholderiales bacterium
GCGTGGGCCAGGCCGCGCCCCAGTCGGGCCGGCGCTGCAGCAGTTCGGGCCGGGCGCCGCACAGCAACACCACCGGCAGCGCGGCACCCACAGCCACCAGATGGTCGATGGCGTTCAGTGATTCGTCGTCAGCCCATTGCAGGTCGTCCAGCACCAGCACCAGGGGCTGCTGCGCGGCTTGCAGGCGCATGTACTCGGCCCAGGCATGGAAACCGCGGGCGCGCAGTTGTTTGCCGTCGCGCAGGATGCCGGCAATGAAGGGGCTGGCGCTGTAGTCGAGGCCGATCAGCTGGCCCAGCAGCGCTGTTTGTTCGTCGGCCGCCGCGCCGAAGATCGGCGCCAATGCCGCAGCGAACTTCTCCTGCGCTTGTGCCTGGGTGTCGCTGTCCTTCACACCGTGGTGCCAGAACAGCAGGTCGCGCAGCAGGCCGCAGGGCTGGTGCAGGCCTTGGGGGTGGCTGCTGGCGGACCACAGCGCAGCGGCGCGCGCGGGCGCGGGCGCCGGCAAATCGGTAGGCAAGGCGGTCTGTACTTTGGTCACGACTTCGGCCAGCACCTCGGCCAAGACCTCGGCCAAAAGCCGGCTCTTGCCCAGCCCCGCCTCGCCCACCACCGTGGCAGCGCCGAGGCCGCCTTGCGTGAAGACACGCGCCGTCAGCGCCCGCAATTGCGTCAGCTCGGCGTCGCGGCCGACCAGCACGGTGGCCGTACCTTCCACACCCTGGCGCAGGCCACGCAGGCGCCGGTCGCGTTCCCCCAGTACCAGGAAGGTCTGCAGCGGTTCCTGCAGGCCCTTGACCTGCAGCGCCGGTTGCGCCTGCACGTCGAAGCGGCCTTGCACCTGGCGGTAGGTGTCGACGCTGATGCGCAGCGTGCCGGCCGGCGCGGCCTGCTCCAGCCGCGCGGCGATATTGACGGCCAGGCCGCTCAGGCTGTTCTCGTTCTCGACGCCGCCACCGCGCACCACGCCGCCGGTGTGGATGCCGACGCGGGCGCTGAAGCCCTCAAAGCCGTGCAGGCGCTTGACTTCGTCGCCACGCCGTGCCGCTTCGGCCAGCAGGGCCAGGCCGCAGTGCACGGCGCGCTCGGCGTCGTCTTCACGCGTGCCGGCCGTGTCGTGCGCGCCGAAGGCCGCCTTCAGGTTGTCGCCGGCATAACGCAGCACCTCGCCGCCGTGGTGCTTGACGATGGCGGTGAAGGCAGCCAGCGCGCCGTCGACCACGGCCTGCACTTCTTCGGGGTTCAGCATCTGGATCAGCTGCGTGCTGCCGACGATGTCGAGGAACAGCACGCTGACCTGGCGCAGGCGGCGGGCGGGTTCGGTGGGCCTGGGCTGCGTGGGAGGCTCAAGCTGTGCACTCAGCGTGGCCAGGCGTTCGAGCAACGGCGCCAGTGCGGCATCGACCAGCGCGTCGCCCAACACGGTGCGGCGGGCGCGCAGGTCGGTGATGGCGTCCAGCAGGGCTTGCTCGGGGTCTTCTGGGGTGGGCATCGACAAAGTCTAATGCGCCACTGGCGCAGGGCCGTAGAGCGCCCGCAGGCCGGACGAGCCAGCTCGCTGGACCTTGCCGCCCGCCGCCTTGCGCGAGTCCTTGGCGAACAGCAGGCCGGTGTGCGGGTCGATCAGCCGCAGCGGCGCGACGGTCGCAATGGACCAGGGGCGAGGCTCAGCGCGATGCGACCGCCGCTTGAGCGCTGGTGCGTGCCTGGGTGCGCGGGTAGACGCGCGCCTGCAGCACGGGCGCGGGCCGGCCGGTGAGAGCAGCCCAGGCCGTCAGCTGCTCCTGGCTGACGTCCCAGTCCTTGCCGAACAGCGTGGTGGCGTTCTGCGACATGAACAGCGCCAGTTCAGCGGCGGGTGCATGGCCGGCATCGGCCAGGGCGACGAAGCGGCCGTAGGCCTCGGGGAAGCGCCCTTGCTGGAACGAGGACACGGCGTTGGCATGCAGCTTATCGCGCAGGGGCACGGGCTGGGCTTGCGAAGCCGGGGCGAAGCAGGCCCCGACGAGCGCGACGGAAGAGATCAACAAGGCAGTACGGTGGGTCATGGTGGGCTCTCCTGAAACGGCCTGCGATGGGCGACCGATGAAAGCATCATCGCGGCGCCAGGGTCGCCGGGCGCAACGCCGTTCAATAGTGACCGGCTGGCCGTGCCGCTACAGTCGCCGCCTGCAGTGCAAGCCAGGAGAAGGCATGTTTGAAGGGGCAAGGTCAGAGACTTCCAGCGACCTGCTGGCCGAATTGGCCCGACTGGGCCAGACACGCAGCTGGGAGGCCGGCACCACGGTGGTGACCGAAGGCGAGGTGGCCGACTGCATGTACCTCATCCACGAAGGCGAGCTGCGCGCCTTCGTCGCCGGCGACGGCGGGCGCGTGGTCGAGCTCAACACGCTGTGTGCGGGTGAGCTCTTCGGCGAGCTGATGCTCAACGGTGAGCCCCGCTCGGCCACCGTGCAGGTCACCACGCGAGCCCGCCTGACGCGCGTGACGCGGGCCGAGGCCGAACGTGTGCTGGCGCAGCGGCCCGAACTCGCGTTCCAGTTGATCCAGCGCTTGGTGCAGCGCGTGCGCGCCCTCACACGAACCGTAGGCCGCCTGGCTTCGGTGGACGTCTACGGCCGGCTCGTGGGGCTGTTCGACGCCTTGGCGATCGACGACAAGGGCCTGCGTGTCGTGCCCGGGCCGCTGAGCCAGCAGCGCATCGCCGAGCGCGTGGGGGCTTCGAAGGCGATGGTCAACCGGCTGCTGACCGACCTGGCCAAGGGCGGCTACATCGAGGTCTCCCGCGAGCGCATCGTGCTGCTCAGGAAGCTGCCGCCTAAATGGTGACGCTGGCCGCCGGCCCGCGCTGATCCTTCAGGGTGCGAACATGGCCTGCACAGTCAGCAGCGTGGGTATGCGCAGCGCGTTTCGCGCAGCGCGCCCAGGCGCTTGACCAAGCGTGCGCGATAGAGCGTGCGGATCTGGTCCAGCACGATCAGACCTTGCTGACCCTGGAAGCTACGGCACGCCCTGGCTTGCGCCGTGGGCCAGCAGCAAAGCAGCGCTGTCGTCTTTCAACGCCACGCCACTGATCTGGCGGCGCAGCGCTTCAAGTACCAGCCAGGCCAGCCGTGCACCTGCGTGCGCGGGTGGCAGGCCTTGTGGCCGGATGTTGCTGACGCAGTTGCGTTCGGCATCGCTGCGGCCGATGTTTGGCGCAAAGGTCAGGTAAGCGCCCAGACTGTCGGGCGAGCTGAGGCCAGGACGCTCACCCAACAAGATCAGCACGGCGCGCGCCCGCCACAAAGCGCCCACTTCGTCGGCCAACGCAACGCGGCCCTGGTGCGCCAGGCACACTGGCGACAGACGCAGCGCGCCGCCCGCTGATGCTTGCAAAGCCAGACGCAGGTGCTGCAGGGTGGCAAGTGCGTGCTGTTGGGCAGCGCTGGCGCTCAGGCCGTCGGCCACCACCAGGGCCAGGTCTGGCGCTGCTGATGCCGATGCCGATGTCGCTGTCGCTGTCGCTGTCGATTCTGGTGCTGGCTCTGAGGCTGGGTGGGCCGCCAGTTCCAACAGTTGTTGTGCGCTGTCAGCGTGCAGCCGCCGGCCCAGGTCGGGCCGGCGCAAATAGGTGGCGCGCGAATCGGCCCGGCTCTGGATCAGCACCGTCTGCCAGCCGCTGGCGTGCAACTGTTCGTCCAGCAGTTGGCGGTCCAGCGGCACGTGCACAGCGTCGCGCGCCTGGGCGTGGGCGGCGGCAAAACGCAAGACTTCGTGGGTGGGCAGGCTGTTGCCGCTGCGGCCCAGGGCGATGCGCGCAGGGGTGTGGCTGCGCAGCGCCACCCAGGGGTCGGGTGATGTGGCGGGGGTCGTGGCGGGGAGCGCATCGTCTGGGCTTTGTGTCGCTGCAGTGGCTGAGCCTGCAGTGATGGTGGTCGGCGGCTGGCCCATCAATGGCTGCCTGGCTCGGGGTGCGGCGCGGCGCTGTCAGTCCCTGTTTGGCGCGGTGGCTGGCCAGGGTGAGTGGTGTGGCTGCCAGCGCTGCTTGGGCCACTGGGGACACCCAGGCTTTGCAGCTGTCTGCCCATCGCACTCGCCAGCGCTGGCGCAGTGCGCGCCGGCAGCAGCCGGCCCTGTGGGTCGGTGATGCCCATGCCTTGCAGCCAGGCTTCGAATTCAGGCGCCCGCTTCAGGCCCAGCAATTGCCGCACAAACAGCGCGTCATGAAAACTCGTGCTTTGGTAGTTCAGCATCACATCGTCGGCACCAGGCACCCCCATCACGAAGTTCAAGCCGCTGGCGGCCAGCAGCACCAGCAGGTTGTCCATGTCGTCAGAATCGGCTTCGGCGTGGTTGGTGTAGCAGATGTCGCAGCCCATCGGCAGGCCCAGCAGCTTGCCGCAGAAATGGTCCTCCAGCCCGGCGCGCACGATCTGTTTGCCGTCAAACAGGTATTCAGGGCCGATGAAGCCGACCACGGTGTTGACCAGCAGCGGCTTGTAGCGACGGGCCACGGCATAGGCGCGGGCTTCCAGCGTTTGTTGATCCACACCGTGGTGCGCGTTGGCTGACAAGGCACTGCCTTGGCCGGTCTCGAAGTACATCAGGTGGTTGCCCAGCGTGCCGCGCTGCAGCGACTGTGCTGCGGCGTGGGCTTCGTCCAACAAGGCCAGATCGACGCCAAAACTGCGCATCGCGCCTTCGGTGCCGGCAATCGACTGAAACACCAGGTCCACCGGTGCGCCCAGCTCGATGGCCTGCAAGGTGTTGGTGACGTGCGTCAGCACGCAGCTCTGGGTGGGGATGGCGTGGCGTTGCACCACCTCGTCCAGCAAGTGCAGCAGTTGCACCAGCGCCGGCACGCTGTCGGCCGCCGGGTTGACGCCGATCACCGCGTCGCCGGCGCCATACATCAGCCCGTCCAGCATGCTGGCCAGGATGCCGGCGGCGCTGTCGGTGGGGTGGTTGGGCTGCAGCCGTACCGCCAGGTGTCCTGGCAGGCCCAGGGTGTTGCGAAAGCGTGTCACCACCTGCACCTTGCGCGCCACCGCCATCAGGTCCTGGTTGCGCATCAGCTTGCTGACGGCGGCCACCATCTCCGGTGTCAGGCCTGGCGCCAGTGCTTGCAAGTTGGCTGAAGATGCCGCCTCAGACAGCAGCCAGTCACGGAAGGCGCCAACCGTCAGCGCGGCCACCGGCGCAAAAGCTGCCGCGTCGTGGCTGTCATGGATCAGTCGCGTGACCTCGTCGCTCTCAAAGGGCACCACGGCCTGCTGCAAGAAGGCCGCCAGCGGCACATCGGCCAGCGCGCCGCAAGCCGCCACGCGCTCTTGCGCGCTGCCGGCGGCGATGTTGGCCAACTGGTCGCCGCTGCGGATCGGGCTGGCTTTGGCCAGCAATTCACGCAGGTCTGCGAAAGACCAGCTTTGGGCGCCGACACGGCTGCGGTAGGGCATGGGTTCGATTCCTGAGTTGGTGGCTGGCCCGCCATGTTTTAGAACACTTTAGTACTTCTAAAGGACTTGCCGGGCCACCTCCGCCGACATTGGGGTCATTGCGCACGACGGCATCAAGTGCCAAGTGCCCGGTCCCAAGTCTCAAGTCCCAAGTGCCAAGTGCCAAGTGCCAAGTTCACCCGCCTATCCAACCCCAACAACCGCAACAACTGCTTAGGAGCCCACAGCATGCCTGCCACGCCAATTCTGTCCTTCAACCAAGCCGCCTTGGCCGAAACGGATTCAGCACCGCTGGTCTGGTGTGCTGAATGGGAAGGCCGTTGGACGGCTGAACTCACTGCCCAGCTGGACGGCCGCCCTGTACCGGAGCTGGGAAGTGACGCGCCTCAGATGCTGGCGGCGTTGTGGGTTTCCTGTTTGCTGACTTGTTTGTCGCTTGGGCTGTCGGTCGGCTGGATGGTGAGCTGATGTTGATGGCAAGACTGAACGCTTCCATGCCGCGCCGCTTCAAGCCAAGCCCCATGGCCGTCTGGCTGGGCAGGCGCCACAATGGTCACTGCGCGGTGTCGGCGCCACCAGTGGCCAGGCGTCGTCTCTCTTTTTCATGGCCCAGCGGGACCCGGTTTGCAACGAGCCTGTCAATTTGCCGCCTTCGAACTTCGCCCCAGCGGGCGCCAGTTGCTGCAGCAGGGCCAGCCGCTGGCGCTGGGCGCGCGGGCATTGGACGTGCTGATTGCACTGGTGGCCAAGCCCGGCGAGTTGCTGAGCAAGGGTGCCCTGCTGGACGCCGCCTGGCCCGGCCTGGTGGTCGAAGAGGCCAATGTGCATGTGCAGATTTCGCATTTGCGCAAGCTGCTGGGCAGGGACGCCATCGCCACCGTAGGCGGCCTGGGCTACCGCTTCGTGTGGCCGGTGCAAGAGTTGGGGCCACCGCCGCGCTCGGCACCGGATGTACCCGCCGCAAGTGCGACAGACCCAGCCGGCACCTCACCCAAACCCACTCACAACCTGCCGCCCCCGCGCACCAGTTTCGTGGGTCGCCAGGCGCTGTTGCTGTGGGCGCGCAAGCAGTTGCAGCAGACCCGCCTGCTGACTTTGACGGGACTGGGGGGCATGGGCAAGACCCGTCTGGCGCTGCAGTTGGCCGCCAACCTCGCAGCAGGTCAGACGGCCGACGGCAAGCCGGAGCCAGCCTTTCAAGGCTGCGCCGATGGCATCTGCTTTGTCGATCTGGCGCCGATGCAGGACAGTGCCGAGCTGCCGCGCGTGATCGCCCGCGCACTGGGCGTGGCGCAGGGCGGCAGCGCCCCTGCTGCCGCGTTGTGGTCGGCAGTGCTGCAGCATCTGCAAGCGCGCCAGCTGCTGCTGGTGATCGACAACTGCGAGCAGTTGCAGCCGCTTGGCGCAGCGCGGCAAGATCACAGGCCGATGCTGGCCGAGCTGCTCAGCGCCGCGCCGCGTGTCAGTCTGCTCGCTACCAGCAGGCAAGCGCTGATGCTTCCGGGTGAGCGGGTGTTGAGCGTGCAACCGATGCAAGCCCCCGAGCTGCCTGCAGGGCGGCAGGCTCAGCCTGTCGCGGCGCAGGCCGATGCGGCCATCGACCCAGAAATCGCCGAGAATGAAGCGGTGCAGCTCTTCGTGCAACGGGCGCAGGCCGAGACACCGGGCTTCGAGCTGGAGCCGCACACCGCGCCGCTGGTGGCCGACATCTGCAGGCGGCTGGATGGCATTCCGCTGGCACTGGAGCTGGCGGCAGCGCGCATCAAGGTGCTGTCTGTGCGCCAGTTGCATGCGCTGTTGGCGCAACGCTTTGCGCTGCTGACCCAGGGCACACAAGTGGCCTCGCGCCACCAGACCCTGCACGAAGTGCTGCGCTGGAGCGTTGAGCACCTGCCGCTGCAAGAGCAGCGGCTGTTGTCCGCCTTGTCAGTGTGCGTGGGCGGCTTTGACCTCGATCTGGCTTGCGCCCTGGTGCAGGCGCCCCACCAGAGCGTGGCGGTGCTGGACAGCCTGACGCTGCTGGCCGACAGCGCATTGATCCACGTCACCCAGCGCGCGGAGACAGCGCGCTACGGCATGCTCGAAACGGTCAGGGAGTATTTGCTGAACCAGGCCGATCAGGCAGAGCAGGCCCCGCGTGCGGCCTTTGCAAGCGACATCGATGTGCCGTTGCCGCTGGCGCCGCCAGCTTCGATGCAGGTGCTGAAAGCGCGCCACTTCAGCTACTTGCATGCACTGGCCCACCAAGCCGAACAGCACCCTTACGGCCCCGAACACAAACGCTGGGAGGCGCGCCTCGATACCGAACGCGACAACCTGCTGCAGGCCCTGGCTTGGGGCTTGCAGCATGCCAGCCCCGGCGCGGCGATGGACATGGCAGCGGCCTTGAAGCAGTTCTGGTTTGCAACCGGCTTGCTGGAGCCCGGGCTGAAAGCCACCGAAGCCGCACTGGCGCGCGCAGCGCTTGCAGCCCAACCTGAACATACCAGGCCAGAGGTTGCGCTGACTGCGGCTATGGCAGGGCCTGTCTCCATGCCTGTCTCCGTCCCCGTCTCCGTCCCTGCAGCCCGTGCGCTGCGCCTGGCGGCGCAGTTGTGCCTGTTCATGGGGGCGTTTGAGCCAGGGGCAGTGCATGCCCGGGCCGCACTGCGCCAGGCCGAAGCCCTGGGCGACGAAACGGGGGCTGCCGTGGCTTTGTGCCTGGCCGGCCGCATGGCCATCAAGTCGGGCGAACCGGCGATGGGGGAGCAATGGCTGCAGGACAGCCTGCGCCGTGCGCGCGATGCGGGGGCCTTGCCGGCAGTCAGCGATGCACTCAATGCACTGGCATTCATGGCCATCGAACGCGACGACATGGACGCCGCCGAGGCTTTTTTCAAGGAAGGCTTGCAGGTCAGCCTGCAGCGCGGCTCGGAGCTGGGCAGCCTCATCGAGCACCTCAACCTGGCCTGGGTGGCGGTGATGAAAGTTCCGGGTCCTTCCGGCGCGTGTGGCGCGTCTGGCGCGTCTGTCGTGTCTGGCGCCTCACAGGCGCAGGATCAACTCCGCATCCAGGGCCTGGCCTTGGCGCAGCAGCGGTTGCAAGGTGTGTGCAAGACCTTGCGGCAGATGCCGCACCGCTACGTGTCGCAAGAGTTCATCGATGTCTGCGCCAGCCTTGCGGTGCGCGCTGGACAGTGGCCCTTGGCGGTGAAGTTGCACGCGGCCTCAACCGCACAGCGCGCGCTGATGCACCTGCCGCTGACCAGCAACCAGGCGCAGCGTCGGCAAGCGGAAATGGCGGATGCCTTGGCCGAGCTCGGCGCTGCTGGCTTTGAAAGCGCCAGCAGCGAGGGCAGCGTTATCAGCCATGAGACCGTGCTCGACACGCTGGGCCACTGGCTCGATCGCCCAGGCCTCAACGCGCCTTGATTTTCACGATGTGGGGCCACGCCCCTGGTCATTGGAAAGCTTCATGAGCACTGCCGCGTTGAGACGACGGCGCTGCCCGGCAGCGCCTGCCTGAGGCATGACGTGGGCCACGTACTTGGCCACGTACTGGGCCACGTACCGCGCCACGTCACTGAGCCGCGTCACTGCGCCACGTCACTGAGCCACGTCTCTGAGTCACCCGACAAGCCTCCTCGATTTGCCGACTTGTTGGCAAGCTGCCGCTCTGCGGGCCCACAAGCGTGCTCAACCGTGGCTGCAGGCTGTCGATAGATGCCTGTATGCGCTGCCTGTGCACAGGCCAAATGCCAAATGCCAAGTGTCAAACGTCCGAGGCACCCGGCCGCAAACGCCAACGCGTCGCCCGTCGCAAGGTCTTCTTGCAACTTCCTTCTTGTTTTTTGTCCGAGAGCTGCCTCATGACTGCATCACCCCCAGAGTACCGCCTCCTGACCCGCAGCGACATGGACGGCCTCGTCTGCGCCGTGCTGCTCAAGGAACTGGGCATGCTGGGTGAGATCGTCTTTCAGCACCCCAAGGACATGCAGGACGGCAAGGTCGCGGTGAGCGCCAACGACATCATCACCAACCTGCCCTACGTGCCGGGCTGCGGCCTTTGTTTTGACCACCATGCCAGCGAAGAGCAACGCAACGCCGGTACCGAGCGCAGCAACCACATCCTGAAGGCTGACGCCAAGTCGGCCGCCCGTGTGGTGTACGACCACTACGGCGGTAAAGCGCGCTTTGCCAACATCAGCGACGAGATGATGGAAGCGGTGGACAAGGCCGATTCCGCAGGTTTCAGCCGCCAGGACGTGTTGCACCCCCAAGGCTGGGAATTGCTGTCTTTCTTGATGGACGCCCGCACCGGGCTGGGCCGCTTTCGCGAGTTCAGGGTCTCCAACTACCAGTTGATGATGACCTTGATCGATTGCTGCCGGGACATGCCGATCGCCGACATCCTGGCCTTGCCTGATGTCGAAGAGCGGGTCGAGCTCTTCTTCGCGCAGCATGCGTATTTCCGCCAGCAGTTGCAGCGTGTGGCCGACGTGCACGGCAACCTGGTGGTGCTGGACCTGCGCAACGAAGAAGTCATCCACGCCGGCAACCGCTTTGTGGTTTATGCGATGTACCCGCAGTGCGACATCTCGATGCACGTGATGTGGGGCCGCGAGAAGATGAACACCGTCTACACCGTGGGCAAGAGCATTTTCGACCGCGGCAACGCGATGGATGTCGGCAGCCTGATGCTGGCCCATGGCGGCGGTGGCCACCATGCCGCAGGCACCTGCCAGGGTGACAACGCGCAAGCCGAGGTGATGAAGCAAACGCTGGTCAACCAGATCCGCAGCCTGTCGCATCAAGCGCCGGCAACCGCAGCGGCCGCCTGATCCTGCTGCGATGGATCGAGCTGCACCGACCTGCAGGGACCTACAGGGAGCTGCACGGACCTGAGAGGAGCCTGTGCCAGCCAGCCCGCCGCTGCGCGATGATCGTGGCTGGAGGTGCAACAGATGGCGCTGGTTTATTCCACCGATGTGGGCCGTGTGTGCCCGACTTGCCGGCAGGCCAAAGCCGATTGCCGATGCCGCCTGGCAGCTGCCGGCGCGGCACCCTCGGCCGCTGACAAGGCGGCTGCGCAGGTGCGCGTCAGCCGCGACAGCAAAGGCCGGGGCGGCAAGACCGTGACGGTGGTGCGGGGCCTGCCGCTGCCCGCTGACGCACTGGCCGATCTGGGCAAGCGGCTGCGCAGTGCCTGCGGCGCCGGGGGCACCTGCAAGGACGGTGTGCTGGAAGTGCAGGGCGACCACGTGCTGCGTGTCATCGACGTGCTGCAGCAAGAAGGCTTCAAGCCCAAGAAATCGGGGGGCCCGTAGGGTGCCTGGTGGTTTGCGACTGGCGCTGCAGTTGTTCGACCGGCGGTCGCGGTTTTGACGCGGTTTGATCCGGTTCAGGCCCATCCCCATCTGCTGCTCAGGTTTTGCGCCCTGCTTTGAGTCGGGCGCCACTGTTGTCGCCCTGCAGCAAGGATGAACCTGGAAACCGCAGTTGACCGCTTGGCACCGCTGAACAAGCCAAAAGGCCTGTATCGTCCGGTCTCTCGAGCCAGCCAACCCTGCGGCGCCGCCGCGACGGACCGCGCGGTTCACCAACGGCGACGCATGGACCACAGCGCGAACCGGATCTTCATCTCCTACCGGCGCGACGACGCCGCCGGTTATGCCGGCCGGCTGGAAGAGGCGCTGGAAAGGCGCCTCGGCCGCGGCAGCGTCTTTCGCGACGTGCTCGACATCCCGCCCGGCGAGAACTTCGTCGCCGCGATCCGCGCCCGTCTGGCCAGCGCGCAAGCGGTGCTGGTGCTCATCGGCCCACGCTGGGCCGGGGGCGAAGCGCCTGGGCAGCGGCGCATCGACGAAGAGGACGACTTCGTACGCCTGGAAGTTGCAGTGGCTCTGGACAGCGGCGCGCGTGTGGTGCCGGTGCTGCTGCCCGGCGCCGAGATGCCAGCCGAGGCCGACCTGCCCTTGCCGCTGGTGCCGTTGGCCCGACGCCATGCGGTGAGCCTGAGCGACGCGCACTGGGACGCCGACATCGGCCGCCTGGCCGACGCCATCGGCCTGCCTCGGCAGCGCAGCGTCTGGCCCTGGGCACTGGGCGGCGCAGCGGTCGCCGCCAGCCTCATTGCGGCGGGCTGGCTGAAACCCTGGGTGCCGGCCGACCCGTCGTCGCGGCTGGTCGGCAGCTGGCAGGCTGAGGTCAGATACGACTGGGGCGCGAAGCACGACGAACGCTTCGAGTTCAAGCACCATGCCGGGCAGCTGACCGGCACCGCCACCTTCCTGAGCTATCCGCGCGCCATCGAGAAGCTGGAGTTCGACGGCAGCAACCTGCGCTTCGAGACCCTTACTCAGCAGTCGATGGGCACTCAGACCCGAGAGATCACGCACCGCTACAGCGCTGAGCTGCACGGCCAGCCGCCCGACGAACGGCTGGCGCTGCGCCTGCAGACCATCGGTTCGTTCGACAGCAACAAGCCGCTGGAATTCGAGGCTCGGCGCGTCCCTGCAGCGGCGGCTGCCAGTGTGCGCTGAGGCCGCTGAACGCGTTCTTTCGCGAGTGCCGGACAGGTGTTGACGGCGATGACGAGGTCGACGCCTGGGAATCTGACACGGCGGGATGTTTCAGGGCAGGTAGGAAAAGAGGCGCACCACGCGCTTGGCGAGCGGAAGCCATCGTCCGCCCCGTCAGTCCGACGAATGACGCCGGCACGCGCGACATGTGCTTCGGAGAGGATGTCGATGTGAAAGGAAAGCGAGCCCGTCGGCTTGCACGCTCGACGAAAGGGCGCGTGTCCTACAGACGCAAGCCGTGCGTTGGAGGAGCCTTCGAGGCTTCATATGCCCTCTCCAAACTCCGGGGCGCACACTCACAGTGGAGATTTCCAATGACAGAGGCCACACATCCTTCGCGCCAGGCACTGTGGAACGACATCAAGGACTGCAAGTTCGCGATGTTCACCACCCGCCACACCAACGGCCACCTGCATTCGCGGCCGATGACGATGCAGAACACGTCGCTCGACGCCGACGACAGCCTCTGGTTCTTCATGTCCAGGAAGAGCGACTCCGTTGCCGAACTCGCCGCCGAGCCCTCGGTCAACGTCGCCTACTCGCCCTCAGGCGACGCCTGCTGGATCTCGGTCACCGGCACGGCACTGGTCGTCGAGGATGCCGACAAGGCGAAGTCTCTGTGGAACCGCTCAGCCGACGCCTGGTTCTCCGGCGGCCTGAGCGACCCTGATCTCGCCGTGGTCCAGGTGCGCATCGTCCATGTCAGCGAATGGGAAGCCGGCGCCGACCTCGACTCCAGGCCGGGTCTGCGCAGCGAGGACGTCGGCTTGCGCCCGCCCAATCACCTGCCGACGGAGACCACACCGGCGAGCGAGAACGCGGCCTTGATGTTTGAACGGTCCTGAGCCTGCCGTGTCGCGCCAGTCGCCGACTTTCCCGGATGGCCCTGCCGTGGCCCCGGGCGACGTGCCGCCCGGGCCGTCCGAGCAGCCGCTGCGCCTGCCGAAGGCGGTGGCCGCAGCCGGGGCGTGGGTGCAGGGCCGGCTGGAGCCGGTGGTGCCCGATGCCATCGACGACGGCGAGCAGCCCTTCATCCGCCCCTTCATGGTCAAGATGGCCGATGACCGTCTTCGGCTTCGCGGTCTGCACCAAGCCTGGGCCCGGGGTCTCGGCGATCGCAGCGCTGCACGGTCCGGTCGTGCCGCCGGGCTGGAGCTATAACCCATCGAACTGGACGCAGCGCATTCCGATCATCGCGCTCGCGGTGGTGGGGCTGTTGTATGTGTCGCGCTGCCTGGCGGGCTACCAACTGGGCTACATCCCCGATGTGTGAGACCCGTTCTTCGTCGGCAACCCGACCGACCCGAAGAACGGCACCGAGGAGATCGTCACCAGTTTCGTCTCGGAGGCCTGGCCGGTGTCGGACGCGGCAGTGGGCGGCTGCACCTACCTGCTGGAGATCCTCACCGGCATCGTCGGCTCGCGCATGCGCTGGCGCACCATGCCGTGGCTGGTGGTGCTGTTCGGCTTGATGATCGCGCCGCTGGGCATCCCGTCGATCGCGTTCATCGTCATCCAGCCGATCCTGATCGGCACCTGGAGCACGATTGCGCTGATCGGTGCGGTGGCGGTGCTGATCCAGATTCCCTATTCGCTCGACGAGTTGGTGGTCACGCTGCAGTTCCTGCGGCGCCGCAAGCGCGCTGGGCGCAGCCTGCTGCGGGTGTTCTTCTTGGGCGACACCGACGAGAGTCCCAGTGGCCCGGCACGCCAGGCGCAAAGCGAATCGCCCGCCGACATCTTCGACCAGCGCCCTGGCGTGGTGGCGGCCGATATGGTGGGCGGCGGTGTCGGCCTGAGCCGGGGCCTGGGCCTGGCGCTGGTGCTTGGCTTGATGCTGTTCTTCACGCGGCCGCTGCTGGGTGTGGAAGGCAGCGTGGCCAATGCCCATCACCTGATCGGCGCGCTGGTGCTGACGGTGGTGTCGCTGGCCGCGGCCGAAGTGGCGCGCATCCTGCGTTTGCTGATCGTGCCGTTGGGCGTGGCGCTGGCGGCGGTGCCACTGATCTGGCCGGCCGGCGTGGCCGCAGCGGTCTTCGCGGTGGTGACAGGATTGCTGCTGATCGTCGCCAGCCTGCCTCGCGGGGCGATCAGGCAGCACCACGGCAGCTGGGACCGGTTGATCCGCTGATCGCGCGGGGCGCCGGCATGAAACTGGGCCGCGCCGCCACCGCTCGATGAGCGAGCGGCCGGTCGGAGAGCCATTCACGGTGCTCGAGCAGCGGCTACGCGTGGGTCGCATCCGGTAAATCGTGCCGCAACCGAAGCCGATTTGGCGGGCGGTTTCGAAGGCCGCGACACCGGACTCACTGAAGGAGCCACCACAGCTTGCTCGGGCATCTGGCGCTGCCAGACCGCAGCCGGCACTGAGCCGGCGCGCCGGGTGCACGCTTCAGTCGGGATCGTTCGGCGTGTGCACGTCGCGTACGGCATGGCGCGCACGCGTGGCGCTGCGGCCCGGCGACGTGCCTTCGCCGTCGACGCCGTCATCGGCATCGGGCAGCCGCGGCTCGAGCTGGTCACGGCCTTCGCGTTCCTTGGCGGCGTCCTTGCGTTCCTTCAACGGGCTGCCGGGGCCTGAGGGTTTGCCTGCACTGGACATGGGGAGATCCTTTCATCGCGACTTGGGGATGGAGACAAAGGCAAGGCGCGTGCCGTCGTTCGATCCTGGCCGGGCACGCCGTTCGCCAAGGCGCTCTGGTCAGGAGGACTGCATGTCGCAGGCAGGTGTACGTGTCGCACTACCGTTCGCGGCGATCGTGGTGATCGTGGTGATCGCCGCGGCGTCGTTCGCGCCGACGACCGCGCAGGCCGAGGGCAAGGACGAGCTCGCCAGCCTGATCAATGCCATCCGCGAGCAGCCGCGGGACTGTTCGGGGAGCTCGGCCCCGCCGCTGCCGCCGCTGGCGCCGTCGCCCGCGCTGGCGCGCGCACGGCCCTCGACGCATGGCGACGACCTGGGCCGGGCGCTGGCCGCAGCCGGCTACCGAGCGGCGGCCGCGACGACCGTGGTCGTCACCGGCGCCCGCGACGTGAAGCGCGCTGCGGCACTTCTGCGCAGCCGTTATTGCAGCAGCCTGCGCGATCGGCGCTTTTCTGAGATCGGCGTCTCGCGCAAGGGCAACACCTGGCGCATCAACCTGGCCCAGCCGCTGCTGCCTGCGGACCTGGCCGACTGGCGCGAAGCTGCGAAGCAGGTGCTGCAGCTCACCAACCAGGCGCGGGCGAAATCCCGGCAGTGCGGCGGCCGACACTTTGCTGCCACCAGCCCGCTGGCGTGGAGTGACGCGTTGGGCGCCGCTGCGCTGGTGCACAGCCGCGACATGGCCGAGCGCGACTACTTCAGCCATGAGGACCCGGCGGGCGACACGGCCGCACAGCGCGCGACACAGCAGGGCTACCCATGGCGGACGGTCAGCGAGAACATCGCCGCCGGCCTGGCCGCGCCAGAGCAGGTGGTGGCAGGCTGGCTGGCCAGCCCTGGCCACTGCGCCAACATCATGTCCGCCGACTACGCAGAAATGGGTGCTGCCTACGCAACAGAGAAGCGCAGCGCCATGGGCATCTACTGGACGCAGGTCTTCGGCCGGCAACGCAAACCCTGACCGGCGTCGTGCGGCACTGCGTAATCCCGAGCACCTTGTCGCGATTCGCGCGCCAGCGCAACAACTGTGGTGCCTTGCGGGGCCGAAGCCGGCAGTGTCCCGGGTGCCGGCGCAAAGGGCTATGCTTGACCCCATGAACCTGTATCGCACCCCGTGATCGATCCTCTGCTGCTGACAGCCGCTCGCATCGGCACCTTTTATGGCAAACAGCCGCTGACCAACGCCAGCGGGTTTTTCTTTGAACGCGAGGGCCGCCTGTGGGTGGTCACCAGCCGCCACGTGTTTGTGGACGAGCCGGGCAAACACCACCCCGACCGCATCGAGCTGGAGATCCACACACAAGCAGGTGATCTGGCCAAGTCCACCGGCTTTGGCATGCCGCTGTACGCGCAGGGCAAGAGCCTGTGGCGGCAGGGCAAGGACGATGGCGGCGAGATCGACGTGGCGATGCTGGAGATTGACCGCCACGCCCTGCCCGCCACGGTGGACCTGCGCGCTTTCACGCCAGAACATCTGCAGCGCGACACCGACAAGGTGCCAGCAGGCCAGGCGATCCTGATCCTGGGTTTTCCACTCGGCTTTCATGACACCTTGCACCACCTGCCGGTGGTGCGCCAGGCGGTGGTGGCCTCGGCCTACGGCTTGCGTTTTCAGGGGCAGGGCTACTTTCTGACCGATGCTCGCACCCACCGCGGCACCAGCGGTGCAGCGGTGGTGATGCAAGCACCCGGGCCGGCGGACCAGCGCGGCGAGCTGCCCTGGAAGCTGCTGGGCGTGCATTCGGCGCGCATGGATCTGAGCAGCCGCGACCGAGCCCAGGACGAGAGCCTGGGCCTGAACCTGGCCTGGTATGCAGACATCCTGATGACACTGTCGTCCGACCGGCTCCTGCCCGCCGCCAAGGCTTGAGGACCTGAAGACAACGTGGTGCACGGCGGCTGCCGGGGCAAGCACCATTAACTGACTTGCAGCACCACGTTGCCCACGGCGCTGCCGCTTTCCACCAGCTCGTGGCCTTGGGCTGCTGCGGCCAAAGGCAGCCTGGCTGCGATCGCATGGTGCAGCGCGCCACGTGCCAAGAAGGCGGTCAAGGTCTGCTCGGCATGGCGACGATCGGCTGGGCTGAGGTTGTAGACGATGAAGGCGTGCAGGTTCAGGTTCTTCACGATCAGCGGGAAGAATGGCAGCTCGAAAGCAGCTCTGCCGCTGCCGTAGACGACAAAGGCGCCGCCGGGGCGCAGCACTTCCAGATCGAGCGCGGCATTGGCAGCGATGTCGACTTCCAGCACGCGGTCCACCCCTTCTGACTGGCTCAGATCGCGCAAGCGCTGGGCGGCGTCGGGCAGCCGGTAGTCGACCACGGCGTCAGCGCCTGCTGCCAATGCCACGCCGGCCTTTGCGGGTGTGCTGACCGTTGCCAGCACTTGGCGGGCGCCCAGCAGTCGCGCCATCTGGATCGCGTAGTGCCCCACTGCGCCGGCGCCACCCGCAATCAAGACGCGCTGCCCGGCGACACCGCCGGCGCACAGCAGGCCGTGCAACGCAGTCATCGCCGGGATGCCCAGGCAAGCGCCGGCCTCGTCTGGCGTGTTGCTGGGCAAAGCCACGGCCTGCGCCTGAGGCAGCACGACAGCGCCTGCTGCCGTACCGTCAGCCCGCCCCCAGGCGGCGTTGTAGACCCACACCCGCTGGCCGATGCGCGCCGCGTCCACACCCGCGCCTACCGCATCCACCACGCCCATGCCGTCGCTGTGGGGGATGACGCGGGCAAAAGGCATCGCGCTGCTGCGCAAGCCGGCGCGCGCCTTGACGTCAGAGGGGTTGACGCCAGAAAAACGCAGCCGCACCCGCAACTCGCCCGGGCCGGGCTCGGGGTCGGGCAGATCGGCGATCTGCAGCA
The DNA here is from genome assembly GCA_038324515.1 of Burkholderiales bacterium. Lineage (GTDB taxonomy): Bacteria > Pseudomonadota > Gammaproteobacteria > Burkholderiales > Burkholderiaceae_C > Rubrivivax. The sequence goes on from JBBQIB010000052.1 coordinate 17,504, forward strand.
CATCGACGGCTCTTCCGGTACGTTCGTAAAAGGCGCTTTGCATGGGGAGTCTGGAAAGTGGCAGGCCGCCTATCTTGCACCTTGAGCTGAGTTGCGCCTTGAGTTGTTGCTGCCGCGCTTGGCCCAGCCCACCGTTTCAATCTGGCTTGAATGCGTGTCGCGGTTGCCTGAGCCACAAGCTTTCGTGGGCTTGGCGCAGGGTGACAAGCTCAGACAAGCGTCCTATAGTGGGACGACCCCAAAGTCTTGCCACGCATCGGGCCACTCGGAAGTTGCCGCCTGGTCACTTGTTGAGTCTTTGCTGAGCCGTCGGTCAGCGCTGGCCAGGCTGCGGTCCGCTCGGGCCTTGCCGCATCGGACGCCGTGAACATTTTTCTGTCCTACGCCTCGGCCTCCAAGCCGCTGGCCGAAGAGCTTTGCCACCGGCTGCAAGCGGCGGGGCATCAGGTGTTCTTCGACCGCGAGGACCTGCCCGCCGGGCAGAGCTTTGACGCACACATTCGCAGCGCCATCGAGAGTTGTCAGCTGTTTGTTTTTTTGGTCACGCCCGAGGCCGTCAGCGCAGGCCGCTACACGCTGACCGAGTTGAAGCTGGCCGCCAGGCGCTGGCCCACACCCGGCGTGCATGTGCTGCCGGTATTGGCTGCAGCGACACCCTTTGAGGACATTCCAGCCTGCTCAAAGCGCAGCGTCAATGTGCGGTAACGCGGCGCCGCGCTCGTCTTGTCCGGGGGCGAGCTTTGGCAACAGCACCAGTTGGCAGCCCAAAGAGGGGCTGTCCCACCTATCGCCAACCCTGATTTGCTGCAGATTGGCCAGTCGCTGTGGCTGCCGCTGCAAGCCAGCGCGGCGGCTGTCACTGTCAGCTATTACGTCCAAGACGGAGAGTCGCTGTCCCTGATTGCCCGCCGTGTCTACGGCCGCGCCGAGCTTTGGCCCTTGATTCAGCAGGCCAACGGCTTGAGCAACCCCGATGTCATTCGCCCGGGCCAGGTGCTGCAGCTACCCGAGCGGCCTTGAGCCGCCGGCGCCTGGCTGAGAGCGAGCGCACGACACGTGGTCGAGTTGCACCCGCTGCGTGCTGATGCTCAGGCCGTACCCTGGGCTGTCGCTGGCGCAGTCAGCGCCGAAGGCAGCGGGAACCAACGCTCCAGGTTGCGGTGCATGATGTTCTCCAGCCGACGCGGCTCCAGCCCCGCCGTCAAAGACTCGAAGCGCTTGAGCATCTGAGCCGGGCTGTACTCCGGAAAGTCCGAGCCAATGGTGACGAGCTGATCGGTGGTCTTGAACAGAAAGTGCATGTCGTCATCGAGCCGGCTGCTGCCTTGGTAGCGCATCATGGTGAACGACAAGTCCAGCATCAGATGCTCGTTGCAGCGCACGATTTCGTACAGATCCATCATCGTCGTGCCGGTGCCGTGCAGCAGTTGAATC
>JBBQIB010000053.1:0-18836 GCA_038324515.1 Burkholderiales bacterium
CCTACCTCGAGTTCGAGATCCAGAACGCCGCGCAGCGCGAGCAGGCGGCGCGGCGCTTTGCCCAGCGTGGTGCGTCTCCGATCGTCGGCATCGGCTTTCCGCAGGCCAGCAGCATCGAAGCGGTGGCCAAGGACTTCCCCAAACTGTCGTTTGCGATCATCGACATGGTGGTGCCGCTGCCCAACGTGCAGAGTTTTGTCTACCGTGAGCACGAGGGCAGCTTTCTGGTCGGCATGATGGCCGCACTGGCCAGCAAGAGCGGCAAAGTCGGCTTCGTGGGCGGCATGGACATCCCGCTGGTACGCAAGTTCCTGTGCGGCTACGCGCAAGGCGCCAAGTACGCTGTGCCGAGCGTGCAGGTGATTTCTGCGATGACCGGCACCACGCCTGCCGCCTGGACCGACCCCGCCCGGGGTGCCGAGCTGACCAAAGCACAGATCGCACAGGGCGTGGACGTGGTGTTTGCAGCCGCCGGCACCACCGGCCTGGGCATCATGCAGGCCGCCAAGGACACCGGCAAACTGAGCATCGGTGTAGACAGCAACCAGAACCACCTGCATCCCGGCAGTGTGCTGACCAGCATGGTCAAGCGTGTGGACCTGGCGGTGCTGCAAGCCTTCAACGGTGTCAGGCCCGGCATCACCGCGCTGGGCCTCAAGGAAGGCGGCGTGGACTACGCGATGGACGAGCACAACGCCAAGCTCGTCAGCGCCGAGATGAAAACCAAGGTGGAGGCGGCCAAGGCCGACATCATCAGCGGCAAGCTCCAGGTGATCGACTACACGGTGGCCAATCGCTGTCAGTGAGCGCTTGAACGGGCGCCTGAACATGCGCTTGGCAGGAGCTGAAACCGCCTGGAGCTGAAACCGCCCTGGCCACGCCTACACTGCACAGCGCCATGCGCACTTTGCTGTTCAACCGCTGCCCTTACGGCCCAACCGAGTCTGCGATGCGCGCTTTCACTGCAACGCGCCAGCCGCAGACCGAAGATGAACTCTGGCTGGTCGAGCACGATGCGGTATTCACCCAGGGGCTGGCAGGCCGCACCGAGCATGTGCTGGATGCCGGGCAAATCCCGGTGCTCAAGACCGACCGCGGGGGCCAGGTCACCTTCCACGGCCCGGGCCAGGTGGTGGCCTACCCGCTGGTGGACCTGCGCCGCTTGGGCATCTACGTCAAGGAGTACGTCTTCAGACTGGAAGCGGCGCTGATCGATACCTTGGCCGACTTCGGCGTCACCGGCCACCGGGTGCGTGGCGCTCCGGGCATCTACGTGCGGCTGGACGACCCGTCAGGCCACGCGGTGCTGCCCGCAGATGCAGGTTTTGAAGGGCTCGGCAAGGTCGCGGCCTTGGGCATCAAAGTCAGCCGGCACTGTGCTTATCACGGCCTGGCGCTGAACGTGGCGATGGATCTGTCGCCGTTTGAGCGCATCAACCCTTGTGGCTATGCGGGGCTCAAAACGGTGGACCTGCGCACCTTGGGCGTGGGTCCGGGATGGCATGAAGTGGCTGAGCGGCTGGCCTGGCATCTGGGGCGCAAGCTGAACTGGCAAGCTGAATTGGCGTCATTGCCCTAGACTGGCCGCTTTCAATCACGAAGCGGCAGCCTTGCCGCTGGCAGTTTCGCCCATGGACACCCCCACCCCGGTCTACGACGCCACCGTCAAACAGAAGTCGCAGGCCAAGACCTCACGCATCCCGATCAAGATCGTGCCCGCCGAGGTGCTGAAAAAGCCCGACTGGATACGCGTCAGGGCCGGCTCCCCCAGCACGCGCTTCTACGAGATCAAGAAGATCCTGCGTGAGCACAAGCTGCACACCGTGTGCGAAGAAGCCTCATGCCCCAACATCGGCGAGTGTTTTGGCAAAGGCACGGCCACCTTCATGATCATGGGCGACAAGTGCACCCGCCGCTGCCCGTTCTGTGATGTCGGCCATGGCCGGCCCGACCCGCTGGACGTGGACGAGCCGATGAACCTGGCGCGCACCATCGCGGCGCTCAAACTGAACTACGTCGTCATCACCAGCGTCGACCGCGACGACCTGCGCGACGGCGGCGCGGGCCACTTTGTGGACTGCATCCGCAAGACCCGCGAGCTGTCGCCGCAAACCCGCATCGAGGTGCTGGTGCCCGATTTCCGCGGTCGCATGGACCGCGCGCTGGAAATCCTCAAGACTGCGCCGCCCGATGTCATGAACCACAACCTGGAGACCATCCCCCGCCTCTACAAAGAAGCGCGGCCGGGCTCTGACTACCAGTTCAGCCTGACCCTGCTGCAGCGCTTCAAGCAAGAAGTGCCGGGCGTGCCCACCAAGAGCGGCCTGATGGTGGGCCTGGGCGAGACCGACGACGAGATCCTGCAAGCCATGCGCGACATGCGCGCGCACGGCATCGACATGCTGACCATCGGCCAGTACCTGGCGCCCAGCGGCCACCACCTGCCGGTGCGGCGTTATGTGCACCCGGATGTTTTCAAGATGTTTGAGCGTGAAGCTGCCCAGATGGGCTTCAGCCACGCTGCTGTGGGGGCGATGGTGCGCAGCAGTTACCACGCGGATCAGCAGGCGGAGAAGTCGGGTTTGGTGGGGGGGGCCAGGACGGCTGCGCTGTAAAGACAGAAGTCCGAAAACATAGGGCCTGCAGCGCTTGCCGCAGGCCCTTCGCCGTTTTCTCGCTTGCCTCAGTTGGCCAGCGGCAGCTCGCGCCAGTTCAATTGCCGCAGGTTCAGCGCGGGCGGCTGGCGGGTCCGGATCACCACGCTTCTGCCCGTATTGCTGCTCGCCACGTAGCGGTGTTTGCCTCCCACACTGAAAGAGCGCTGTTCGGTTGCCACGCCGTCCAGGTCGGTGCTGAAGGCCAAAGGCGTGGTGCCGTCGGCTTGCACCAGGGTGCTTTGGCCAGTACCCAGATCAATGGCGTAGACCCGGCTGGTGCCTGAGGGGGTGCAAATTGCACCGTTGGGCAACATGGTGGTGAACTCCACCACGCCGAAGAACGAGCTCGACTCCGCGATCACCCGCCAACCGAAGCCGGCCTCTACACCCAGGTCCACGTACCAGCCGATCTCGGTGCTCCTGTCGAGGACTACCTTCTGGGTCAGATCGGTCAGCTGTTTGAGCTTGCTGAGCTGGATCGGATAGGTGAACCCAGTAGGCGCCACGGCAGCAAAGGCCAAGCCGGTGCCATCCTGGATCGCGAACATGGCTTGTGGCTGCGCATGGCTGATGTCGCTGGTGTCGAGCAGGCGACCGGTACCTACGGTGACCCAGCGGGTGTTGGTCATCGGCTGCACGATCACCAATGGGCGCGTCGTCACGGGGCGTGCCTGTCCTCCGGAATCGGTCAAGTGCGAGAGCAGTTCAGGCGCTGGGTAGGTACCGGAAGCGGCACGTACGTCCAGACGCCACAGATTGCCCAGCAGATCACCGGCATACAGGGCGTCTGCGGTGCCGTCGGTGCGATCCAGCACAAAGGCCTGCACGTGTGCCAAGCCTGCCTGGTTGCCCGGTGATCCGATCAAGGGCCCGGTCGCTTGCCTGGCTTCCACTTTCTCCAGCAAAGCGCCCGTGCGAGGGTTGACAAAGAAGAAGTAACCACGGCCGTTGCTGTTGTTGTAGCCCGAAACGAAGATCAGGACCCAGCCATGCTTTTTGGTCTTGACCGAGGCGGGTTCGCCAAAGGTGTAGCCCAGGTCGGGGTCGCTGAACTCCCACAGCACTCTGCCTGCCACCAAAGGCTCGACGGCGGCTGCGGAAGTCGTGACGTTGATCGCGCCCGGGTCTGTGATGTCGATGGCGTAGTAGCTCTTGCCCCCTTTGCCCAAGCCACCGACCAGCACCGTGCGCCAGTCGGTGCCGCTGCCGCCTACGGTGCGTCCAAAGTCGATCTCGAAAACCGCTGGCGTGGCGTCGACGAAGTACTTGTGCGTGAAGTCCGGGTCGCCTCGGGCGGCCAGACCTGTGGTGCTGGGTGATCCTGTGGGCCCTTGATACAAGCTGCCGGGCACATAGGCAAACACTTCCAGCCCTGAATTGAGCTCGCCCGTGGTGGCGTTGACTGCATGCAACATGCCTGAGTTGCTCCCCACATAGACCATCGGCGTGCGGCTGGCCCTGGCCGCCACGTGCGCGCTGTAGCCCGGGTTGGATGAATCCGAGTACGGCGCGGTGGGGCCCAGCACCACGCGTGGCTTTGAGCCGACGATGTCGCCCAACAGTTTGGTGCGTGTGCGGTAAATCTTGCTGCTGGCCGAATCGGCAGAGGCTTCCTCGTGCAGCCTTTCGCCGCGCAGGTAGTTCAGGTAATCGTCGCTGTCGTCTCCTGTCCGGTAAATGGTGTTCAGCGCAGCTTTCTGGGCGGCAGAGATGGTGCCGCCGCGAAACGGCACAGCGGTGTTGCTGCTGTTGTTCCAGGTCACCAAGCGGCGGGCCGTGCTCCAGCCGGTGCCGGCAGACTGTGTTTCGAGCTTGTTGCTGAAAGCCCAGGCCACTGTGCTGCTGGGCTCGCCAGTCAGCGCGTTGAAGTCGGTGATTGCGGCCGAAAGCTCGCCGGTCCAGCCCGCTGAATCAAACTGCGCGCTGTAGCTCCTGGCGCCTGTCTCTGCCACCTGAGGCACGGCGGTCGAGAAGCTGGTGGTGTAGGCACGCAGGCTTTCAGCAATTCTGGAGAAGGCCCGGGTCAAACCGTTGACCATGTCGTCGGGTCTGGCGGCAACAAAGTAGTTGTCGGGCTTGGGTTGGCCGTAGACGCTTTCGCCGCTGGTGGACCACCAGTCCAACGGAATGTCGGTGGCGCGGGTGTAGGGGTCGAACAGTTCCGGCACCTTGAAGCCGCCATATTTGGCTGCCAGGTAGTACTGGTTGTTCTGCTTGTAGTTGCTGTACTCCAGCACGTCCAGCCAGTAGGTCTGTACCGACTGGAAGCCTTTGGTTTGTGGTTTGGTGGCATCGTCCGGCCGGATGTCCCTGGTGTTGGCGTCATAGGCCAGACCGGCGATCAGGGCCGAGTTGTTGCTGCAGCAGCCGTTGAAGGGGTTGACGGCACCCAGGGCGCTGCCCAGCCCATGCAACTGGCCCACCTTGTTGGTGGCCAGTACCGCGTTCACCGAAGTATCTGCCACCACGGCCGCCGGCTTGCTGGGTTCGTTGCCTGAACCGGTGGGGCCGGGCACGTTCTTGTCGGCGTGCGTGTTGACGTCACCAATGCCCAGCACGAAGTTGCGCTGGCAAGAGTAGAGGATGGGATCCGTCCAGTTGGTGATGACGGGGAAACCGTCCACCCAGGTGGTCCTGGTCGCTGTGCTGGCGCCAGACATCGAGGTCCATTCCGGCACGTTACCCAGATTCCTGAAGTAGCGCAGCGCAGCGTAGTAGAGCTCGCTGACGTTGTCGTAGGTCTTGTAGCTGCCCGGAGTGATCTGGCCAAACTTGTTCAGGTAGTTGATCACGCCGCTGTTGCTGACCGGCACACCAAACAACGCCGCCGTGTCGCTGGCGTCGCCGGGGTCCGGGTTGTCATTGAAGACGCCGGTGTTTGAATCCCATTCGCTCTGAGAGTTGCTGCTGATCGGTGAGGCAGGCAGCTGAAAAGTAGGCCCGACGAACTTCTGGCGCGCTCGCAGCGCTGCTCCGTCGCGGTTGATGTTGCTGTCGTTGAGGTAGCCGAAAGCGCTGTAGCGGATGCGGTCGGCGTACTGTTGGATCAGTCCCGTGGGTTTGTAGTTGCCTGCTGGATAGGCGGTGCAATTGGGCTCCATCGGGCCGGAACCCGCATTGCTGTCACACACTTTGACGCGTACGCTGACTGCGTACACGGTGCCGGCGCTGACGGCGCTGGAAGGGTTGTAGGCCGTGGGAGTGTTGTCGACGTTTCCGCTTTGCGTGAAGCGCAACTGGTTGCCCAAGCCCTGGATGCGCATGTTCATGCTGCTCCAGCTCAGTGGCGTGTTGTCTGCCACCGTCGCTGTGCTGGGCAAGTTGCGGTTGGGGAAGTTGCCGGTGCCGCCTTGCCCGGAGGCCCAGGCCTTTTCGATGATCGTCAACGCGGGTGTGTCCACCACCCTGTAGCCGCCCGTCAGCGCCCAACGAAACGGGTCGATGGTTTGCATCGTGGCCCAGTTCAGAAAGTTGCCTGACCATTTGCTGCCCTGGGTGCCGGTACAGGCGCGGTTGGCGGCCAACCCTGAAGGAAAGAAGTGACGGTCCGCTTCGGTGCTGCTCCAGAAGTACTCGTAGCACTTGAGTGGATCGAAGTAGCCCAGATAGGTCCGGGTGCCGTTGTAGCTGCCGTCCGTGTGCGCCACGCTGACGGCCGTTGGAAACTCCACAGAAAGAGTCAGCGCCAGGTTGCCGGGCACGTTGGTGTTGCTGAACACCGGTTGGTCTGCCAGCGGCGTGGTGGCCGCAACCTGGTTCGGCATCAGTGCCAGCAGGCCCAAGGCGACGCCAACGACTGCACGCAAGGCAAAGTGCGGTCCATGCAGCGGGCTTGCGGAGTTGGCGGTAAAGCTGGGCTTGGCCATGGGTGGCTCCTTGTGCTTCGGTTTCAGCGGGAAAAGGTGGTCTGGAAAAAGGCCTGCGTGTTGCGTGGGCCTGTGACGCGGATGCTCAAGCGATAGACAACCTGCTGCGGCAGCGCGCCTGCGCCGCCGGTGGAGTTGTCGACCGCCGTCAGCAATGCGCTCGCGCTGCCGCCCGAGGGCACGCCCAGGTCGGACATCGTGCAGCGTGAGGCGTCTGCGAGCCCGTCGGCCGTGCACAGTCGGTCGACGATGTAGCGCACCACCACGGCCTGGTCGGCGACAACGATGTCGTTGGTTGCTCTGGCGCTGGCGCCGAACAGCGTGTCGCTGACCAGCGCATTGGGCACACCCTGGGCGTTGCTGGGCAGCAGCATGGCGCTGTAGTTTTGTGTCGGGCTGTGGCTCTGGCGCGCCAGTTCAGAGCTCAGCACACCGGCGTTCATCAGCGGCATGATGTTGGCCAAGGCGCGCTCTGCCTGGTTGGTCAGGTCACGCTTGAAGCCCAGGTTGCCGGCGCTGAACAGCGAGGTGTTCATCGAGCGCACCATGGCTGCCGCGCCAATCATCATGATGGCCAGTGCGATCAGGCCGAACAGCATCGTCACGCCGCGCTGCGACCGCGCTGGCTGCGCGGTGCCGCGCCTGCCTGCCAGGCACTTGCTGAAAAAGGGGTAGGAGTTGCGGGCGTTCATGCGGCGGGCTTGAGCATCACGTTGCGCAGCGGCACGGTGATTTCCAGGGTTTCGTACCGCAGTTCCCGTTCCACGCCCGCTGCGGGTGCGAGACGGGTCAACTGCAGAGCGGGACCGAGATCGCCGAACAGCGTGATGGCGTTGCGCGATACCTCGTTGCGCTCCCGCAGGTTGCCTCGCAGGACCACACCGATCCGCACCGCCAGGATGCGGCTCAAGTTGTCGCGCGAGGTCACGCTGCCGTCGAGCAAGGTCGCGGCGTCCCAGGGTGCGGCACTGGGGCTCACCCAGGTGTCGATGCGGCCGTCATAGGGGAGGATGCTGTCGATGCCGTAAAGCGCGCGCAGCTCCACCACGCCGTCAGCAATGGGCGTCGCCGCATCGCTGCCGTTCAGGCGCAGGATGTCGAAGCTGGACAGCACATCGTTGTCTCCGATGCCTACGAGCTGGAGGCTGGGTTGATTGCCTGCTACGTTGCCCAGGGGCGCCAACAGGGCAGGTGCAGCCACGCCCAGGCTGCTCAGGTCGATGCTGTTGATGGTGCTGCTGGCATACACGCCGCCGAAGTTGACGGCTTGGGTGGGGCCTCCCGCAAAGCCCGCTGCCACTTGCTGCAACATGCAGTTGTTGCTGTCTTGCAGCACCAGCACCAGATCGCCGGCAAGCAGCCCGACGGTAGAAGGCACGCGCAGCAAGGTGCCGGTGACCGAGCCCGGCAACACACGCATGGGGTTTTCGCCCAGCCCCGAAGCGCCGGTGTGGATCGCCAGCACGTCGGAGCCGCCTGCTCCGGCGCCGGCATGGATCACCAGCGGCGCCAGGCGCACGTTTTGTGGCACGCCGGCAAAGGGTGCCGGAAAGGCACTGGTGCGCGGCAGCACCTGCGCGCTGCTGCGGCTGGCCAGCAGCCTGCAGCCGAAAGCCTGGCGCCAGGCTTGTGCGTAGCCCGAGCCGGCGCTGCGAATCGTGCGGTCCAGCGTATAGGCCAGGAAGGCGGCGTTTTGCGAGGTGTCGTTGACCGATGTGGTGGTGCGGCGATCGGCTTCGCTGCGCACCAGCATGCCGGTGATGGCCAGCGTCAGCGCCATGCCGATGACCACCGCCACCAGCAACTCCACCAGCGAGAAGCCTGCTGCAGAGCGGCGGGCGGCGAGTGTGCAGGGATGTGCATTTTTCATGGAATCAACACCTCCGTCACGTAGCGGTATTCGCGGCTGGCGTCTTCGTGCGGCGGCCGCCACGTGACGGTGACGGTGGCCACGTTGCCGGCGATCACTACCGTTCCAGCGCCGTTGGGCAAGCCGCCGCTGGTGGCATTGGCAATGCGTGTATTCCAGGCCGTGACTGCAGCTGCAGGCAGGTTGACGGTGTTCCGGCCCCACATCTGCGTCACCAGCTCGTTGGCCAGCAGCGCTGCGCGGTTGCTGTCTTGTGCCCCAATGGAGGTTTGCACCGCACGGGCTTGCAGCGCCACCAGACCCAGCAGGCCGAAGGAGAACAGCACGATCACGACCAGCACCTCGATCAGGGAGATGCCACGATGGCGCTGCTGCTTGAGGGAAGGGCGCATGGTCAGCATCCGTCCGGGCTTGCCGCAGCCAAGGAGCGCGCGGGGTCGCACATGCGGAGTTGGCCGCCCAGGGCGACGGTGACGCGCAGGGGTCTGTCGCCCTGCGCTGTCGCGATGTCGTAGGTGCTGACGGGGCCCAACCCCAGGTTGCAACTGGCGCCCGTCACGCCGGGGGTTGCGTTGGCTGTCTGGCGGCCCATCGAGTTGAAGCACAAGGCCGTCGGGCCGGTGATGGTGACGCCTGCTGCGATATCTGCGAGTTGCCCGCAGCGCAGCGCCTCACTGGCTTCGCCAGCCAACATCGGCACCGTGCGCAGGGCCCAATTCGCGCCATTGGCATTGGAATCGATGGCGGTGCTGCAGGCGTTGTTGCTGGTCAGGAAAAACACCACCTGGCGGTTCAGCCGCACCGCTTCGCTCTGCGCCAAACGCACCCCGGTTTGCAGGCCGTCGGCCACCGTGCGCACCTTGGCGTTGCCAATCCAGGTCCTGAAGCTGGGCACTGCCAGACCGATCAGGATCGACAACAAGGTGATGGTGACCATCAACTCGATCAAGGTGAAGCCGGCCATGCCTGCCTTGCCGGCCATGCCGGGTCCAGCGGCTTTGGCGGCTGCATGGCGCTTCAGCACACCTGCCCCTTTCTGGTCATCCAGCCGGTGGCGCACGTGTTCCAGCCGGTGGCTGCAGCCGTGGTGGCGCGCACTTCTGCCTGGTTGATGGTGAAGGTGAATCCGGACACTGCGCCGCTGCCAACCGCTTGCAACGTGAAGGCGGTGGCCGTGGGGGTGCCTGAACAACTCACCACGAAGGGGCCGAAGGTTCGCTCAGTGGCCGGTGTGGCAGCACAGGGCGTGGTGAAAGTGCCTGCGGTGGCGTAGGTGCGGTTGTCCTGAAAATGCCGCTCCATCTGCGCGCGTATGGTCGACAGGCCGTTGATGGCGTCGGTCAACTGGCCGCGCACGATGTGGTCGCGGTATTGCGGGTAGGCGATCGCAGACAGGATGCCGATGATGGCCACCGTGATCATGACTTCGATCAGCGTGAAGCCACCTGAGTTCTTGGCTGGTTTCCAGGCTGAGGGCTGGAGCTTGTTCGCGGCAAAGGGATGCGGCATCTGGGGACCTTGGCAATTGCTGAGAAGCGGCAGGGCGCCGGTGCCACGTCCAAAGGCGTGAAACACGGGCTCTGCCGGTGCTATCGGCGCCTTTTCGGCTTTCCTGTAGGGCATCCTTCACGAAACTGTTTGTAAATGCCCGAAGGCGCACACCCGACGGCAGATGCCTGACAGACACAGCACAGCAATGCCGCATCCGGGCTGATGACTTCTGCGCTAAGGTGCCGTCCTTTGGATCGCCACACCCTTGTTGCCTCAACGCCGATGAAACAGCCTCAGCCCCCACTTGTTGATCCTTCGAGCCCTGCGCTGGACCGCCCCGCACTGCACGCCTTGCTGCGCGCCATGCCCAAGGCCGAACTGCACATCCACATCGAAGGCTCGCTGGAGCCCGAGCTGATCTTTGCGCTGGCCCAGCGCAATGGCGTGGCGCTGGCCTACCCCAGCGTGGAAGCCCTGCGCGCGGCCTATGCCTTCAGCGACCTGCAGAGCTTTCTGGACATCTACTACGCCGGCGCCAGCGTGTTGCTCAAGCAGCAGGATTTCTTCGACATGGCCTGGGCCTACTTCGAGCGCGCTGCAGCAGATGGCGTGGTGCATGCCGAGCTGTTTTTCGACCCGCAGACCCACACCGACCGCGGCGTGCCCTTCGAGGCCGTGATCCTGGGTTTGTCGGCCGCTTGCCAACAGGCGCAGCAGCGACTGGGCATCAGCGCCAGCCTGATCCTGTGCTTTTTGCGCCATTTGAGCGAAGAAGCGGCGGTTGCCACGCTGGAGCAAGCTTTGCCCTGGCGCCGGCATTTCATCGCCGTGGGGCTGGACAGCAGCGAGAAAGGCCACCCGCCGGAGAAGTTTGCAAAGGTCTTTGCACGTGCTCGCGAGCTGGGCCTGTTAGCCGTGGCGCACGCTGGCGAAGAAGGCCCGCCGGCCTACATCTGGAATGCGCTGGATGTGCTGCAGGTGCAGCGCATCGACCACGGCGTGCGTTGCACCGAAGACCCGGAGCTGGTGCAGCGGCTGGCGCAAACGCGCATGCCTTTGACGGTGTGCCCGCTGTCCAACGTCAAACTGCGTGTGTTTGACAAACTCTCGGACCACAACCTGCCTGCACTGCTGGCCGCCGGCTTGTGCGCCACCCTCAACAGCGACGACCCGGCCTACTTTGGCGGCTACCTGCTGCAGAACTTCAGCGAGACTTTTGACGCCTTGCCTGCGCTGGGCGTGGCTGAGGCCTATGCGCTGGCGCACAACAGCTTGAGCGCCAGCTTTGCGCCTGAAACCGACAAGCGGCGCTGGTTGCAGGCGCTGGATGATTGTTTTGCAGCTGCAGTGGCTGACGCTGCAAGTGGCGGGCAGGCCCCCTGAAGCCTCTTGCGCGCTGCTCAATCAGCCTGATGCTGAGCGCCTCCGCTTTGGTTCAAGTGCTCAGCGTCCCACCTGGCGGATGCGGGCCGGAGCCAGCAGAGCCGCGCTGAAACTTGCCCACGGCTTCAAGGGTTTCCCCTTGGGTTCAGTGTGGAGGTGCGCCCGATCAGCTAACGTCCAGGGATGAGCGAATCGACAACTGCAGCCTCGGCCACCCCAGTGGCTCCCGGTTTTGGCGCCACTGGCCGGCACAGCGCCACCGGACTGCGGCCCCCGGCCATCAGCACCCTGGCCTGGCGCCAGACCCTGCGCGACTTCCGTGCCGGAGAGCTGCGGCTGCTGATGCTGGCGGTCCTGCTGGCAGTGGCAGCGCTGACCGCAGTGGGTTTCTTTGCCGATCGGCTGGGCAGCGGGCTGGAGCGCGACGCCAAGCAATTGCTGGGTGGCGACGCCGTGGTCGGCAGCGACCGCCGCGCGCCACCCGAGCTGGCCCAACAGGCTCAAACGCTGGGGCTGCGGACGGCCACATCGGCAGGATTCCCCAGCATGGGCCGTGCCACCGAAGCCCAGGGCGGCGCCAGCCGCCTGGTGGCCGTCAAGGCCGTCAGCTCCGACTACCCCCTGCGGGGCCGGCTGCAAGTCAAAGAAGCAATCGACGCACCCGTGCAGTTGGTGGCCAGCGGCCCCGAGCCCGGCACCGTGTGGGTTGATCCGGCACTGCTGGACAGCTTGCAGCTAAAGGTTGGTGACCCGCTGCTGTTGGGCGACGCCACGTTGCGCATTGCCAGAATCATCGTCGTCGAGCCCGACCGCGGCGCTGGCTTTGCTGCGTTTTCTCCGCGTGTGATGCTGGCCGAGGTAGACCTGCCAGCCACCGCGCTGGTCCAACCGGCGAGCCGGGTCAACTGGCGGCTGGCAGTGGCCGCGCCGGAGGGCTGGAGCGTCTCGAAGGGCGAAAACACGGTGGCCCGGTTTGTGGACTGGACCGAGCAGCGCATCAAAAACGCGCCGCTGCGCGGGGTGGGTGTCGAGTCGGTGCAAAGCGGGCGGCCCGAGATGCAGCAGACGCTGGACCGTGCCAAGAAATTCTTGAACCTGGTGGCCTTGCTGGCCGCGTTGCTGTCCGCAGTGGCGGTGGCCATCGCGGCGCGTGAGTTTGCACAACGCCATCTGGACGATTGCGCGATGCTGCGTGTGCTGGGCTTGTCGCAGCGCCGCATTGCCGGCGCCTACACGCTGGAGTTTGCTTTTGTGGGCCTGTTGGCCAGCGCCATCGGCGTGGCCATCGGCTGGGCGGTGCACTTCGTCTTTGTCTGGCTGCTGGCCGGCTTGGTGGATGCTTCATTGCCGGCACCCAGCATCTGGCCCTTGCTGCTGGGTCTGGGGGTGGGCATGAGCTTGCTGCTGGGCTTTGGCTTGCCCCCGGTCTTGCAACTGGCCCAGGTGCCACCGCTGCGTGTCATCCGGCGCGATGTGGGCGGCTTGAAGCCGGCTTCGATCGGCGTCTTGCTGGCCGGCGTGGGCGGGTTTGTGGCCCTCTTGATGGCGGTCTCGGCCGACCTCAAACTGGGCTTGATCGCTGTCGGCGGTTTTGCTGCGGCGATCGCGGTCTTCGCCCTCAGTGCCTGGGTGGCGGTGATGGTGCTGCGGCGTGTGGTGCCGCAATCGCACGCGCCGCGTTGGATGGTGCTGGCAACAAGGCAGATCGCAGCGCGCCCCGCATTCGCGGTGCTGCAGGTCTCGGCCTTGGCCGTGGGTTTGCTGGCGCTGGTGCTGCTGGTGCTGCTGCGCACCGATCTGATCAGCAGTTGGCGCAACGCCACGCCGGTTGATGCGCCCAACCGCTTTGTGATCAACGTGCAGCCCGATCAGGCCGAGCCTTTCCAGGCCGCGCTCAAAGAGGCGGGTGTGCAGCGCTACGACTGGTTTCCGATGATCCGTGGGCGCCTGGTGGCCATCAATGGCCAGGACGTCAAAAGCATGCAGTTTGATGATGAGCGCGGCAGCCGCGTGCTGCAGCGCGAGTTCAACCTCAGCCACAGCGCAGAGCCGCCCGTCCATAACCAGGTGGTGGCAGGGCGCTGGGTGACTGACGAGCCCGGTGGCTTGTCGGTCGAAGAGGGGCTGGCCAGCGAGCTGGGCTTGAAGCTGGGTGACACCCTGCGCTTTGACATCGCTGGCCAGATGACCGAGGCCCGCATCACCACGCTGCGCAAGGTCGATTGGGGCTCGATGCGGGTCAACTTCTTCGTGATCTTTCCGCAAGCCGGCATGGGCACCTTGCCCGTGACCTACATCAGCGCCTTTCGCGCACCCGAGGTGGCGGGTTTTGACAACCAGCTCAGCCGCAACTTCCCCAACATCACCAACGTCGATGTCTCGGCCAGCATTGCGCAGGTGCAGCGTGTGCTGGACCAGGTGATCCGCGCCGTGGAGTTCTTGTTTGGCTTCACGCTGCTCAGCGGCCTGGTGGTGCTGTTTGCAGCGATCACTGCCACGCGAGAGTCACGGGCACGCGAATTTGCCATCATGCGCGCCCTGGGCGCCAGCAGCCGGCTGTTGTCGCAGGTGCAGCGCGCTGAGCTGTTGGGCGTCGGTGCCCTGGCCGGTGGGCTGGCCAGCGTGGCAGCGGTGGCGGTGGGCTGGCTCTTGGCACGCTACGCTTTCGAGTTCAGCTGGAACCCATCGCCTTGGGTGCCGCTGGCCGGCATGGTGGCAGGCGCCGTCCTGGCTTTGCTGGCCGGCTGGTGGGGCCTGCGTGAAGTTTTGCGGCGGCCGGTGCTCGAGACGCTGCGGCGGGCGGGTGCGGTTTAGGGTCTAAGGCAACGCTGAACAAGTCCCTCGCGGCGCCCGCATCCCTGCTTTGGGCGGTCTGCGGCGTTGCAAATCCTCGCCATTGCCCAAGCGCTCAAAACGATTCCCACGCCGCGTCTGCGGCCTGGCTGCTCTTTGCAGCCTGGCTGGACGGCAGCTTGGCTCGAGCACCCACGCGCTGCAGCACCGAGCTGGCCTGCATGGCAGCGAGGCTGGCCTTTGGTCCGCGCCTGGAGGAGTCTGAAGCCCTGGCGGCTGAACCCTCAGGCATGACCTCGCTGCTGCCCAGCTGAAAGTGACCGACCACGGCAGCCAGTCGGGTGGATTGCTGGTGCAGGCTGTCCGCAGCGGCGCTGGATTGCTCCACCAGCGCAGCGTTCTGTTGGGTGACGCCGTCCAGTGAAGATACGGCGGCATTGATCTGGCTGATGCCTGAGCTTTGCTCGCTGGTTGCAGCGCTGATCTCGCCAATGATGTCAGAGACTCGCTGCACGCTCGCCACGATCTCGCCCATCGTCTGGCCTGCGCCGCCCACCAGCCGCGTGCCGGTTTCGACCTTGTCCACACTGGCGCCGATCAGGGCCTTGATCTCGCGCGCTGCCTCAGCGCTGCGCTGCGCCAGGTTGCGCACCTCGCTCGCCACGACCGCAAAGCCGCGTCCCTGTTCACCCGCTCTCGCAGCTTCTACCGCAGCGTTCAAGGCCAGGATGTTGGTCTGAAAGGCGATACCGTCAATGGTGCCGATGATGTCGGAGATGCGGCGCGAGCTGCTGTTGATGTCCTGCATGGTCTGCACAACTTCTGCCACCACCTGGCCGCCGCGTTCGGCCACGCTGCGCGCAGCAGTCGCCAACTGGTTGGCGGTGGCTGCCGCGTCTGCCGTTTGCTTGACGGTGCCCGTCAGCTCTTCCATCGAGCTGGCGGTTTGCTGCAATGAAGCCGCTGCTTGTTCGGTGCGCTGGCTGAGATCGCGGTTGCCGCTGGTGATCTCTGCCGCTGCACAGCCGATCTGGTCACTGGCCTGGCGCACCGTGCCCAGACTTTGGCGCAAGCCTTCCACCATCTGGGCCAGGCTGCGCATCAGATCACCCAGCTCGTCGCTGGCCGAGCTGCTGATGTTCTGATCCAGCCGGCCCTGCGCCACCGCCTGTGTCACCTGCACTGCGTGCGCGATGTTGCGGCCGACGCCTGCTTTGAGGCGCCAGGCCAGGCCCAGCGACGCCAGGATTGCGCCCAGCAGCACCAGGCCCAGAGTCAGCGTAGCGACTTGGCGGCTGTGTTCGCTGGCGGCGAAGCGCGCGCCCTGCAGCTGCCCGATGTGCTGGTAGACGCCGGCCACTGCCGCCGCATGGGCCTTGAAGCTGTCTTCAGCAGCCTTCATCGCCCCGACGCCGATGTTGGGGTCCATGCCGCTGAGATCGATGGCCTTGTCACTGCGCTTCAGGAACTGCGCCAGTTCGGCAGACGCGGTAGCCAGGATCGGCTGCAGGCTCTGGTCGGCTGCAAATTCTGACTTCAGCCGGTCCAGCCCTGTTTGCACCTGGCCGATTTGAGCGGCCAGGTCAGCCCTGAAGCCCTTGACCTGTGCTTCCTCCAGCGATGCCATCAAGGCCAGCGTGCGAAACACCTCGGCCCGGCTCTCGGAGACCTGCTCTCGCATCAGCTTCAAGGCGTCGCTCTGCGCCGTGTCTGCTGCCTGTGCTGCCTGCGATTGGGTGGTTTGGGCCTGGATCATGGCGACGTAGCCAACGCCGGAGACCAGCGCGATCGCAGCGATCAACAGCGGCGCGGCCAGGAACTGTGTGCCGATTTTCATGGATTTCTACTCTTGCAATGGCCAGGCACCGGCGGGGCCGTTTCGGTGGCCCCCCGCAAATGAACGAATCAGGGATACACACCACCGCAGACAGCGGTCTCGCCCAGCTTCTCGCAATACATCACCTTGGGCTCGACCTTCTTGCTCTCCGGGTTGGTGAACTTGTAGTCTTGCCAGAAGCCAGCGGGCTTTGTCTTGGCCATCGACACACGCTCCTTGACGAAGTACTTGCCATCGACATCGGTCAGGTCGATCAGGTCGCGGCCGATCTGCTTGGCGTTGGCGCCATGCGCCAGACACTTGCCGTCCAGGCCGTAGACCACCAGATACAGATCGCGGTCGATGAACTGGCCGGCCTTGTTGCTGATTTCGGCATAACCCTTGTCGACGCCGTTGGCCTTGATGAAGGCGATGCCTTTTTTGACCATGACGATTGCGTCGTCCTTGGTGGCGCCGCTGTCGGCGATGGCGGGGAAGACAAGGGCCAGCGACAAAGCGATCGGGGCGAGAGATGAAAAGAGGCGTTTCATGGGTGAGTCCTGAGGATTCGCGCCCTGGGGCAGCCCTGGCGTCAGCCGGGCCATTGGAAACCGGGGTGTCTGGCGGGCGCATGTGCCAGACGCCGTTTGTGGTGAACTTCGCAGCCGGTGGCTCAGTCGTTGATCAAGCCCATGTCGGCGCTGCTCATCAGCCCTTCGATGTCCATCAGGATCAACATGCGCTCTTTGATGCTGCCGATGCCGGTGATGAAAGAGCTGTCGACACCGCAGTTCAGCATCGGTGCCGGCTTGATGTGTTCTTGGTGCAGTTCCAGCACGTCGCTGACCGAGTCAACGACGGCGCCAACCACGCGGCCACGCACGTTGAGCACCACCACCACCGTGAAGGTGTTGTACTCAGCCGTCTTGCAGCCCAGCTTCAGGCGCAGGTCGATGATCGGCACGATCACACCCCGCAGGTTGACCACGCCCTTGATGAAGGCGGGGGCGTTGGCGATGCGCGTGGGTGGCTCGTAAGAGCGGATCTCCTGCACGCGCAGGATGTCGATGCCGTATTCCTCGCCGTCCAGGCGAAAGGTCAGGTATTCGCCACCGCTTCTGCCTGCACCCGAGTGGGCGCCGGAACTCTTTCCATGAGCCGCTGCACGGCTGCCCGCTGAGCTGCTGGGGCGGGTGTTTGGGGCTGCTGCGGCAGTGGATGGGTGGGCTTCAGCAAGCATTTCCATGATGGGGATTCCTAAGGCAGGGTGTGCGCGAGAGAGAGGTTTCAGAAGGGATATCGGCTCTTGTGCTGTGGGCTGAAGCGCGGCCAAACAGGCATTGCCAAACAGGCGCCCAGATCCGCAGGCGATGGTGCTGATTGGGGCCCGCTCAGAAGCTTTCCCATTCGTCGCTGTCGCCGTTGGCGCTGGCTTTGGCGACAGGCTTGGGGGCCTGAGGGGCAACATGGGCTGCGGCCGGCAATGCCGCCTGCGCGGGTTTGCTGCGCACTTGCTTGATCAGTTGGCTCGCCGCAACCTTGGGGCTGCCGCTGCGAGCAGTCGCAGGCAACTGGGTGGTGCGACTGCCTGCTGAACTTGCACCCGCACCAGCACTGGCACCAGCACCAGCACCAGTACCAGTACTGGCACCCGCACCCGCACTGAGCTTGAAGCCGCCAATGGCAGCAGAGAGTTGGACAGACTGGTCTTTCAAAGATTGCGCCGCCGCTGCACTTTCTTCAACCAGTGCTGCGTTTTGTTGTGTCATCTGATCCAGCTCGGCCACCGCGTGGCTGATCTGGCCGATGCCGCCGCTTTGTTCTGCAGCTGCCGCCGAGATCTCGCCAATGATGTCGCTGACACGCTGCACGCTCGCCACGATCTCGGTCATCGTCCTGCCGGCGTCGGCCACCAGCTTGGAGCCTGAGTCGACCTTTTCGACACTGCTGTTGATCAGGCTCTTGATCTCGCGCGCTGCTTCTGCGCTGCGCTGCGCCAGGCTGCGCACCTCGCCTGCCACCACGGCAAAACCACGGCCTTGCTCGCCAGCGCGGGCGGCTTCTACAGCCGCGTTCAAGGCCAGGATGTTGGTCTGAAAGGCAATGCCGTCGATGGTGCCGATGATGTCGGCAATTTTCTTGCTGGAGGTGTTGATGGCATCCATCGTCGAGACCACCTGCGCCACCACCGTGCCGCCGCGCTGCGCCACTTCACTGGCCGAGCTGGCCAGTTGGTTGGCGGTGCGCGCCGAGTCAGCGGTCTGGTTGACGGTGCTGCTCAGCTGGCTCATCGAGCTGGCCGCCTGCTGCAGGCGGCTGGCTGTTTGCTCGGTGCGCGTGCTCAGATCCATGTTGCCGGTGGCGATCTCTTGTGCCGCCACCGAGACGTTGCCAGCGCCGCCGCGCATCGTGCCCAGGGCCTGGCGCAGTGAAGTCTGCAACTGCTGCAACGCTGCCAGCGAAGCGCCAACGCCGGCTTGGCCTTGCAGGTCGATGTCCTGGCTGAGGTCACCCGAGGCGAGGCGCTGCGCGTGCAACGCCATGGCCGCTTGTTCGCGCCGCTGTGCGCTGGCGTTGCCCCAGACGGCGAGCAGCGCCAGCGCGCCGCTGCCCAGCGTGCTGCCCAGGGTCAAGGTGGGGCTCCAGCCGTTGAGGATGCCAGCGCTGGCAAAGCTCAGACTGGCAGCCAGCGATCCCAGTGCCAAAGAGGTGCGTTGTGCTTGCGAAAGAGAAGAAAACATCGGAGAACTTTCAGTGTGAGGGGTTGATCTGGCTCAATGGCGCGACCTGCGCACCAGCGACCCGACATCCAATATCAACGCCACGCGGCCATCGCCCATGATCGTGGCGCCCGAGACATCGTCGACGCGGCGGTAGTTGCTTTCCAGGTTCTTGACCACTACCTGCTGCTGGCCCAGCAATTCGTCAACCATCATCGCCACGCGGCCGCCATCGGCTTC
>JBBQIB010000054.1:0-18682 GCA_038324515.1 Burkholderiales bacterium
CTGCGGCCACCAGCATCATCCCTTCGGCGCCCAGGTTCAGCACGCCAGCGCGTTCGTTGATCAGCAGGCCCAAACCGGCCAGCGCCAGCGGGGTGCCGGCCAGCAAGGCGGCAGCGAGAAGCAACGCGGTTTCTTGCATCAACTGGCCCCTGTGCGTGCAGCGAGCGCTGAACCCCAGCGCAGCCGGTAATTGATCAAGGTGTCGCAGGCCAGCAGCAACACCAGCAACAGACCCTGGAAGACACCCGTCAGTGCGTTGGGCAAGCCGAGCCTGGACTGGCCGAGTTCACCGCCAATGATCATCATCGACAGCAAAATGCCTGCCAGCACGATGCCCAGCGGGTTCAGCCGGCCCACGAAACACACGATGATGGCCGTGAAGCCCAGGCCGGTGGAGATGTGCGGCGTCAACTGCCGCAGCGGCCCGGCGGCTTCAAGCGCGCCGGCCAGCCCGGCAAAGCCGCCTGAAATCAACAGCGCCAGCCACAGCGAGCCACGTGCAGAAAAGCCCGCATAACGCGCAGCAGCCGGCGTCAGGCCGCCGACCTGCAAAGAAAACCCGCGGTACGAGCGGAACATGAACAGCCACACCGCCACCACCGCCACCGCAGCCACCACCAAGCCGATGTTCAAGCGTGTGCCGGGCACCAGCATGGGCAGCAAGGTCGAGGCATCAAAGCTCTTGGTCTGTGGAAAGTTGAAGCCTGCCGGGTCTTTCCAGGGTCCGAAGACCAGGTAGTTGACGAACTGCTGCGCCACATAAACCAGCATCAGGCTGACCAGGATCTCGCTGGCGTTGAACTTGTCGCGCAACAGCGCCACCAGACCCGCCCACACCATGCCGCCCAAGACGCCGGCCACCAGCACCAGTGGCACCGCCACCACCTTGGGCAGAATGATGCCGTGGGTGGTCAGCCACAAGGCCATGCCGCCACCGGCCACGGCGCCGAGCAAAAACTGGCCTTCGGCGCCGATGTTCCAGACGTTGGCGCGATAACACACCGACAGGCCCAAAGCGATAACGACCAGCGGTGTGGCCTTCAACAGCACTTCTGTGACTTGGCGCAGGCCGTTCAGCGGCTCGAAGAAAAACACCCCCAGACCACGCACCGGGTCTTTGCCCAGAGCCGCAAACATCAGTGCCGCCAGCAGCGCCGTCAGCACCAGCGCCAGCACTGGCGAGGCCAGCGCCATCAGCTTGGAGGGCTGTGCGCGTGGTTCAAGCTTGAGCATGGGGCGCTCCTGGCACCAAGGTGGCTGGCGTTGGGTTGGGCCGAGCGGGAATGCCTGCTTCGACGGTCTTGGCGTTGCTGCGGTCCCACAGCCCCGACATCCACTCGCCAATCAGCTCGGTGTTGGCTGCTGAGGTGGCAATCGACGGCGACAGCCGGCCTTGCGCGATGACGACCAGCCGATCACAGATCTCGAACAGCTCGTCCAACTCTTCGCTGACCACCAGCAGCGCGCAGCCGGCATCCCGCAGTTTGAGCAACTCGCCGCGGATCAGTGCGGCTGCGCCAACGTCCACGCCCCAGGTGGGCTGGCTGACGATCAACAGCTTCGGCGCAGCATCGATCTCGCGGCCGACGATGAACTTCTGCAGGTTGCCACCCGACAGCGACTTGGCGGCCGCACCGGTGCCGCCGCAGCGCACATCGAAGCGGCTGATCAGCCCGGCAGCCAGCAAAGCCACCGCGCCGGGCTTGAGCCAGCCGCCGCGGCCCACGCTCTCAGTACGTGTCAGCAAGGTGTTCTGCGCCAGGCTCATCGGCGGCACGGCACCGCGGCCCAGCCGCTCTTCGGGCACAAAGTGCAAGCCGGCGGCGCGCCTGGCGCGTGGGTCGTGGCGGCCGATGTCCTGGCCGAAGAGTCGCACTGCGCCTGCAGGTGCGCGCGGATCTTCGCCTGACAACGCAGCCATCAGCTCTTGTTGGCCGTTGCCAGAGACGCCGGCCACGCCGACGATCTCACCCGCGCGGACCTCAAAGGCGATGTCTTTCAGCGTGGTGCCAAAGGGGTCGGCCTGCGCCACCGACAGGCCTTGCACCGCCAGCACCGTGGCTCCGGGCTGGCGCTGGTGGTGCTGCAGCGGTGGCGGTTCGCTGCCGATCATCAAGCGCGACAGGTCGGCGTTGCTGGCCTGGCGCGGGTCGATCTCGCCCGTGACCTTGCCGCCGCGCAGCACCGTGCAGTGCTGGCACAGGTCGCGGATCTCGTCGAGCTTGTGGCTGATGTACAGGATGCTGCAGCCGTCAGCTGCCAACTGGCGCAGCGTCACAAAGAGCTTTTGCACCGCTTGCGGTGTCAGCACCGAGGTCGGCTCGTCCAGGATCAGCAAGCGTGGCTGGGTCAGCAGCGCGCGCACGATCTCGACCCGTTGCCGCTCGCCCACCGACAGCGTGTGCACCGGGCGCAGCGGGTCGACCTCCAGGCCGTAGGTCTGGCTGACCTGCACGATGCGCTGGGTAATCGCGGGCAGCTTCAAGGACTTGTCCAGGCCCAGCCAGACGTTTTCTGCAGCACTCAGCGTGTCGAACAGGCTGAAATGCTGAAACACCATGCTGATGCCCAAAGCCCGTGCTTCTTGCGGGTTGCGCACCTGCACCTCCTGGCCGTCCCACAGCATGCGGCCTTCGTCTGGCCGCACCGAGCCGTAGATGATCTTCATCAAGGTGCTCTTGCCGGCACCGTTTTCTCCCAGCACGGCGTGGATCTGGCCCGGCATGACCTGCAAACTGACGCGGTCGTTGGCGCGCACGGCCGGGTACTGTTTGCTGATGCCTTGCAAGGCCAGCCGAGGCACCGAGACAGCAGCGCGATGCTCAGGATCGGTGGCGGGCATGGGCGGGCTGGTCGGAAGAGAGGTGCATGACGGGGGTGGGCTGGGGCGATTGACTGGGTGGGCTGGGCTGGCTGGACCTGGCGGATCGCAGCACCTGCTGCACCCCGGCCACCCAGCAACGCACCAGATGGCGCTCATCACTCAACAGCATCCAGGCAAAGACACGCTCATGCAAGTCACGCGCCAGGGCCTGGCGCTGGCTGTCGATGTGGTTGGGGCTGCTGCCAGCACTGTGCCAGTCCCACAAGCACAAGTCAGCCATCAGCCCGGGCTCCAGACTGCCGATCTCGTGGCCCAAGTGCAGGGCTTCTGCAGCACCTCGGGTGGCTGCGTACAAGGCCGACCACGCCGTCAGCCGCTGCCCGGCCAGGGCCTGCACGCGATAGGCGTCGGCCAGCGTGCGTTGCATGCTCAGGCTGGTGCCGCCCCCCACGTCCGTGGCGATCGTGGCCTGGCCGCCGGCTGCACTCAGCGCTTGCCAATCAAACAGCCCGCTGCCCAGGAAGAGGTTGGAGCTGGGGCAAAACGCGATCTTGGCGCCTTGGGCAGCCAACAACGCTCGGTCGTCATTGTCCAGCCAGATGCCGTGGCCCAGCATGCTGCGGGGGTGCAGCAAGCCGGCCTGGTGGTAGACGTCCAGATAGCTGCGGGATTGAGGGAACAGTTCGCTCACCCAGCGCACCTCGTCGCGGTTTTCTGCCACATGGGTCTGCACGTACAGCGTGGGGTCGGCACGGCACAGTGCACCGGCCATCTGCAATTGTGCTGGGCTGCTGGTAGGCGCAAAACGCGGCGTGATGGCCACCGCGTTGCGGCCCACGCCATGCCAGCGGCTGATCAGGTCCAGACAATCGCGCTCGGCGCCGGCCACATCGTCCAGCAAGGCGGCGGGCGCGTGGCGATCCATCAGCACCTTGCCTGCAATCAAGCGCATGCCACGTGCTTGTGCGGCTTCGAAGAGGCTGTGGGCAGCGTGTTTGTGCACGGTGGGGAAGACCATGGCCGAGGTCGTGCCGTGGGCCAGCAGCAGGTCCAGAAAGTTGGCGTTGCCTGCTGCAGCGACAGCGGGGTCGGCCCAGGCCATCTCGGCCGGGAAGGTGTACTTGTCCAGCCAATCCAGCAGCGCTGTACCGTAGCTCGCCACCACCGGCAGCTGCGGGCTGTGTACATGGGTGTCGATGAAGCCGGGCATCAGCAACTGGCCGGCGCAATCGATGCGCTGCCAGCCTGCGTCAGGGGCCTCGGCTTGCACCGCTTGGATGCGGCCGTGGTCGTCGATCAGCAGCCAGTGTGCCGGGCGCCAACGCACGGCATCGGTGCGTGTTTGGCCCCAGGCTGGGGCAGCGCTGAAGTCCAGCAGGTCGGCCAATATTGCTTTCATGCGGGTTTCATGCGAATTTCATGCGAATTTCATGCGGCTCTCATGCGGCGCTAATGCGGCTCTCATGCGGCTCTCATGCGGCTTGGCTGACGCGCGGCGGCACGGCGTTGGGCAAGCCGCGCGCGACGTCGCGCACCTGCTCCCGCAGCCAGCGCATGCCGCTGGCTGCATGCGTCAGGTCGTGCCACAACTGGTAGTAGCTGAGCGGCGGAAAGGCCACCGGGCAGCGCAGCAGCTTGACGGCCAAGCTGCTGCTGAAGCGGCTGCAGAACAGCCGGCCCGTGGTCAGCACCAACAAGCTGTCAGCCACCATCATCGGGATCAGGCTGAAGTGTGAGGCCCGCACGACGATGCGCCGCTGTACACCTGCGGCGCCCAGGTGCTCGTCGATCACACCCAGGGCGCCCGGGCTCATCGGCATCGGCGCCACGTGGTCGCAATCCAGGTACTTCTTGATGGTCCAGGCCTTGTTGGCACCGTTGCCGGTCTGCGCCCTGGCCACGGGGTGATGCTCGCCCACCAGGCAGACCACCTCGTCGCTGAGCAAGCGGCCCAGGTGCAGCTCTTCGGGTGGCCGCAGCCAGTTGCCGATCACCAGATCGACCTCGCCGCGCGCCAGTTGGCGCCGGTAGTCGCTGTCCTGGGTCAGCGCCAGCAACTCCAGGCGAACACCCGGTGCGCTGCGTTTGATGTGCGCCACGAGCCGGGGCAGAAAGTAAGGGTCCAGATAGTCGCTGGCAGCGATCCTGAAGACTGCGTCTGCAGACTGCGAATCAAACGGCGCGTTGCGCAGCAGGCGACCCTGGTGGCTGAAAAGCTGGTGCGCATCTTGCAGCATGCGTGCTGCAGGCACCAGCAAGCCCAGAGCTGTTTCGGTAGGCTGCATGGTTTGGCCGGCACGCACCAACAACGGATCGGCGGTGAGCTGGCGCAAACGCCTGAGCTGCGCGCTGACCGCAGGCTGTGTGCTGCCGAGCTTGAGAGCGGCGCGCGAGACGCTGCGTTCTTGAATCACCGTGTGCAAGACCCGAATGAGGTGAAGGTCAATGGTGTCGAAGCCAGCAAGTTTGGTCATACACCCAAGAGCATATCGGGTATGTTCCAGCGTGTATACCCATTGAAACCTCAGGCTTTAATCTTGCGGAGAGTTCGTTCCAGGCACAGCATCACAGCATCACAGCATCACGAGGCAAGGGCATGCAAAGCTTTCAGACCCGGGCAATCCGCTTTTTTCATCAAAACCAGGTGGTATCGATTGACGGCAGCGCGACTGCATCGGCCGGGCAGACGGGCGCAGCCGCAACCTCCACCCGCACGGTGCTCGAATGGCTGCGCGAAGATCAACGTTGCACCGGCACCAAAGAAGGCTGTTCTGAAGGTGATTGCGGTGCCTGCACCGTGGTCGTGGCTGAGCTTGACGCCCAAGGCGCGCTGCAGCTCAAGCCCGTCAACTCTTGCATCCAGTTCCTGCCGACACTGGACGGCAAAGCCTTGTTCACCGTTGAAGATCTGGCTGCAGCCGACGGCAGCCTGCACCCGGTGCAGCAAAGCCTGGTGGCTTGCCACGGCTCGCAGTGCGGGTTTTGCACGCCTGGTTTTGTCATGAGTCTGTGGGCCACCTACTTGCGCCACCAAGCCGCAGGCAGCGTGCCCAGCCGTCTGCAATTGGCCGACGACTTGTCAGGCAACCTGTGCCGCTGCACCGGCTACCGGCCGATCCTGGACGCTGCCGAGTTGATGTTCTCGATGCCGCCTGTGCCTTTGGCGGCCAAGTCGGTGATTGAAGCATTGCAAGCGCTGCAGCAAGACCCGCCGCTGCACACCGCACAAGGTTTTCATGCGCCACGCACGCTCGACGACTTTGCCATGCTGCGCCAGGCGCTGCCGCAGGCCAAGGTGTTGGCCGGCAGCACCGACATGGGCTTGTGGGTGACCAAGCAGTTCCGCGATTTGGGCGCGTTGCTGTCGATCAATGAGGTGGCTGAGCTGCGCCAGGTGCAGGTGCACCCTGACCACATCCTGATCGGCGCTGCTGCGAGCCTGGAAGACGCCTGGCTGGCGCTGGTGGCCGATTGGCCATCGCTGCGTGATGTCTGGCTGCGCTTTGCATCGCTGCCGATTCGCCGTGCCGGCACCATGGGCGGCAACGTGGCGAACGGCTCACCGATTGGTGACAGCGCACCGGTGTTGATGGCGCTGGATGCCCAGTTGCTGTTGCGCTGTGGCGCTGCACTGCGCCGTTTGCCGCTGGATCAGTTTTATCTGGGCTACATGAAAAATGCCTTGCAGCCGGGTGAGTTTTTGCAAGCCATCGAAGTGCCGCGCGGCAGGCGCATCGGCAGCAATGACAGCAGCAACAGCAGCAACAACAGCAACAACAACAGCAACAACAACAGCAACAACAACAGCAACAACAGCAGCAACAGCAACAACAGCAACAACAGCAGCGGGCCGCAGTTGCAGGTCTACAAAATCAGCAAGCGATTTGATTGCGACATCTCGGCAGTCTGCGCGGCCTTTGCGCTGCAGGTGCAGGACCAAAAGGTCAGCCACGTGCGCTTGGTTTTTGGTGGCATGGCAGCCACCGTCAGCCGCGCCGCGCAAGCCGAGTCTGCGGCCCTCGGTCAAACCTGGAACGAGGCCACGATGCAAGCCTGCCAGGCGGCGCTGGCGGCTGACTTCCAGCCGCTGACGGACATGCGAGCCAGCGCCGGCTACCGCATGCAGGTGGCGCAGAACCTGTTGCGCCGATTTTGGCTGCAGACCCGGTCCGAGATGCCGCTGGCCGAGTCTGAGCTCAATGTTTTTGCGCGCCCCGCAGGCGGGCCTGCCGCCGATCTTGCGGCTGCGGCCCTGGCGGTGCGCTGAGAGGACGGCTCATGAACAAACCTGCTGAAAGCCCATTGGCCAAAAGCCTGCTCGATATGACCGAGCGGCCCTACCGCGAGGCCGGCAGCAGCCGACCGCACGAGTCGGCCCACCTGCACGTCGCGGGTGCTGCGCCGTACACCGACGACATCACCGAGTTGAGCGGCACCTTGCACGCCGCCTTGGGGCTGTCGCCGCTGGCGCATGGGTTGATCCAGCGCCTGGATCTGGACCGCGTGCGCACCATGCCGGGCGTGGTGCTGGTGCTGTCGGCGCGTGACATCCCGGGCGACAACGATTGTGGTGCGCTGACCCACGACGACCCCATCCTGGCCGGAGAAGCCGGCGACACGTTGCGTTACCGGGGGCAGCCCGTTTTTGCGGTCATCGCCACCACCCGCGACGCGGCCCGGCGCGCTGCTGCGCTGGCCAAGGAGGTGGTGCATGCCGAGGCCTTGCAGCCTGTTCTGAGCCCGCAAGAGGCGCATGCAGCCGGCCAGTACGTGGTGCCGCCGATGCATTTGTCTCGGGGTGACGCGGGCGCAGCGATGGCCAGGGCGCCTCACCGCTTGCGCCGGGTGTTTGATGTGGGCGGCCAAGAGCAGTTTTACCTGGAAGGCCAGATTTCCTACGCCATACCGCAAGAAGACGGCGGCATGCTGGTGCATTGCAGCACCCAGCACCCCAGCGAAATGCAGCATCTGGTGGCCAAAGCGTTGCAGCGCCCTTCACACGCGGTTCAGGTGGTGTGCAGACGCATGGGGGGTGGCTTTGGCGGCAAGGAGTCGCAGTCGGCCTTGTTTGCTTGTGTGGCTGCAGTCGCGTCTGCGCGGTTGCGACGGCCGGTCAAGCTGCGGGTCGATCGCGACGATGACTTCTTGATCACCGGCAGGCGCCACTGCTTTCACTTCGATGCAGAAGTTGGCTTTGACGGTGAAGGCCACATCCTGGCAGCGGAGGTAGAAATGGTCTCGCGCGCCGGCCACAGCGCAGATCTGTCGGGCCCGGTGATGACGCGCGCGCTGTGCCACTTCGACAACGCCTACTGGCTGCCGCATGTGGCGATGCACGGTTATTCCGGCAAGACCAACACGCAGAGCAACACCGCGTTTCGTGGCTTCGGTGGTCCGCAAGGCTCGATTGCCATCGAGTACATGATCGACTCGGTGGCGCGTCATCTGCAGCTCGACCCGCTGCAAGTGCGGCGCAACAATTTCTACGGCATCAGTGAACGCAACATCACGCCCTATGGCGAGGTGATCGAAGACAACATCATTCACGCCCTGGTCGACCAATTGGCGGCCAGCAGCGATTATGGCCGCCGCCGCGCCGAGATCGCGCGCTTCAACGCCGGCAGCCAGGTGCTGAAAAAGGGCCTGGCACTGACTCCGGTCAAGTTCGGCATCAGCTTCAACGTCGTGCACCTCAACCAGGCTGGCGCTTTGGTGCATGTGTATACCGATGGCAGCGTGCTGGTCAACCACGGTGGCACCGAGATGGGCCAGGGTTTGAACACCAAGGTAGCGCAGGTGGTGGCGCAAGAACTGGGTTTGCCGCTGTCGCAGGTGCGTTGTACGGCTACCGACACGCACAAGGTGGCCAACACCTCGGCCACTGCGGCCAGCACCGGCAGCGATCTCAATGGCAAGGCGGCGCAGCACGCAGCACGCCGCGTGCGTGACCGCCTGGCCAGTTGCGCGGCACAGCACTGGGGGCAAGGCAGGGTGATGCCTGAACAAGTGATATTCGCCGCCAGACAAGTGCAGGTGGGCGAACAGGTGTTGAGCTTTGAAGCCGTGGTTGCGCAAGCCTATCTGGCCCGCGTGCAGTTGTGGAGCGACGGCTTCTACGCCACCCCCGGCCTGAGCTGGGACAAGCACACGATGCAAGGCCACCCGTTTCATTATTACGCTTACGGCGCTGCGGTCAGCGAGGTCATCGTCGACACCTTGACGGGCGAGCACAAACTGCTGCGTGCTGACCTGCTGCACGACGCCGGCCGCTCGCTGAACCCAGCCATCGACATCGGCCAGATCGAGGGCGCTTTCATCCAGGGCATGGGCTGGCTGACCTGCGAAGAGCTGGTCTGGCATCCGGCTGACGGCAGCCCCAAAGCGGGCTTGCTCAGCACCCATGCCCCCAGCACCTACAAGATCCCGACTGCCAACGATTGCCCTGCGATCTTCAACACACGATTGTTTGACGGCGCCAATCAGCAGCACAGCATCCACCGCAGCAAGGCCGTGGGCGAGCCGCCGCTGCTGCTGCCCTTTTCGGTGTTTTTTGCCATTCGCGATGCGGTGTCTGCAGCCGGCCAGCACCGGGTGGACCCCCCGCTGATGGCGCCCGCCACGCCTGAGGCGGTGCTGCGTGCGCTCAACGCGGTGAGCGCTCAATCGCCCGCTCGGTCGGCCGCTCAGTCGGTCGCTCAGTCGCCCGCTCGGTCGGCCGCTCAGTTGAGTACTCAGAAGGTCGCCCAGACGGTCGCTCAGACAGCTGCTGATTCGACGGTTCAGTTGCGCGCTCAGTGACTGAAAATGGATCGACTGATTTGTGACCGAATCAGAACTTCGTGTCGCCGCCACCCAGTGGCATCAACTGCAAGTGCCGGCCGTGGTGGTTCAAGTGCTGGCCCATCAGGGCTCGGTGCCGCGCGAAACCGGCACGCGCATGGTGGTGGGCGCGCAGCAGGTGCTGGGCACGATCGGAGGCGGGCAGCTGGAGCTTCAAGCGATCCACGGCGCGCGGGCGTGGTTGGCAGCCGGCTCGATGGCCGAACACCAGCGCCGGCGCATTGCGCTGGGTCCCTCCCTGGGCCAGTGTTGCGGCGGCGTGCTGGAACTGGGCTTCACACCCCTGGCCTTGGACGGTCCTGCCGATTGGCCGCAGCCCCAGCCGATGTTCAGGCTGCAGTTGTACGGGGCCGGTCATGTGGGGCGCGCCATCGTGCACCTGCTTGGCACTCTGCCCTGCGAGGTGCAATGGATCGACGAGCGCGACAGCGAGTTCCCGCAGCAGCCGTTGCCGCCCCACATCCGACAGGTCTGTGTCGAGCCTGTGCAGGCCGAAGTCGACACCGCAGCCCCGGGTGACTTCTATCTGGTCCTGACCCACAGCCACGATTTGGATCTGTTGATCAGCCGAGCGATCTTGCAGCGCGGCGATTTCGGCTACTTCGGCTTGATCGGATCTGCCACCAAGCGCGCCAAGTTCGAGCGCAGATTGCAGCAGCGCGGGGTCAGCTCCGAGCTGCTGGCGCGCATGGTTTGCCCCATCGGCATCAGCGGCATCAGCGGCATCAGCGCCAAAGTCCCCGAGGTGCTGGCCCTGGCTGTGGTGGCGCAATTGCTGCAAAGGGCTGCTGCCGCTGGTTCTGCTGCAACCCATCTTGCAACTCCTGTTGCTGCGGTGAAAATACCGGGATGAGTTCAACCCCCATTCCCCGCAGCCCACCCGCTTTGAAGATCTGCATCGTGGGCGCGGGTGCCATTGGCGGCTTTTTGGGCGCCCGGCTGGCTGCTTCGGGCCGGGCGCAGGTCAGCGCATTGGCGCGCGGCGCCACCTTGCAGGCGCTGCAACAGCAAGGCTGGCGTCTGCGCACGGCCAGCGGGCTGTTGCAGACGCCAGCCGTTGCAGCCGCCGGCGCCAAAGAGCTGGGTGTGCAAGACGGCGTGATCATCGCTGTCAAGGGCCCGGCGCTGGCCGCTGTGGCGAGCAGCATCGCGCCTTTGTTGGGGCAACACACGTGGGTGCTGCCGGCGATGAACGGCGTGCCTTGGTGGTTTTGTGAAGGGCTGCCCGGCTTTGCCGACTGCACCCTGCAAAGTGTGGACCCCGGTGGCCTGATTGCCTCAGCGATTCCCTGGCAGCAAGTGCTGGGCTGTGTGGTGCATGCCAGCACCTCGATGCCCGAGCCGGGTTTGGTGCTGCACAAGATGGGCCAGGGGCTGATCGTGGGTGAGCCTCGAGGTGAACACAGCGAAAGAGCGCAGACCGTGGTGGCGCTGCTGAATGCGGCCGGTTTTGAGGCCACCCACAGCGCCAAGGTGCGGCAGGACATCTGGTACAAACTTTGGGGCAACATGACGATGAACCCGATCACGACGGTGACCGGCGCAACAGCAGACCGCGTGTTGGCCGATCCGCTGGTGCGGGCTTTTTGCTCCGCCGTGATGGTGGAGGCCGCTGCCATCGGCGCGCGCATCGGCTGCCCCATCGAGCAAAGCCCAGAAGACCGCCATGCCATCACCGCCCGGCTGGGCGCATTCAAGACCTCGATGCAACACGATGCCGAAGCCGGCCGAGCTTTGGAGCTGGACGCCATCGTGACCGCAGTCCACGAGATCGGCCGCCGTCTGGACCTGGCGACGCCGAACATCGACGCGCTGTTGGGTCTGACGCGCCTGTTTGGTCGCAGCCATGGCTTGTACCCGCCTGCCGCAGCCTGATGGGTTCGGGCTTGCATGCCGTCCAAGCCTTGACCTGGCGAATCAAAATGGGCCATTGCCTGGGAGAGCGCCATGCACATCTTCGACGCCGCTGCCACACGTGACGGACTCCCTTTTGAGCGCCTGATCCCGGCCCTGCGGGAGATGTTCAGCCAGGGCTGCCAGGTGCCGGCGCGCCATGTGCATCAGCTCGGGGATGGGCCAGAAACGCGAGGGCCAGCAACGCAGGGACCCACAACGCCGCTTGCGGCACCCGTCACGTCGCTGATCATGCCGGCCTGGCTGCCTGGGCGTTGTTACGGCGTCAAGACCGTCAATGTGGCGCCCGGCAACGCCGCCAGGGGCTTGCCGGGCCTGCATTCGACTTACGTGCTGTACGACGCCAACACGGGCGTGCCGTTGGCCTGGCTGGATGGTGACCAGATCACGGCGCGTCGCACGGCTGCTGCCTCGGCGCTGGCGGCTTCGTGGCTGGCTTCGCCCGACGCCAGCCATCTGTTGCTGGTGGGCGCGGGGCAGGTGGCCAGATTGCTGCCGTTGGCCTACCGCGAGGTGCGCCAGATCCGCCGCGTCAGCGTGTGGGCGCGCGCGCTGCCGGCGGCCGAGGTGCTGGCCGCTGAGTTGCAGGCCCAGGGATTCGACGCCCGGCCGGTGGTGGATCTGGCGGCGGCAGCGGCCCAATCCGACATCATCAGTTGCGCCACCTTGGCCACGCTGCCGCTGGTGATGGGGCGCTGGCTGCAACCGGGCACGCACCTCGACCTGATCGGCAGCTTCACACCTTGGATGCGTGAAGCCGACGACGATTGCTTCAAAGGCGCCCGGCTGTTTGTGGACACCGAAGAAGCGCTGATCAAGAGTGGTGATCTGCTGGGCCCGATGTCGCGCGGTGTGTTTGTGGCTGCCGATGCAGCAGGCACTCTCAGCACCTTGTGCAGAGGCCAGTCCGAAGGCCGCCACCTGGCCGATGAGCGCACGGTGTTCAAGTCCGTCGGCACGGCGCTGGAAGACCTGGCGGCGGCAATGCTGGTGTGTGGTCTGCCCGTGATGTCCTGAAGTGCTGGGCCGTGCCGGTCAGGCGAACGCGATGTGCTTGTGCAGCGGCAACTCGCGGATGCGCTGGCCGGTGGCGGCAAAGATGGCGTTGGCCAGCGCAGGCGCGGCTGGTGGCACCGGGGGTTCGCCAATGCCCTTGATCGGGCCGCCGCTTTGCAGCGCCCTGACCACGATGGTGGGGATTTGCTTGAGCTTGAGGCTGCCGTAGTTGTTGAAGTTGCTTTGCTCAGGCATGCCGTCAGCGTACGTCAACTCGGCATAGATCGCGTGGCTCAGGCCCCAGATCACGCCACCCTGCACCTGTGCTTCCAGGTTGACCGGGTCCAGCACGGTGCCCACCTCTGCAGCCACGAAGACCCTGTCGAGGCGGATACCGGCTGCAGTGGCGGTGACTTCCACCACTTCTGCCACCGGCACACCAAAAGACAGCGTGAAAGCCAGCCCGCGGCCACGGGCGCCATCGCTGGACGTGGCGAGCGGCTGGCCCCAACCGGACATCTGCCCCACAGCCTGCAGCACAGCGCGCGAAGGTGCATGTGAGCACAAGCGCAGCCGCTCGGCCAGCGGGTCGGCGCCGGCAGCCTGGATCAACTCGTCCAGAAAACACTCGTGCGGAAATGCGTTACCCGAAGCGCCCACCGAGCGCCAAGAGCTGACCGGCACCATCTCCGGCGCCCGGTAGCCGGTGACGCGGTAGTTGCGGATCGCATAAGGCTGGTCCCAGGCACCCGCGACGATGGCGACATCGGGCCCGGCTGCAGGCAAGCCCAGACGGCCGGACTGCGAAGCGGTGACCGAAGGCGCAGCGATGCCCAGCTCGAAGGTCTGCACCTGCCCCTGGCCGACCACGCCACGCGCTCTGGCGATGGCCAGGGGGCGCGGAAAGTCATGGCTCATGTCTTCTTCGCGCGTCCAGGTCATCTTGATCGGCACGCCCGGGTAGGCCTTGGCCAGCTCGACGGCCTGGCGCACGTAGTCGTCTTCGAGCCGGCGGCCAAAGCTGCCACCGCTGATCTGCACATGCAGCTTGACCTTGTCTTCGGGCAAGCCGGCGATCCTGGCTGCAGCCGACACCAAAAAGCGCGGGATCTGCGTACCGGTCCAGATCTCGAGTTGGCCATCTTTGAGTTGCACCACGGCGTTCATCGGCTCCAGTGGAGCGTGGGCCAGATGCGGCACACGGTACTCGGCCTGCAAAGCGCCCTGCGAGCCGGCAGCG
This sequence comes from Burkholderiales bacterium, assembly GCA_038324515.1. Taxonomy (GTDB): domain Bacteria; phylum Pseudomonadota; class Gammaproteobacteria; order Burkholderiales; family Burkholderiaceae_C; genus Rubrivivax. Next base: position 13,815 of record JBBQIB010000054.1, read on the forward strand.
GTGAGCGCTGCGTCGACGTCGCCTTCGTTCCTGAAGCGGCTGTCCTGGCGCTCTTTGTTGAAGGACTCGGCCACCACCTTGAACATTTCTTGGCTGGTGGGCGGGTAGGGCGCAGCACCCCACTGGATATCAACCAGTTTGGCGGCCTGAAAAGCGCGCCAGGTGTTGTTGGCAATCACGCCCACACCGCCGCTGATCGGCACCACCTTGAGCACGCCTTTGGCGACCAACGCGTTGCTGGCGTCATGGCTCTGCATGCCGCCGCCCAGTCTTGGATTGGTGCGCACGGTGGCGTAGACCATGTCTGGCAGCCGCAAGTCGATGCCGTAGGTGGCGGTACCGGTGGACTTGGGCACGATGTCCAAGCGTTGCATCGGCTTGCCCAGCAAACGCCACTGCGCAGCAGGTTTGAGCTGGACCTCGGTGGGCGGGGTCAAGCGGCCGGCAGCCGCAGCCAGCGAGACATAACTCAGCTTCTGGCCATCGGGCAGCAGCACTTGCCCGGCCTCGGTCTTCAAATCCGCCAGCGGCAGGCCGCTTTGCAGCGCCGCGGCCTGCAGCAACATCTGGCGTGCGACGGCACCTGCCACACGCAGCTTGTCAAAAGCATCCGGCACGGTGGACGAGCCCCCCGTCAGCTGGATGCCCAGCACCTTGCCCACCACGCCTGCTGCAGCGCGGCCACCGTGGGCCATGAAACTGTCGCTGGAGGCGGCGATGGGGAAGCCTTCCACCAGCACCGTGCCGTTGTAGTAGGCCGCGCTGGGCGGGCCATGTTCGACCTTGAACTGGCCCCAAGTCACATCCAGCTCTTCGGCAATCAAGGCCGCCAGGACCGAGTAAGCACCTTGGCCGAAGTCGGCGCGTGGCGTGATCAGTGTGATGCCTTCGGCGTCGATGCGCAGATAGGGGTTGAGCGCGGTGGCACCTGCGGGCAGGCCGTCCAGCAGCGGATTGGCGATATCGCGGCGGTAGAAATAGGTGCCGACCGCCAGACCGGCCGCCACGGCGCCAGCGCCGATCAAAAACGTGCGATGGGCAATTTTTACAAAGTTGGGCATCGCTCAGGCCCCTTTGAGCAGCAGCGCAGCGGTCTTCACGGCCTGACGGACGCGTGGGTAAGTGCCGCAGCGGCACAGGTTGGCTGACATCGCTTGGTCGATCTGCGCGTCGCTGGGCTCGGGTTCTTGCGCCAGAAAGGCCGCCGCCGCCATGATCTGGCCCGACTGGCAGTAGCCACATTGCGCCACCTGGTGCTCGATCCAGGCCCTTTGCACCGCGTGCAGGGCCTCGGGCTGACCCAGGCCTTCGATGGTCAGCACGGGGCCTCGCACACTGCCTACCGGGATCACGCAAGAGCGCACCGCAGCGCCGTCGATGTGCACCGTGCAGGCGCCGCAAAACGCGATGCCGCAACCGAACTTGGGGCCGGTGATGCCGAGCTCGTCGCGCAGCACCCACAACAAGGGCATCTCGGGTTCTACATCCAGGGTGTGGTCCTGGCCATTGACGTTCAAATTCACAGGGGAAATCTCCTTGTCAATTCTGGACTGAGCCCCGTACCCGCTGCAGCATGCACGGCGCGGTACTTGAACTCAGGGAACCTGGCCACCGGGTCGAGTGCCGGGTTGATGAGCTTGTATCTCAGCACGTCGAACCGCATCCGTCCGCTGCGTTCAAGAGCTGAGGGCTAAAGTTCGGTGGATTGGGGTCGGGCCCAGGCGCAGGCGATCTCAGCCAGACAGCGCCGCCAAAAACTCCCGCGCCCACCAATGCACGTCCTGTGCCTGCAAGCCGGCCAGCAGGCGCTGGTGGCGGATCCGACGCTCGTCCAGCGGCATGCGCAGCGCCTGCTGGATGGCCTCGGAGGTGCCGTCGGTGTCGTAGGGGTTGACGATCAGCGCGTCGCGCATGGTCTCTGCAGCCCCGGCAAAGCGCGACAGCACCAGCACACCCGGGTCGGCGGGGTCTTGCGCAGCGACGTATTCCTTGGCCACCAGGTTCATGCCGTCGCGCAGCGGCGTCACCAGCCCGACCTTGCAAGCTGCATACAAACCCGGCAGGCGGCGGCGTGGCACGGCGCGGCGTATGTAGCGCACGGGGGTCCAGTCCAGTTCGCCAAAGTCGCCATTGACCGCGCCGCACAGCGTTTCCATCTGCAGCCGCAGGTCGGCATAGGCCTCGACATCCTCGCGCGAGGGTGCTGCCACCTGGATCAGGGTGGCCAGGCCGCGGTTCTCCGGGTAATGCTCCAGCAGCCGCCTGAAAGCGCGGATGCGCTGCGGCATGCCTTTGGAGTAATCCAGGCGGTCCACCCCCACCAGCAACTGGTGTTGTGCGTTTGGCGGGCGCATCGTGCGCAGCGTGTCTTGCGCATCGGGCTGCAGGCCGAGGGCCTGGAACTCGGCCACGTCGATCCCGATGGGGAAAGCTCTGGCGCGCACGCTGCGGCCGTGCACCAGAAACTCATGGTCGTCCAGCCGCTGGCCGCTGTCTTCGTTGAGCACATAGGCTGCAAAGTGTTCGACATCCACCTGGGTCTGGAAGCCCACCAGGTCGTACATCATCAGCGAGCGCATCAGCCATGCGTTGTGCGGAATAGCCGCCAGAATCGTGCGTGGCGGCAGCGGGATGTGCAGGAAAAAACCCATGTGTTGCATGCAGCCCATCGCACGCAACTCCGCTGCCAATGGAATCAGGTGGTAATCGTGGACCCAGACCACGTCGTCGGGCCTGAGCAGCGGTTGCAGCTTGCGCGCCAGCATGCGGTTGACGCGTCGGTAGCCGTCGATGTCGCCGGCGTCGAAGTCCGCCAGATCCAGCCGGTAGTGGAAAACCGGCCACAACACGCCGTTGGAGTAGCCCAGGTAGTAGGCGTCGTGGTCGGCGCGCGAGAGGTCGACGGTGGCGAGCGTCACCGGCCCGGCGCGCTGGGTATGCAAGACCTCGCCCGAGCCATGCTCGATCACCTTGCCGCTCCAGCCGAACCACAGGCCACCGCTGGCCTGCAAGGTGTCGGCCAGTGCCACCGCCAGACCGCCCGCACCGGGCTTGCGCGGGTCGGCCACGCGGTTGGAGACGATGACGAGGCGGCCCATCAGGCGTGTTCCATCAGGCAGGCTCCATCAGATCACGGTCTCCCACGGCTCCGACAGTCGCACGGCGCCGTTGATCAGACCCACCATCGAGTAGGTCTGCGGGAAGTTGCCCCACATCTCGCGCGTGACGGGATGGGTGTCTTCGCTCATCAGGCCGAGGTGGTTGCGCGAGTCCAGCATGGCCTGGTAGATGGCCAGAGCCTCGTCGTGGCGGCCGATACGGGCCAGCGCATCCAGGCACCAGAAGCTGCAGATGTTGAAGGCCGTCTCGGGCAGGCCGAAGTCGTCTGGCGCCTCGTAGCGGCGCATGTAGGGACCATCGCACAGCGCTGCCTCCAGGGCATCCACGGTAGCCACGAAACGCGGGTCGCGTGGATCGATGATGCCGACCTCGGCCATCAGCAGCACGCTGGCGTCCAGATGTTCTCCGCCCAGGCTTTCCACGAAGGCCTGCCGCTTGTCGCTCCAGCTCTCTTTCAGCAGCCTGTCACGTATGCGCTGCGCGTGGCCGGACCAGTAGGCCGCGCGCTCGCTCAAGCCCAATCTGACGGCGATCTTGCCCAGCCGGTCGCAGGCGGCCCAGCACATCAGCATCGACGAGGTGTGCACACGCGATCGGGTGCGCAGCTCCCACATCCCGGCATCGGGCTGGTCATGCACGCGCAGCGCGTGCTCGCCCACCACTTCGAGCTGGCGGAAGTCGGCTTCGCCGGCCGGTGCCAGCAGCCGCCTGTCGTGGAAGGATTGCGCCGCGCCCAGCACGATGTTGCCGTACACATCGTGCTGATAGTGCTCATAGGCCTGGTTGCCTCGGCGTACCGGGGCATGGCCGCGGTAGCCGGGCAACTGGGGCACGAACTCCTCCACCAGACGTTCTTCCATGCCCACGCCATACAGCGGCTGCACATGGTTGCCGCCAGCGCGCGCCACGATGTTGCGCAGCCAGCTCAGGTACTCTTCCATCGTGCCCACCTCACTCAGGCTGTTGAGGGCGCGCACGACAAAGAAGGCATCACGCAGCCAGCAGTAGCGGTAGTCCCAGTTGCGCTGGCTGCCCGGTGCCTCGGGGATGCTGGTGGTCAGCGCGGCGACGATGGCGCCGGTGTCCTCGTGCACGCACATCTTCAGCGTGATGGCGCTGCGGATCACCACCTCCTGCCACTGCAGCGGCAGCGCCAGGCGGCGCGTCCAGGTACGCCAGTAGTCGATGGTCTCGCGCTCGCAGGTGGCGGCCATCGCGTCGGCGCTGTTGTCGGACGATTCATCGGGGCCCAGCACCAGGCTCAGGGTGTCGTTCAATACGAAAGCCTCTTCGCTCAGCACATAGGACAGCGGTGCCGAAGTCGTCAGCCGCAGCGCCTGGTCAGGGCCCACGTAGCGGATGTGGTGGCCGCCCTGCGTCAGACGCGGCTGCACGCGGCCCCAGTCGAAGCGGGGTCGCAAGCGGATGCAAATGCGTGGCGCGCCACGGATCAGCCTGATGCGGCGCACCAACATCAGCGGCCTGTAGATGCGCCCCTTGGTCGAGAAGCGCGGCGCCAGATCGGTGATCTCGATGCCGTTGCCGTGGCGGTCCCACAGCCGGGTCTGCAGCACGGCAGTGTTCTCGACGTAGGCCTGCTCGCTGCGCTCGACATCCACCAGCTCGATCGTGAAAGCACCGTCACCCGGTTGCGGCGCACCCAGCAGCGCGTGGAACACCGGGTCGCCGTCGACACGCGGCAGGCAGCTCCACACGATGCTGCCCCGGGTGTCGATCAGCGCGCTGAC
>JBBQIB010000055.1:0-18101 GCA_038324515.1 Burkholderiales bacterium
CATAGGGGCGGTCCACCCGCATGGGTCCGGCGAGCCACTGCCACTCGATGCCGCCGAAGAGCCCCACAAAGCCGGTGCGTGCGATGGGCAGGCGCTCTTCGAACACCCGCAAGGCGTGGATGGCGGCGGAGAGGGGTGCCACGGCCTGGCCTGCCGGCAGCGTGAAGGCGGGCATGCACTCGGTGATGATGGCCAGGCGGCGCTCGACATCTTCCCGAGGCACCCGCGTGGGCAGGTGGGCCGCCTCGAAGCCGCCACGCAGCGGGGCCAGCATGCGTGGCGCGCGCCCGGGGCGCATGGCGGCCAGGCGCTGGCGCAAGGCGCCTTGATCGTCCAGGCCCGGCGTGGCGGTGCCGAACAGCACCTCCGCACCATCGCGGCGCCGCATGCCCACTTGGCGCTGGCCTTCGTCGCCGGGCCGCAACATGGCGCGCACCGGTTCACCATCGATCGAGGGTTCGCGGAACCACAGCGACAGCGAACCGGTGCGTTGCCACTCCGGGCCCAGGGCGTGCAGCAGCAGGGGCACGAACTGCTCCATGTGGATGGATCCCGCGACCGTGCCGCTGCGGAAACCCAGGTTCTTGGCGGTGGCGTCGTCGTGGAGGGTGCCGGCTTCGTGGCTGGAGTTGTTGGTGGGCCGACGCCACGGCCCGCAAAGCCAGCCATCGTCCAGCGTGGCGTGGAACGGGCTTGCGTTGTCGGGGTGGTGCGGGCCGCGGCTGCTCGTCGTCATGGCAGCCCCAGCACGTGCTTGGCGATGATGTCGCGCTGGACCTCGTTGGCCCCGCCCGCGATGCTGGCTGAGCGCCCGATGAGGTAGGTGCTGATCTCCTCGCGCAGGCCGCGCTCGTCGAAGCTGTAGGGCAATGCCTGCGGTCCGGCGCATTCGACGAACAACTCCGTCAGGCGCTGCAGCACCAGGGTTCCCTGCAGCTTGAGGATGGACGACTGCGTGCCCGGCGACTGGCCCGAGGCGGTTTCGGCCAACGTGCGCAGTTCGGTGATCTCCAACGCCATGAGGTCGATCTCTACCTCGGCCAGCCGGGAAGCGAACAGCGGGTCGTCGATCAGGCGGCCGCTGCCGGTGGGCGTGCGGGCGGCCGTCTCGCGCAGACGCCGCAGCCGGCGCGTGGAGTCGGCCACATAGGCCAGCCCCGTGCGCTCGTGGGTCAACAGCCCCTTGGCGTAGCGCCAGCCTCGCCCCTGTTCACCCACCCGCTGATCCGAAGGCACCCGCACGTCGGTGAAAGTGACGGTGTTGAGCGTGGAGTGACGCCCGTCGATCGTGATGATGGGTTGCACGGCCACCCCTGGCGAGCGCATGTCGATGAGCAGGAAGGTGATGCCGTCCTGTCGGCGGGCCGTGCTCTCCGTTCGCACGATGCAGAACATCCAGTCCGCGATGTGCGCGTAGCTGGTCCAGGTCTTCACGCCGTTGACCACGTAGTGACTTCCGGCCAGCTCGGCCCGCGTGCGCAAGGCCGCCAGGTCGGAGCCGGCCTCGGGTTCTGAGTAGCCTTGGCACCACTCGACCGAGTTGTCCAGGATGCCCGGCAGGAAGCGGCGGCATTGCTCTGCGCTGCCGTAGGTGTAGAGCACCGGGGCCAGCACGAACATGCCCATGCCGCCCAAACGCGCCGGCAGGCCAGCCAGCGCGGTCTCGCGCTCCCAGATGTAGCGCTGCGTAATGTCCCAGCCGGTGCCGCCGAACGCCACGGGCCATTGGTAGGCAGCCCAACCCTGCTGCAGCATGACGCCGGCCCAACGGGCCTCGTCTGAAGTGCCAGGTATGTAGGGCTGATCCGCGCTGAAGTGCCGGGCAATGAAGGCCCGCACCTCGTCCTGAAAGGCCATTTCAACGGCGTTGAAAGTCAGATTCACGGCAAGGTTCTCCCAAGGGTCGCCAGCATCGGGGCGACCCCATAATTCAACGACTGGTCAATAGAAGCGCAGCGCCATGCCCACCATTACCGCGAAGCCCAACGAGAGCGCGAAGGACCGCCCAGCCGAGCCCGCCCGGCGCCGCCAGCGTCTGGCGCCGCAGGAACGGGCAGGTCAGATCCTGGATGTCGCGGCGCGGCTCATTGTTGAAGAGGGCCTGACCGAGTTGTCCATGGAACGGCTGGGCCGCGAGGCCGGTATCAGCAAGGCGCTGATCTACAACTACTTCCCTAACCGCACCGACCTGCTGCGAGCACTGCTGGAACGCGAGATGGAGGTGCTGCGCGAACGCCAGATGGCGCAGACGCGCGCCGCGTCCGACTTTCGCGACCTGGTCTTCCGCACCACGCGCACCTATGTGGCGCAAGTCAAGGAACGCGGGGCCCTGCTGCAACGGCTGTGGGCTGAACCCGCGGTGGCACGCGCCGTTGCCGACCAGAACCTGCACAAGCGCGAAGAGGCGCTGCGTTACATGGTCCGTCAGGTGGTGAAGGTCTACGGCCTGCCGAAGGACGTGGCCACCTCGGCCGTCGACATGGGCATGGCCATGACCGAAGCTGCGGCGCAGCACCTGCCCAGTTCGCACAACGATGTGGACTTCGCCACCCACATCTGCGTCAGCCTGCTGATCGGTGGCCTGGAGGCGCTGGCGCTGGAATATGCCAAGCCCGCGCCCGTGCCCGAGCCCAAGCAGAAGCCCAAGCCCAAGCCCAAGCTGGCGTCTGGGGCGACGGCCCGCAAGGTCATGGCTCGCAGCCGCGCCACGACCTGAAGCCGCGGCCGCTGGCCACCGCCGCAGCATGCAGGCGCCCCGCCTAGAAGTTGGCGGTCTTGATTGCGCCACCGTCGATGCGCAAGTTGGCGCCAGTGATGTAGCTGGCGGCGGGACTGCACAGAAAAACCACCGCCTTGGCGACTTCATCCGGCGTGCCCAGGCGGCCCAGCGCCGCCAACTTGCTGGCCATCTCGAAGAGCGCTGGCTTGGCGGCCTTTATCCGGTCCCACTCCCCGCCTTCGTGGAAGATGGGACCCGGCGATACCGCATTGACCCGCACGCCTGCGGCCCCATGGCGCGCTGCCAACTGGCCGGTGTAGTTCACCAGCGCCGCCTTCATGGGGCCGTAGGCCTCTTCGCTGGGCGGCAACTGGGTCATGACCGATGCGATGGACGCCACGAACAGCAGGCTGGCGCTGTTGCCAGCGGCACGCAACACGGGCAGGGCCAGCTCAGCAAGGCGCACATGGTGCAGCAGGTCGGTTTCCAGGGCATCCCGCCACATCGGCTCACCTCGTTCGGTGGGTCGGGTGGAGACATTGCTGACGACGATGTCCAGCCCCCCCAAGGCGGCGGCGGACTCCTTGAACCAGGCCGCGAAAGCGCTGCCGTCGCGCACGTCCAGGGCGCGGCCGTGGGCCTGCACGCCGTGGGCGCGGGCGGCGGCCAAGGCGGCCTGCAGGCCTTCTTCGCCGCGCGCGCAGATCGTAACGTGGACCCCTTCAGCGGCCAGCGCCTCCACGATGGCTCGGCCGATGCCCCGGCTGCCGCCGGTGACGAGCGCGCGGCGCCCTTTGAGTCCCAGGTCCATGTGTCGTGCTCCGGTCAGGCGGCCTTCAGGCCACCGTCAATGGGAATGGCTGTTCCCGTCATGTAAGACGAGGCGTCGCTGGCCAGGAAGACGATGAGCTGCGCGATTTCGCCCGGTTCGGCGTAGCGGCCCATCGGAATCATTCGAGTCATGCCGCGGCGCACAGCTTCGGGGTCCTCGGGCGAGACGCTGCGCTCCATCGCAAAAACCATTTCCGTCGAGGTGGGCGCCGGACACACGGCGTTGACGCGGATGCCCTGGCTGGCCAGCTCCGCCGCGGCCAGCTTGGTCATGCCCACCACGGCATGCTTGCTGGCGGTGTAGGCCACGGTGAACCGGCCTCCACCGATGCCCGAAACCGAGGACACGTTGACGATGGACCCGCCACGGCCCGTCATCGCGCGAGCACCGTGCTTCAGACCCAGAAAAACACCGCGCGCGTTGACCCGCATGACTTCGTCAAACATCTCGTCGCTGCATTCCACCAGCGGGCCGATGCCCCCTGAGATGCCTGCGTTGTTGACCAGCACATCGAGACTGCCGAAGCACTGCAGCGCCTGCTGAACCGCTCGCTCCCAGTCCGGGCCGTGCCCGACGTCGCCCTCCACTTCCAGCAGTTCAATTGCACCGGCAGCGCGCACATCGGCCCATGGCGACCCGACCAGGTCGAAGGCCACCACGCGGGCTCCGGCCTGCGCCAGTTGTTGAACCGTGGCCAGACCGATGCCGCGAGCCGCCCCCGTTACCAGGGCCACACGCCCAGCCAGCGAGCTCGGCATGGGCAAAGAAGAGTTCGATGGGGACGTCATGCGGATGCCAGTAGGGCCGCGCGGGCTGCGGCGAAGCGTGAAGTGATCTGAGCGTCGGCCAGGGCCGCGATGCGCAGCGGCGCGTGACAGTCGTCTTGCAGGTCCAGCAGCCACAAGCGGTTGCCGTCGGGATCGGTGGCCCAGGCCTGCCAAGGCATCGCGGAAGACCGTGGGTCCAACTCGCCGCCGCAGGCCATCAAGTGTGCACAAGCTTCATCCAGAGCACTCACTTCGAAGGCCAGGTGGGCGAAGCCCGGTGCTCCAGGCGTGCGCCGTCCTGTGGCGGCCATCGTGGCCGGTTCCAGGTACTGCATCAGTTCCAGTTGGGCGTTACCGGCGTCGAGCCAGGCGGCGCGAAGCTGCACGCCCGGCAGGTCGGCAATCGCGTCCAGCCGCGGGTCGTCGCGCAGCCGCGGGCTGCGCACGGCCTTCACGCCCAGCAAGGCGCTGTAGAAGTCACAGAGCCGCGGCAGGTCGTGGCTGACGATGTTGGCGTGGGCCACCCAGGGACGTGGTGCGGGCCAGACCGGGGCGACGCCTTCGACCTCGATCACGTTGTGCTCCGGGTCCCGCGCATAGCAGTAGAGAAAACCGGTCCCCAGGTCGATGGGTTCGCTGTGCAGATGCGCGCCCTGGGCCTTCATCTGCTGCACGACCGGCGCGATGGCCGGCGTCTGCAGGCACAGGTGGGCGACGCCCGCTTCGCAGACGGGACGGCGCACCGGCGGCTCGGCACCGGTGGCTTGCAGCAGCACCACACCCACGTTGGGCGCGGACAGGGTGACGCTGTCTTCAGCCAGGCCCAGAGCCTGCCCGGCCGGCCAGAGTTCGCATCCCGCTGCGGCGGTGTAAAAACGTGCGGCGCGGTCAGGCCGCTGCACGGTCAACGCCACATGGTGCAGCCCCGTGAAGAGCCGCGAAGCGCCGGCTTGGGATGAACTGCTGTCGCGACTCATGGGTGGCCTTTCAGATCGCGCGGTCACGGCCCTGCCAAAAACGCTGGCGGACCTGGTTGCGCAGAAGCTTGCCGGTGCCGGTCTGCGGCAAGGCGCTGTCGAAGACGATTTCTTTGGGGCACTTGAACCGGGCCAGATGCTGTCTGGCGTGGGCCTTCAGGGCATCAGCCAGTGCAGCGCCGGGCTCGTATCCTGGTGCCGGCACCACCACGGCGACGACCTTCTCACCCCACTCGTCATCTGGCGCGCCCACGGTGCAAACATCCTGCACGGCCGGGTGGCGCAGCAGCACCTCATCCACCTCGCGGGGGTAGATGTTCACGCCGCCAGAGATGATGCATTCCGCGACGCGCCCGGTCAGGAAGAGGAAACCGTCCTCGTCGACATAACCCATGTCGCCCAGCGTAAAGCGGTCACTTTCGTAGGCCGCTGCGGTCTTCGCCGGGTCGCCGAAGTACTCGAACCGCCCCGTGGCGGGCGCCTGGAAGTAGATGCGTCCGACGGTGCCGGTGGGCACATCGTGGCCCGCGTCGTCGACGATGCGGTGCCCCAGCGACGGATCCACGCGCCCGACTGTGCCGGGCTTGAGCAGCCATTGGTGCGAGTCCACGTGGATGCCGTTGCCGCCTTCCGTGGCGGCGTAGTACTCCGTCAGCACGGGGCCCAGCCATTCGATCATGGCCCGCTTGGTGGACACCGCGCAAGGTGCTGCACCGTGCACCACGAAGCGAAGCGAACGCAAGTCGTGGGCCTCGCGCACGGCCCGGTCTAGCGACAGCAGACGCTGGAACATGGTGGGCACCATGTGCGCGTGCGTGACACGGTGCTCCTGGACAAGCTTGAGAACCTCGCGCGAATCCCAGCTCTCCAGCATCACGATGGGCACGCCCGAAGCCAGCGGCCAGCGGATGTCGAAAAGCAGGGGCGCCGAGTGGTAGGCCGGGCCACAGCAAAGGGCGACATCCCCGGGCCGGTAGTCGGCAAAGCTGCCGGAAAACTGTGGGTCCATCACCTCGGGCTCTCGGCGGTACACCCCCTTGGGGCGCCCCGTGGTGCCGGACGTGTAGAGCATGAGGGTGCCGGCTTTCGGGTCCGGCAAGTCGTCAGGCCGCTGCGCGTCCAGGGCACCTCCGTAAGCATCGGGTCCTGCCCCATCGATGACCAACCGGCTCACGCCGGCATCTGCAAGGCCGGGCACATCCAGCGCCTGTTCCAGCACCAGCACCTGCGCACCACAGTCCCGCACGATGTAGTTCACTTCCTCGGCGGTGAGGTGCGTGTTGATCGGCGTGAGCCGCAGGCCGCACCGCATGGCGGCGAGGAAGGTCTCGATGAACTCGGCGCGGTTGCGGCAAAGCAGCGCCAGTGCATCGCCTTCCTTCATGCCATGGGCACGCAGCGCATGGGCCAGTTGATCGGCATGTCGGTGCAGCTGGAGAAAGCTGCGTTCACCCTGCGGCGCGCTCACCGCCAGTCCGTCGGGCATCAGGCGCGCGAACAAGGCGGATTGCGTCCAGGTCTTGGACATCCGAATCAACTTGCTCAGGTACGGACGAAAGTCCGGCGGCGGGTTCACAGCGGACAAGTGCAGATCGGGCATGTGATTGCGAGCAATTGACAAGACTGTAAGTGGCACCGTAAGCTTATTGACGGTTTGTATAGTAATGGCTCTTGCTTGTCCAGAGGGATTCTCCGAAAGAGATCGACTCGGCCATTGCGCGAGGTCTGGAGCACCCATCGATGACCGCACATTTATTTTTGCCTGGACCGCGTCGCCGTGCATGGATTGCGCTTGCGTTTGCAATGGCGACCTCGGTCAGCTCCTTCTCTGCCCAGGGCGCTGACTGCGGTCTGACGCCCGAAGATGCCGCCCGAGTCCGCCAACTGTCCCAGGACATGGTGTCGCGCGGCCATGCGCCGGGCGTTGTGATCGACCTTCGCTGCCAGGGCCAGCCCTGGCTGCAGGTGGCTGTCGGGCAGGCCGACCTGGCGCGCAAGCTGCCCATGCGCGCTGAGCACCTCTTCCGCATCTACTCCATGACCAAGCCTTTGACCAGTCTGCTGGCGTTGATGCTGGTCGAAGAGGGGCGGCTTTCGCTCGACGATTCCGTGGCGCGACACCTGCCGGAGTTCGCCGAGACCCGCGTGCACAGCGGCAGTGCGGCGTTCCCGCCAGAGTCCGTTCCCGCACAACGCCCCGTCACTGTGCGCGACCTGCTGCGCCACAGCGCCGGGCTGACCTACCTCTCGCCCCTGCCCAACCCCGTCACGCGCGCCTATGTGCACAAAGGCATCGACCACGGTGGCGGCAACCGTGTCGTCCCGACCGACGGCTCGGCGCCGGTGTCCTCGCTGCAGGACCTGACGCAGCGACTGGCGTCGGTACCGCTGATGACGCAGCCCGGCGCGCGGTTCACCTACGGCAATGCCACGGACGTACTCGGCGGCGTGGTGGAGGCGGTGACGGGCCAGTGGCTGCGCGATGTCATGGCCAGCCGCTTGCTGCAGCCACTTGGCATGCGCGACACCTCATTCCAGGTGCAGCCTGATCAACTGGAACGTTTGCCCGCCGCCTACACGGCGCCCGCACAAGCCGGTGGCGGCACCTCGATCCTGCGACGCGCGTCGATGCTTGACGTGGCGCCTTCCAACTTCACACTGGCTGACGATCCCCCGAGCAGTGTGTTCGCAACGCGCCGGCTCGTGGACTTTGGCGGGGCCGGCCTCGTGTCGACGGCAGATGACTATCAGCGCTTCCTGCGTCTCATGCTGCGACGGGGGCGATGGGATGGCGGGCAGTGGGTGCGCCGCGACACGGTGGCGGCCATGACCCTGAACCAACTGGAGCCGGCGGCCCTGAAGGACACCCCACTCGAGCGCCACGGGCTTGGCTTCGGGCTGGGCTTTGCAATATTCCTGGACCCCAAGCAGTCGCCTGCCGCCGTTCCCCAAGACGGCTACTTCTGGGGTGGCGCGGCATCCACATTCTTCTGGGTCGATCCCGGGCGCGGAATCACGGGGGTCCTGATGACCCAAGTCTTCGGCGGCGACGTGGGGCCCTACTTCACGGAGCTGATGGACATCCTCTACCGTCCGCATCCTTGATGCGGGGACTCCTATTGACGATGTGGCAAATAGCTATTGACAGAGCCCGGAGGCGTCTTTAGTCTTATTGACGTTTCATATAACAAAGACAGAGCCCAGGTTCGGGCACTGTCTGCTTCCGCCCCGGCGCGACCCGCGCCCATCGCCTCACGGAGACATCGATGCAAGGTTCAACTTCCGCCCCTTCCCGCCTCCCCCGGCCCACCCTGTTGGCACTGGCTGCGGCGGCGCTCATGGTGCCCTGGGCCGCCCAAGGCCAGGGGACGCCTTCGACCCCCGCCCCCACCACTGCCACCACCGCCAAGTCTGCAGCCCAGGAAGAGACGCCGGCGCTGGAACGTATCGTCATCACCACGCGAAAAATCGCCGAGTTCGCCCAGACCGTGCCGGTGGCGGTCAGCGCGTTCTCGTCCGAGTCGCTGGAACGCGCCAAGATCAGCGGCGCCGCCGATCTGCAGTTCTCGATTCCGGGCGCCGTGCTGACCGGGGGTGACCGCTTCACCATCCGGGGCATCGGCAACAGCTCCCTTGGCGGAGACAATGGCGTGGGGATCGCCGTCAACGGCGCCTCGATCGCCTACCTGCCGCAGGACGAGTTTTTTGACCTCGAGCGGATCGAGGTCCTGCGCGGCCCGCAAGGCACGCTGTTCGGCCGCAACACCACGGGTGGCGCCCTGGCCGTCTTCACGAAGCGGCCCACGGCCGAGTTCGGCGGCAATCTGTCGCTGGAGCTCGGCAACTACAACCAGCGTCGCGTCGGTGGCATGGTCAACATCCCCATAACCCAGGACCTGCGCCAGCGCTTCGCCGGCTATGTGCTCAAGCGCGATGGCTTCACGCGCAACGAATTCACTGGCAACAACGTGGACGGCCGCGACCAGTACAGCCTGCGCAGTTCCACCCAGCTGTTCGTCGGCGACAAGACACAGGCCAATCTGATGCTCGCCTTGTACAACGAGAACAGTTCGCGCACCCGAGAGACCAAGCGCATGTGCAAGGCCAACGCCGTGCTGGGTTGCAGCCCCGCCGAGTTGGCCTTCGACTCGCCGGACTACACGCCCACGGTCTTCCGGACCTTGGCCAACGCCGTGCTCACGCCACGCGGCTTCGTCACCGCCGGCAGCAATCTGTTTGCAGGCGCCCCCAACCCGACCGATCTGCGTGCCATCGCTGCCGACTTCGACGCCACGTTTCGCCTGAAACAGGAGTCAGCCACGCTCGAGCTCAGCCATGAGTTCGAGCCATTCACGCTCACCTACACAGGTGGCTTCTCACGCTCGAGCACAGAGCAGAACACGGACTGGGACAACTCCGCACTGCCCTTCCGCTTTGCGCAGCAGGTGACCTACAACATGTCTCGCGATGTCACCGTGACGACCGACAGGGTGTTCACCACCGACAGCTTCACGAGCAACGCCAAGGGCTCGTCTCACGAGTTGCGCATCGCCTCCAAGAGCAAGGGGGTTTTCAACTACACGACGGGACTGTTCTTCCTGGAGAGCGAGAGCAACGGCGGCTTCTTCATCTGGCACCCGTTCTTCGAACTCTTCCAGAAGGCCTTGGGCCGCCCGGCCGAGACCTGGTTCATCAACGGCGAGACGGCCAAGGCGAGCACACGGGCGTCGGCCTGGTTCGGCGAGGGACAGTTCAAGCTGTCGGAAGATCTGCGCGCGACCCTGGGTGCGCGCTGGACGCAGGAGAAAAAGGACACGCTGTCGCGCAACATCGTGCTGACGGGCCCGCAGCCCTTCGTCCAGAGGCCGACGCTGGATTGGGACTGGTGGACAGGCCGCGCGTCGGTGGATTACAAGGTGGGCAAGGACGCCATGCTCTTTGGCTCGTTGGCCACGGGATACAAGGGCGGTGGTTTCAATGCCGGCAACGCCACCACGCCCACTTTCGAACCCGAGACCGTCACGGCCTACGAGCTCGGCATCAAGAGCGAACTGCTGGGGCGCACCCTGCGTGTCAACGCCTCGGTCTTCTACAACGACTACAAGAACATGCAGTTGGCGCAGCGCATCTCCGGGTCCGCGATCACGGCCAATGGCAACGCGACCACGTCGGGGGCCGAAGCGGAGCTGCTCTTCGCGCCGTCGCGCGATTGGCTGCTGGACGCCAATATCTCGCTGTTGCGCACGAAGATCGGCGCCTTCTCTACCGTGGACGCTGCCAACCCCGGACAGAGCCTGACCAGCCGGACGCCGGAAGTGGCCGTCAACCTGTCCGGCAGGAAGCTGCCGCACTCGCCGCAGACCAAGGTCAAGGTGGGTGCGCAGTACACCTCGAGCCTGTTCGGTACCGGCTGGAGCTTGACCTCCCGCCTGGACTACGTGTGGCAGGACAAGTACTTTGCCCGCGAGTTCAATACGCCCACCGACGTGATCGGAGCCTGGGGCGTGACGAATCTGCAGCTGAGATTCGCCAACCCCAAGGGCGACTTGCAGGTCAAGGCGTACGTCAAGAACCTGAGCGACGCGGACAACAAGACCAACATCATCATCGAGGATGCGCTGATCGGCAGCTACCGCAACGTGCGGCTGCTGGACCCACGCACTTTCGGTGTGCAGGTGGAATACAAGTTCTGACGGGGCCGCCTTCGGCCGATGGACTTCGATCTCAGCGACGAGCAGCGCCTGCTGAAGGACAGTGCCACGCGTTACATGCGGGAGCAGTGCAGCTTCGAGCAGTGGCAACGCTGGCGCCGTGACGGCACCTCGCCCGGGCTGGCGCTGTGGCCTGCCCTGTCGGACATGGGCTGGCTGGCACTGCCGTTTGCGGCCACCGATGGCGGCCTGGATGGCGGCCCTGTGGAGACCATGCTGCTGATGGAGGCACTTGGCCGGGGCCTGGTCGCGGAACCTTACCTGCAGACGGTGGTGCAAGCCGGTGAGCTGCTGCGGCGAAGCGCGCCGGGCCCTGAACGCACGGCGCGCATCGACGCGCTCATCCAGGGACGCTGCCGCGTGGCCGTGGCCTGCGACGAGCGGGCCGCGCGCTACGACCGCTCGCTGGTCCAAGCCATTGCCGAACCCGCAGGGGATGGCTGGCAACTAAGCGGCGAGAAGTCCGTGGTGCTGGGCGGCGACGCCGCCGACGCCTTCATCGTCTCGGCCAAGGCACCTGGCGGCACGACGCTGTTCTGGGTGGATGCCAGCACGGTGGGCCTGCAGCGCCGCGTGTACCCCTTGGTGGATGGCGGTCGCGGATGTGACCTGAGGTTGAGCCAGGTTTGGCTCGACGATGGCCAACGCCTGTGCGGCCTGGGCCGGGCAAGTGATCTCCTGGGCCCAGCGACCGATGCCGCACTGGCGGCGCTGGGCGCCGAGGCCCTGGGCCTGGTGGACCTTCTGCTGGCGCAGACCATCATCTACACCAGCGCGCGGCGCCAGTTCGGCCAAGCGCTGGCGCAGTTCCAGACCCTGCGCCACCGCATGGTGGACATGTTCATGCAGGTCGAGCAGTTGCGTTCGATGGTCATCCTGGCCACCTTGCGCTTGGCCGAACAGCATGCCGATCTGCCGCGCACCTTGTCGGCCCTGAAGGTCCAGGTGGGCAAGGTCGGCCGATACGTCAGCCAGCAGGCTGTGCAACTGCACGGTGGCATGGGCATGACTGACGAGATCGTCGTTGGTCACGCATTCAAGCGCCTGTTGGCATTGGACGCTCAACTCGGCAACGTGGACCACCACCTGAACCGCTTCGCGGCACTGCGGGCGTGAGGACCGCAGATGCCGACACGCACACGCAGGTGCTGCGCGAGTGGCGCGCGCCGGCAGCAGCTTTGCCGACCGAGACGGGCAGTTCCTTTAGCCCGCTGCGGCGGCCCGCCGTTGCAGCTTCAGGCGCAAGCGCTCATGGCGCGTGGCGTCCAGCCCGTAGCGCATGATGATGACCAAGGCCACCAGCAAGACCGCGCTGGGGACGAGTGCATAGAGGGCGCGCAGCGACGACAGCGCCGCCTCGCTGGTTTCGCCCGCCGCCCGGTAGCCCACCCATGACAGCGCGTTGAGCGACACGCCCTGCCCCACGGCCTGGCCCAGGTTGGTGACCACGCCCATCACCGCGAACAGCATGCCCAGCCGCGACTTGCGCGTGATGGCCGTGTCCACGTCGGCCGCGTCGGCCATCATGGCGGCGGGCAGCAGGTCCAGGGCGCCGAAGCAGAAGCCCTTGATGATGAACATCGTGGTGAACAGGGCGACGTCGCCCTTGCCGAGAAAGTACAGACACAGGTTGGTAACGATGGCGATGGCCAGGCCCGCCGCCAGCCCATGGTGCTTGCTGGTGTGCTTGGCGAACCAGCGCCAGAACGGCACGCCCAGGAATGCACTGACAAAGAAATAGACGTAGATGAGGCCCAGGTTCGGCACGCCGATGACATCGCGCGCGTAAAACACGGTCAGTGTCTGACGAAAGGTCTCGGCACTGAAGCCGATGAACAGCACCAGCAAGATGCAGCGCAGCGGGCCGTTGCGTTTGAGCGCTCGCCGCAGGCCTTTCCAGTCGATGGGCTGCCGGGGCAGCAACGGGCCGGGTTCAGGCTCGGGCGTGAAGTACAGGTTCAGGACCACCGTCAACGGCAGCACGATGGCCATCATCCAGATCAATGAAGTCAGCACGTCCGCGGACTTGGCGCCCTGCTGAGACAGCACCAAAGCCGGCACCAGCGTGGAGACGATCAGCCCCGCAGTGGAGAAGAACTGGCGCACGGACGAGATGTGCGTTCGCTCGTGGTAATGCGGCGACAGCTCTGCCCCCCAGGCACGGTGCGTCACCTGCACCACCGAGAAGCCGGCGTACATCACGGCCAGCCAGCCCAGGAAGTACACCAGACCGACGCCCTTGGGTGGGTTGAACAGTTGCACCATGCCCAGGATGACCACCAGCGCGCCCACGACGAGGAAGGGTCGGCGGCGCCCGAAGCGGCTGCGCAAGCGGTCGCTGGCGACACCGATGAAGGGATCGACGATGACGTCGAGGAGGCGCGCCAGCATCATGGCCGTGCCCACAGCGGCCAGCGACAGACCCATCTCGCCAGAATAGAACGGCGCCAGGTAGATGGTCAGCGGCAGACCAATGGTGGACAGCGGCAGGGCCACCAGCCCGAAAGCCCAAATGGAGCGGCGCGACATCGCAGGGTTGGATTGCTGTGTCATGTGCTGGGGGGGATGTGGCGCCGACGCTTGAGATTCCCGCTTATTGGACCAGTCGTCAATAAAGGCGGTGATAGGTGTTTGTCCCGGTGAGTGCCAGGGGCCGCACCTCAGGTGAGGCGCCATGGCACACGGCAGCACGAAACCGTCGATGTAGTCAGTGTGTTCGCCGATCAGGTCGACCCGGCCCGGCGCCTGCACGCAGCACCACGGCACCACCGCCAGCCAGTGGGCGCTGGCGCAGACCACGCGCTCTTGTGCCGACCATTCGCGCGCGGCCAAGTCCTTTTCGAACACCTGCACCCAGGGCCAAGCTGGCCCCAACTCAGCCGCCTGCAGGCACCAGGCCTCGACGACGGCACGCCGCCCGGCCGGTGCCAGTTCAGGCAGGGTCAGCGCGTGATCGGGCGAGAAGCAGATCACCCGACTGACGCCGCGGGCAGGCGCCACCTGGAACAACGGGTCGCCCGCATCGTCGGGCATCGGGGCATCGGCCCACAGGGCCGGAAAGTCATTGTCGAAGACCCCCGGGCCGCGGTAATCCGGATTGGCCTCGCCTTGAGCGCGCGCTTTGCCCGGGCACAGATGGCTTCCGGCGCCGGTGGGGGTGGCGTGCGGGGTCGAAGGATCGCTCATCGATCGGCTCTGCGGGCAATCGCCACACCGTGCGCCGCAAGCAGCTCGCTGCCCAGGATCCAGTGGGCCTGCGGCACGTGCAGCCTTCTCGGCTGGTTGTCGTAGTTGAAGGCCATCAGCAGCTCGCCACGGCGGCGCACACGCAGGCCCTCTGGCAGGCGCACCGGGGCCAGGCCTGCGTCGTTTGCGGCACGTTCCAGAACGGCGCGCTGCAGGTCGGCGGAGAACCAGCCGGCCAGGTAGCGCGTGCGCCCTATGCGGGCCACGGCAACGCCGCTGTCGGCGTAGCGCGCCTCGGCCTGCACCGCAGGCCCCAGGCGCAGCGTCTCGCGCCAGCGCAGGGCCTGGTGGTCCTGACCGTCAAAGTGCACGACGTCCTGTGCACCCGGTCGCAACGACTCCACACGATGCACCTGCAGATCGATCAGGCTTTGCAGCGCACCGGGCGGCAGCTGCGGCGGGATGCAGGCCGTGTCGTCCTTGGAGCCCGAGCGCGGGTACAGCACGAGCTGCGCCTCGGTGGCTTGCAGACGGGCCAGCAACTCGGCACTCACCCTGGGCACAGCGGGCAGGACCACCAGCGCGTAGCCGGACAGGTCAGCACCGGGCGGCACGATGTCGACATCCAGGGCCAGCGAACGCAGTGCGCTGTAGGCCTGGAACGTGAGTTGCAAGCCGCTGTAGTCGGCGCCTTGAGGCTGAACGTCCAGCATCCAGAGGCCGTCGTAGTCCAACACCAGGGCCACGTCGGCGCGATGGCTTTCTTGCGCGTCCAGCGTCGGCAACTGCCCCAGCTCCTTGGCCACCTCGGCGGCCTCAGTGCCACCTTGGTCCCACTGCCGGTCCGGGGTCTGCAAGCCGGCATGCATCTGCTCTTGGCCGAAGGGCGCCTGGCGCCAGCGAAAGTAGCTGACGACCTCAGCGCCATGGGCAAAGGCCTCCCAGGTCCACAGGCGCACCATGCCCGGTGCCGGGGCCGGGTTCCACCGTGCCCAATTGACGGGCCCGGGCTGTTGCTCCATCACCCAGAACGGTTGACGCGACATGCCGCGATAGAGGTCGTGATGAAAGGCGGTGAAGTCCGGGTGCCCGGTGCGCAGCCAGCGCTGCTTGTCCTCATCGCTGAACCAGAACATCTCCAGAGCGCCGATGGGGTAGCTGTCCCAGCTGGCCACGTCCAGGTCGGCCGCCACCGCATGGTGGTCGAAGCCGGTGAACAACTGCATGAAGTTGTGCACCAGCGCGCGGCCGGGCGACAGCTGGCGCAGGATGTTGCACTGCGCACGGTTGAAGCGCACCACCTCGTCGGAGGCAAAGCGCTGATAGTCGAGCCGGTGCGACGGGTTGGCTTCGGTGACGGTGCCCGCAGGCGAGTCGACTTCATCGAAGCTCGCGTACTCCTGGCTCCAGAACACAGTTCCCCAGGCCCGGTTCAGTCCGGCCACCGTGCCGTAGCGCTGGCTCAGCCACAGCCGAAAGCGCCTCACCGCCTGCAGCGAGTGGCTCAGCACCGTGTCGTGACAGCCGTACTCGTTGTCGGTCTGCCAGGCCACCACGGCCGGATGCGTGCCATAGCGCTCGCCAAAGGCGCGGGTGATGCGCTCGGCCTGGGCCAGGTAGCGGTCGCTGGAGAAGTCGTAGTGCCGGCGTGAACCAAAGTGGCGTTGGCGGCCGTCCGCGCCCACGGCCAGCATGTCGGGGTCCAGATCCACCAGCCACTTCGGCGGTGTGGCCGTGGGCGTGCACATCACGATCTGCAGGCCGGCTTCGGCCAACACCTGGACGGCACGGTCCAGCCAGCCCCAATCGAACTGACTGGGCTGAGGTTCCACGCGCGACCAGCAAAACTCGCCGATGCGAACCTGCCGGATGCCCAGCGCCACCATCTCGCGCGCGTCTTCCTCCCACCAGGCTTCGGGCCAGTGTTCGGGGTAGTAGCAAACGCCCAGGCGCATGGCTCAGGCCTCAGGCCTCAGGCATCCACGGCGAGGAATTCACCGAGCAATCGGGCCAAAAGTGCAGGTTGCTCTTCAAGCAGCCAGTGCCCGCCGTCGGGCTGTCGATGAACACGAAGGTCTGGCGCCCAGGCCTGAAGGCCGTCCAGGCAGGCCACCGGGAAGGAGCCGTCGCGCTCGCCCCAGACCAACAGCGTGGGCACGTGCACCACACCCGAAGCACCACCCAAGTCGGGCACCGATGCCACGCCCTGGGGCGCCAGTGCAGCTTCGATGTTCAACGCCCGATACCAGTTGAGAGCCCCCGTGAGTGCGCCCGGCTGCGACCACGCCGTCACACTGGCTTGTCGCTCAAGGTCCCATGCGGGGCCCTGCCGCCCGTCGGATCGCACCGCCCAAAGAACCGCGCAGTCCCGGTCGGCCAAATGCTGCTCGGCACCGGCCTGACACAACCGTTGCGCATAGGCCGAAGCTTGCCGTTGCTTCGTGCTGGACTTCAACTCCTGGGCAAAACGGCAAGGGTGCGGCGCATTGAACACCACCAGCCGTGACACCTTGTCGGGGCGCATGGCAGCCACCGTCCAGGCCAGCAAGCCGCCCCAGTCGTGCCCGACCACAGCGCAGCGCCCACCCAGGTGGTCGATCAGCGCCAAGACGTCGTTCACCAGGTGCGAGATGTCGTAGTCCGCCACGTCGGCCGGCTTGTCCGACAGGTTGATGCCACGCAAGTCCGGCGCCATGACCCGGTGCGCTGGGGCCAGGGCCAGCATCAACGGCTGCCACAGGCGCCAGTGATCGGGAAAACCGTGCAGCATCAGCACAGGGCTGCCTTGCCCCGCCTGCGCCACGTGCAAGCGCACGCCAGCGGCGGGCAGTTTCGTGAAGCGAATGGTCCCGTCGAGCATATTGACGAATCGTACAATAACAGCTGTCGATTTCAACTCGCGGGATCACGACCTTGGAAACCCGGTACCACCGCCTGGACGACCCTGATCAGTGCCAGGTGTGGATGACGCCCGACGGCCGCATGCCGCAGTGGCTGTACTGGGGTGAGCCCGTGCCAGCCGACGGCGACCTGGCCGCGCTGTCGCGGGCAGTGCAGCCGATCCTGCCCCATGGGGGGTTGGACGTGCCCGAGTCGGTCAGCTGGCTGCCGGAACCCGGCCGCGGGTTCACGGGCGCGCCCGGTCTGGCGCTGCGCCAGTGCAACCGGCACCTGTACACGCAGTTCCGCATGCAGACCGCCGAACGAACAGCCCATGGATGGGACTTCCACCTTCATGACGTCCAGGCCGGTTTGGGCCTGGTTCTGAAGGTGGAGTTGCACGCCGGCAGCGGCGTGTTGAGCACTTGTGCCCGCCTGCGCAACGACGGCATCGACGAACTGGCGGTCGATGCGCTGGCCACCGTGTCGCTGCCTGTGCCGGCGCACCTGCGCGACAAGCTTTCCTTGACGGGCCGCTGGGCAGGCGAGTTCCAGGTCGTGCGGGAAGCCATCGGCCGCGCAGCCTGGCTGCAAGAGTCGCGCGTCGGTCGCAGTTCACACCATGCCTTCCCCGGCCTGGTGCTGATGGAGCAAGGCACGAACGCTACGCAGGGCGAGGCCTGGGGGCTGCAGGTGGCGTGGTCTGGCAACCACCGCCTGCTGGTGCAGGCATTGCGGCTGGGTGGCGTTCAGGTTCAGGCTGGAGAGTTGCTCCTGCCCGGGGAGCTGACGCTCCAGCCGGGCGAGTCCTGTGTCACCCCCACCGTTCATCTGTGTAGAAGCAGCGCGGGGCTGAGCGGGCTCGCACAGCGCTGGCATCGTTTCGTGCGACAGGCCGTGCTGCCTGCCCACACCCGGCCGCGCCCGGTGCAATTCAGCACATGGGAAGCCACCTACTTCGACCACGATGCCCAGCGTCTTCAGGACTTGGCCCGCAAGGCCGCCGCGGTGGGCGTGGAGCGCTTCGTG
>JBBQIB010000056.1:0-18062 GCA_038324515.1 Burkholderiales bacterium
ACCACGATCCGCCCAAGGCCAGGCAGATGCTGCAATCGTTCACCGACTATCTGCGGGTGTCGCTGGGCGCGCTGCGCCGCGATGAAGGCCCGCTGAGCCAAGAGCTGGAGTTGGCGCGCATTTACCTCAGCCTGCAGCAAGCGCGCATGGAAGACCGTTTGCGCTTCACGGTGCAGGCCGACGAAGCGGCCGAGCAGCAGATGCTGCCGCCTTTGCTGTTGCAGCCACTGGTCGAAAACGCTGTGCACCACGGCCTGGAGCCCAGCATCGAAGGAGGCACCCTGCAGGTGCGGGCAATGGTGCAAAACAAACACCTGGTGCTGGAAGTGCTGGACGATGGTCGCGGCTTGAACGCTGCGCCACGCCCGGGCCCCAAACGTGGCAACGGCGTGGCGCTGGACAATGTGCGACAACGCCTGCAAGCCCGCTACGGCGATGCCGCCAAACTGGAGTTGCTTGGCACCCAAGCAGGCACCTGCGCCCGCATCACCCTGCCTGTGCAACCCACACGATGAAGCTCCCAACCACCGCGCTCATCGCCGACGACGAGCCGCACTTGGCGCGTGCACTGGCCACCCAGTTGGCCAGTCTGTGGCCCGAATTGCAGATCGTCAAAGTGGCGCGCAACGGTGTGGAGGCTGCCGAGGGCATCAGCGCGCTGCAGCCCGATCTGGCTTTTTTGGACATCCAGATGCCAGGCCTGACCGGGCTGGAGGTGGCGCAGGGCATCGAAGGGCCGACCCGGGTGGTCTTTGTGACCGCCTATGACGAATATGCCGTACCCGCCTTTGAAGCCGCTGCGCTGGACTATGTGCTCAAGCCCGTCGCAGCTGAGCGCTTGCAGCGCACGGTATCCAGGCTGCAAACGGCCTTGCGCGAGGACAGCGAAGCAGCTTCTGCAGCGCCTGGCAGCTCACCCGCACTCGATTCAGACGCGCTGCTGGGTGCGCTCAGACAGCTGTTGCCCCAACAAGGCGCGGCCGCACCCGGCCAAAGGCTGCGCTGGATACGCGCCGGCAGTGGTGACTTGGTGCACCAGGTGCCGGTGGAGGAGGTGCAGTTCTTCCACGCCGACGACAAATACACCTGCGTGCAAACGGCGCTGACCGAGTACCTGATCCGCACACCCATTGCCGAGTTGGCCGCCAGCCTGGACCCCGACGACTTCGTGCAGGTGCACCGCAGCACCATCGTCAATCTGGCGCATCTGGCAGGCACGCGCCGTGACGCTGCGAGCCGTCTTTTTCTGCGCATGCAGGGGCACGCCCGCGAGCTGCCGGTCAGCCGCGCCTATGTGCACTTGTTCAAGGCGATGTAAGGGGCTGCAAGCCCCTGCACAAGCGCCGCGCCACCCCAAATTTGCTCGTCCCATCGGGCGGCGCGGCGAAGCGGCCAAGCACAATGCGCGAGTGCGTACGGCGGCGCGCCTCGGCCTCGTCTACGCCCCACTCCTGCGCCAGATCAAGCAGCACCGCACGCATGAGCCGCATCGTGCCGCCGAAGTTGACCTCGTGCATGCGATGCCAGGTGGGGTCGCAGATTTCGGCCGCCCAAACGAGCTCTGCGATCGCCCTGCCGGGTTCAAGGTCCCGCTGAGAACCAGCTGCGGATGTCTCGTCAGAACTGAGGATGCATGGCTACGGTCGTCCTTGTAACCTGCAATCGTCCTGGCAATGGCGCACAAACGGCGATGCTCCCGCAAGCAAGCTCACCACCCGCGGCTTTGGCAACGGGAGCCTTTGCTGGCTGCGCCCAGTCAACCCACGCTTTCAAGGAGCCCCTCATGTCGAACCGTATCTCAAGCTGGGGCCTCGCGCTTGCAGTCGCCGCCGCCGCCACGCCTGTTTGTGCGCAGACGCTCAGCCCTCAAGACATCAAGGACACCTGGGTCGGCAAGACGCTGACTGGCAGTTCCAACAACGGCGTCAGTTTCGAGTTGAAGCTGGCTGCAGACGGCAGTTCGAGCATCGTTTTCCCCAACCTTTCTGACACGGGAACCTGGAGGTTGTCAGACGACGGCTACTGCGCAACCTGGAAAGTCATCCGCAAAGGGGCCGAGGCCTGCTTCACCGCAGTTCGATTTCGCAATGGCGAGATCAAGGTCATGGGCGTTGGCGGATCTGCATCGGGGTACATCACCAAAATCGAGTGAAGTCCGGCGCGCTGTCAACGCGCCCGGTTTACCGGAATGGTTCGCTCTTGAGTGCTTGCCTTGGCGGCGGCGTGGCTGGCGGTGGCGAGTTGCCCTCGGCGACGGCAAATCGGTCAGTGGCGCTACAGGCCAGTCAGCAGCGCTTGAGACTCCAGGCTCAAAAAGATGCCAGGGTCAATCCAAATTCAGTCAACCCAAATTCAAACAGGTGAAGAACGCAGCCCGTAGGTCTTGCCGCCCACGAACAGGTATTCGGCGCGCAACACCGCAGCGCCCTGCTCACCCGCAAAGGTGAAACCCAACACCGCCAGCGTGTCGCCCTGCTTGATCTGCGGCACCTGCCAGGCTTGCACGCGGGTCAAGGGCGCCAGCTCGATCTCCCAGCGTTTGTCATTGCGCCTGGGCAAGCTGGCGGCCTTGAGCAAAGCAGCGCCATCGACCGGAGCGGATTGCGCAGGCACCGTGCGACTGGCCAGATCTGCAGGCAGCGTCAGACCGGCTGCAGGCAGCTCCAGCATCAGCTCGACATGCGGGTTGCGCCAGGCCACGTTGGCGGCCTTGCCCTCCAGGTACAGCGGGCGGGTCTGGTCAAAGCTGCTCCAACCATGGTGCGCCATCGCGGCGGGGGCCAGTGTGGCGGGCAGCAACGCCAGCAGGGTTCTTCGGTTCAACATCAGTGGCTCCTGGGGAAAGTGATCGAGGATAGTTCCGGACAGGGTTTCAGGCTTGGGCTTGGGCTTGGGCTTGGGCCCGACTCGCTGGCGACGCGAAGGTTTCTGCGCCTCAGCGTAGGCGCACTTCAAACATAGGCAATCCAGCGCCCACTGATGATCGCCACCACCCATATCCCCAATGACAACGCGGTCTGCGCACGTGCCACCGCATCGGCGCGGGCCAGCCCGTCGCGCATGTGAAAGGCTGCTGCGTTGCAGCCGGCCAGCATCACCAGCACCATCTTCAGCAAAAAAGCGCGGTTGGCGATCATCTCGCCTGGATTGGCGGCAAACATCAACAGGCCGCTGCAGGCCACCATCACAAAACCGCCAACGCTGACCGGCAGGGCCAATCTGGCCAAGGGCAGTATCGGGATTTGCGCGCCGCGGCCCCAGACCCGCAACTCCAGCAGCAGCAGGCTGCCGACCAGCATCGCTATGCCGATGGTGTGCACGACCTCCAGCGCCGGGTAGGCGATGGGGTGCGAGGCGATCCAGGGCCAGCCAGTCCAGGGGATGGTGAGCATGACGCCAAGCGTAGCCGGTCTTGCAGGACCACCCACCGCATCACCCACCGCATCACCCACCGCATCACCCACCCACGATCACCACCCACAAGCACCCCCCACAAGCACCCTGCCCGCTTCTAGAATGCCTGCGAATGCACATCCACATCCTCGGCATTTGCGGCACCTTCATGGGCGGCCTGGCGGCTTTGGCGCGCGAGGCGGGCCACCGCGTGACCGGCTGCGACGAGGGCGTGTACCCGCCGATGAGCGAGCAACTGCGCGCCTTGGGCATCGAGCTGATCGAGGGCTTTGGCGCCGATCAACTGGCCTTCAGGCCCGACATGTTTGTGATCGGCAACGTCGTCAAACGCGGCAACCCGCTGATGGAAGCGCTGCTGGACGCTGGTGCGCCTTACACCAGCGGCCCGCAGTGGCTGGCCGAACACGTGCTGCAAGGCCGCCATGTGCTGGCTGTGGCTGGCACGCACGGCAAGACCACCACCACGGCGATGCTGGCGTGGATATTGGAGAAGGCTGGGCTGGAGCCAGGCTTTTTGGTGGGCGGCGTGCCACTGAACTTTGGGGTCTCGGCACGCTTGGGCCGGGTGGGCGAGGGCACGCCATTTGTCATCGAAGCCGACGAATACGACACCGCCTTGTTCGACAAACGCAGCAAGTTCGTGCATTACCGGCCGCGCACGGCCGTGCTGAACAACCTCGAGCATGACCATGCCGACATCTTCCCGAACCTGGAAGCGATCGAAACCCAGTTTCACCACCTGGTGCGCACCGTGCCGTCCAGCGGACGATTGGTGG
Source organism: Burkholderiales bacterium (assembly GCA_038324515.1). Classification (GTDB taxonomy): domain Bacteria; phylum Pseudomonadota; class Gammaproteobacteria; order Burkholderiales; family Burkholderiaceae_C; genus Rubrivivax. Next base: position 4,191 of record JBBQIB010000056.1, read on the forward strand.
TCAATGCCCGCGACGAGGCCTTGCCGCGGGTGCTGGCACGCGGCTGCTGGAGTGAGGTGATGCGCTTTGGCACCCGCCGTGAAGAACCCGGCGGCCTGTGCGCGCGGGGCGAGCCCGACCGCTTCGACGTGCTGCGCGGTAACCTGCAATTGGGCACCGTGGCCTGGGATCTGATTGGCGAGCACAACCAGCTCAACGCCCTGGCGGCGATCGGCGCCGCAGACCACCTCGATGTCGACAGCGAAGTGGCTTGCGCAGCGCTGGGCAGTTTTCAGAACGTCCGCAGGCGGCTGGAGCTGCGCGGTGAAGCGGGTGGCGTCAAGGTCTACGACGACTTTGCGCACCACCCCACGGCCATCCGCAGCACGCTCACCGGCATGCGCCGCAAGCTGGGCGCGCAAGGCCGCATCCTGGCAGTGTTTGAGCCACGCTCCAACACCATGAAGCTGGGCACCATGAAGGCGCAGCTGCCGTGGTCACTGGAAGATGCCGAACTCAGCTTTGCCCTGCAAGGCGCCTATGGCTGGGACGTTGCCGAGGCCTTGACGCCTTTGTCCACGCCAGCAGTGGTGGCAGACACAGTGCCCAAGCTCGTCAGTCAGATCGTGGCTGCTGCGCAACCGGGTGACCATGTGGTGTGCATGAGCAATGGCGCCTTTGGCGATATCCACTCGCTGCTGCTCAGCGGCTTGCGCGCTCGCAACTCGGTTTGAGCCGTTGAGCCACCCAAGACACAACAGAGATCGAAGGGGCCCAGCAGAGTTGCAAGGCAATGGAAGCCGAATGGAAGCCGAACAACCCACCCCGCCCACAACCCGCTGAATCATGAGACTGAAAGACAAAATCTGCATCGTCACAGGAGCCGCGCAAGGCATCGGCGCGGCCACGGTGGCCAAGTTCGCGGCCGAGGGCGCCACCGTGGTGGCTTGCGACAGACGCACTGAGCCGGTCGCCGGCGCTGCAGCAACGCTGGCCATGGACGTCACCGACCGCGCGCAGGTCGACGCGGTGGTGGCCGAAGTGCTGGCCCGCCATGGCCGCATCGATGTGCTGATCAACAACGCCGGCATCACCCAGGACGCGCGCCTGATCAAGATGAGCCTGGCGCAGTTTGATGCGGTGATCGACGTCAATCTGCGTGGCGTCTTTCATTGCTCGCAGGCGGTGGCCGAGGGCATGGTGGCGCAAGGCAGCGGCGTCATCCTCAACGCCAGCAGCGTGGTGGGCATCTACGGCAACTTTGGCCAGACCAACTACGCCGCTTCCAAGTTCGGCGTCATCGGCTTTACAAAGACCTGGAGCCGTGAGCTGGGGCCCAAAGGCATCCGCGTCAACGCCGTGGCCCCGGGATTCGTAGAGACACCGATCCTGCAGACCATTCCCGACAAAGTGCTGCAGCAGATGCGCGCGCAAGTGCCACTCGGGCGTCTGGGCTTGCCGGCAGAGATTGCCAACGTTTACGCCTTCTTGGCCAGCGATGAAGCCAGCTACATCAACGGTGCGGTGATTGAAGTGTCAGGCGGCATGACCGTCTGAGGTCACGGATCTTTCTGCTGCGGCGAAATCTTTGTCACTTCAGAAGGTGTGGGGGCTGCGGCCTAGAATCGTGGGCTCACCAAGTGCGGGGCAAGTGCCGCGACTGGATTCTTGGGGACAGCCTGGCTCGTGTCGGCTGCAGCCACGTACTTTTCCTCTCTCACCGTGCCTTGTCTTCGGGCCGGCCACCACCATGGCGCGCAAAGCTTGCTCTGCGTGATTCACAGACGATGTACGCCCTGTTCGAAGACACCGGCAAGTTCCAGGCCGGCCGGCTGATGTCAGAAGCCGACACCTCGGTGCAGGTGGAGCTCGACACGGGCAAGCGCGTCAAGGTCAAGGCGGCCAACGTGATGCTGCGTTTTGCTGCGCCAGCGCCGGCCGATCTGCTGAGCCAGGCGCAAGCGCTGGCCCTGGAGATCGATCTGGATCTGGCCTGGGAGTTTGCTTCCGACGAGGACTTTGCCTTCGGTGATCTGGCGCGTGACTACTTCAGCGACAAGGCCAGCCCCGAACAGCAGGCGGCGGCGCTGTTCAGGCTGTTCGAAGCGCCCCACTACTTTCGCCGGCTGGGCAAGGGCATGTTCAGGAAGGCGCCTGAAGAGACCGTCAAAGCCGCGCTGCTGGGCATCGAACGCAAAAAGCAGCAGGCCGAGCAGATCGAGACCTGGGCCGATGAGCTGGTCGCTGGGCGGTGCCCTGAGCCGGTGCGCCAGGAGCTCTACCGCATCCTGTTCAAGCCCGACAAGAACGCGCCTGAATACAAGGCGGTGGTCGAAGCCACCAAAAAGTCGCATCGTGCGCCGCTGGATTTGCTGCAGGCTGCGGGCGCCATCACCAGCCCCTACCAGTTCCACTGGCAGCGCTTCTTGTTTGAGCAGTTTCCGAAGGGCTATGGCTTTGCTGAGCCGAGCGACGGCCAAAACCCGTCACCGCCGTCGATCACCGAGGATCTGCCGCTGGCCAAGGTGACAGCCTTCTCGATCGACGACTCGGCCACCACAGAGATCGACGATGCCTTGTCGGTGCAGGGCCTGGGCACTGGGTCAGTGGTCCTTGGCATCCACATCGCGGCACCCGGCCTGGCCATCACGCCCGATTCGGCCTTGGACAAACTGGCACGCGAACGCCTGTCCACCGTCTACATGCCGGGCTTCAAGATCACGATGCTGCCCGACGCGGTGGTGCAGGCCTACACGCTGGCAGAAGGCAAAGACTGTCCAGCAGTCAGCCTGTACGTGAGCCTGGACGAGTTGACTCTGGAAGTGCGAGGCACCGAGACGCGGCTGGAGCGGGTGCCGATCGGCGCCAACCTGCGCCACGATCAGTTGGATGACGTGGTCACTGCAGCCAGCCTGAACGGCGAGGCCCCTGCCGATTACAGCTACGCGCCCGAGCTGGCATTTGCCTGGCGTCTGGCGCGCCACCTGAAAGCGCAGCGTGAGGTGGTGCGTGGCAAACCCGAGACCTTCAACCGCCCCGACTACAACTTCAAGCTGGAGCGCGCAGCAGACAGCAAGGTGGAGCCCACGGGCGAGGAGCAGGTACTGATCAGCACCCGCAAGCGCGGCGCGCCACTGGACCTGATCGTCTCCGAGGCGATGATCCTGGCCAACAGCACTTGGGGCGCCTGGCTGGCCAGCCACAGCGTGCCGGGCATCTACCGCAGCCAGGCCAGCATGCTGCCTGGGGTCAAGGTCAAGATGGGCACCAAGCCACAACCGCACGCCGGCATGGGCGTGGCGCAGTATGTCTGGAGCACCAGCCCGTTGCGCCGTTATGTCGATCTGCTGAACCAGTGGCAGATCATCGCCTGCGCCCGTCATGGCCGCACGGCTGCGCTGGTGGCACCCTTCAAGGCGCGCGACGCCGCACTGTTTGCGGTGATCTCGGCTTTCGACGCCACCTATGCTGCCTACAACGGCTACCAGCAAACCATCGAACGCTTCTGGACGCTGCGCTGGCTGCAACAGCAGGCACAGGGTGAACTGGACGCCTCGGTGATGAAAGACGGGCTGGTGCGCGCTGACGCTGTGCCGCTGGTCTTCAGGCTGCCCGGTACCGAGACACTGGCACGCAACAGCCGGGTACGGGCACGCATCAACGCGCTGGATCTGATGAATCTGGAGCTGCACGCCACGCTCGACGCCAGACTGGAAGACAGTGATGCGGCATTGCCGGGCCTGGCTGCAGGAGATGATACGGGCAGTGATGGTGACAGTGATGGTGACAGGGACGGCGAGAGCGTTACAGCTTCAGCCAGCGGCATCCAGCTGGCGATCGACGATGAAAGCGCAGATCAGAGCGCAGATCAAGGCGCAGGGGCCACGCCAGGCACCGCAGGCGCAGAGCAGGCAGAGGAGGCAGAGCAGGCAGATGGGGCAGACAAGGCTTCAGCATCCACCGGCGCCGCAGCAGCCGGGGCCGGGCGCCCGGGTGTGGAGTAACTGGCGCCAGTACCCCAAGCCCCAACCCACCGATGCGCTGGCCCAAGTTCACCCCCTTGACCCACTGGCGGTCGTGGAGCACGTTGCAGTGGGCATTGCTGGCCTCGGTGGCTGCGCATGCCGCCTTGCTGACGGTGCAACTGGGTGCACCCGAGGTCATCGGCCGCGCCTTCAAGGACACGCCGCTGGAAGTCATCCTGATCAATGCACGCAGCAACGAGGCGCCCGACCAGCCCCAGGCCATCGCCCAGGTCAGTCTGGCCGGCGGCGGCCAAGCAGATCGTGGCCGCGCGACTTCGCCGCTGCCAGCAGCACAGTTGCAACAAAGTGGTGAATCGGCAGACGAGGCCAGGCGCCGCATCTCGCAAATGCAGCAAGAGCAGCAGCAACTGCTGGCCCAGTTGCGCCGCGAGATGGCGATTTTGGCGGCCCCTGACCCACAGCAGCTGCGCGGCTCTCTTGAAGCGATGGAGCAGGACGAGCGCCGACGACAACTGCTGCGCCTGCTGGCCGAGATCGAAAAGCGCGTCAACATCGAAAACGCGCGGCCCAAGAAGCGCTACATCAGCCCGGCCACCCAGGAGGCGGTTTATGCGCTGTACTACGACAACCTGCGCCGACGCATCGAGACGCGCGGCACGAGCAACTTCCCCGAGCACAACGGCCAGAAACTGTATGGTGAGCTGACCATGAATGTCACCGTCGATGCCCGCGGCCAGGTGGTCGAGACCGAGATCCTGCAACCCAGCAAGTCACGCCGGCTGGACGCGCAGGCGATGGCCATCGTGCGCGCCGCCGCGCCGTTCGGCAGCTTCACCTCGGCCATGCGGCAACAGGCCGACCAGATCGTCATCACCTCGCGTTTTCGCTTCTCGCGCGAGGACGGGCTCGAAACCACCCTGACAGGCCGATGAACCCTTCTCAAGAACGCCCGGAGGTCACAGCGCCGTTGCAGCCCAAGGGGGCTGAGCCGGCCAAGCCCCTGCAACAAAGCGCGGCGCCTGACCGCTACGCGGTGCTGGGCAACCCGGTAGCGCACAGCCGGTCACCGTTCATCCATCAACAATTTGCTGCACAAAGTGGCGAGCGGATGGTCTACGAGCGGCTGCTGTGCCCACTGGACGGTTTTGCCGATGCGGTGCGCAGTTTTGCAGGTCACGCATCGAGTTTGCTGGGCATTGCGGGCGGCAGGGGCTGCAACGTCACACTGCCGTTCAAGTTCGAGGCCCTGCAACTGGCGCCGCGCTGCACACCGCGGGCGCGGCTGGCGGGGGCTGCCAACACGCTGTGCCTGGACGGCAGCGACTGGTTGGCCGACAACACCGACGGCTTCGGCCTGTTGCGCGACATCCAGCGCAGTGCAGGTTTTGACATCCGCCGGCGCCGGGTGTTGTTGATTGGCGCCGGGGGTGCAGCGGCCGGCGTGCTGGGCCCGCTGCTGCAGGCTGGCCCGGCGCAGCTGGTGGTGGCCAACCGCAGTGCGGACAAGGCGCTGGCGCTGGCGCGCAGCCATGCGCAGTGGGCGCTGCAGCACGATGTGGCTTTGCGGGCTTGTGGGCTGGACGATGGGCTGAACAATGGGCTGAACAACGCCGAAAGCGGCTTTGATCTGGTCGTCAACGCCAGTGCCAGCAGCTTGCAGGGCGCCGCTTCACCGGTGGCGCCAGAGGTGTTTGCGCCTGGCGCGCTGGCCATGGACCTGATGTATGGCGCTGCTGCACAGCCTTGGCTGGATTGGGCCACCGACCACGGTGCCACGGCGCGTGACGGCCTGGGCATGCTGGTAGAGCAAGCGGCCGAGTCATTTTCGCTGTGGCGTGGGGTGCGCCCTGACACCGCGCCGGTGCTGCAAGCGCTGCGCGCCGAGATTGCAGCCGGGCGATGACTGCAACCCGAAAATCTGCCAAGAAGCGGCCGCCCTGGCTGCAGCATCTGTGGCGCATGCTGCTGCTGCTGCTGCTGTGCACCTTGTCGCTGCAACTTTTCTGGCTGCTGCGCATCGGGATGATGCGGGTGGTGGACCCGCAGTCCACCAGCTTTCAACGCAGCGAAGCCTGGCGTTTACTGGTGCAGACCCAGCGCTTGAGCTGGCGTCAAGAATGGGTGGACATGCCGCAGATCGGCGACTCGCTGCAGCGCGCAGTGATCGCCAGCGAAGACGCAGGCTTTGTCGAGCACAGCGGCGTGGAGTGGGATGCCATAGAAAACGCCTGGGAGCGCAACCGCATCGCCGAAGCGCGCGCCGATCGGCGCGCCGCCCAGTTGGAGCGGCAACAGCAGCGAGAAATGAAACGACAGCAGCAACGTGAACAAGCACGCCGCCAGTCCGGTACGCAGGGCCCAAGTGTGGGCAAAGCAAGCACCGCCGCACGGCCGGCGGCAGCCAGACTGGTGGGCGGCAGCACGATCAGCCAGCAACTGGCCAAGAACCTGTTTCTGTCGGGCGAGCGCACGCCGCTGCGCAAAGCACAAGAGCTGGTGATCACGCTGGCGCTGGAAGCCACCTTGCCCAAGGAGCGCATCCTGGAGATCTACCTCAACAACGTCGAATGGGGTGAAGGCCTCTTCGGTGCCCAGGCTGCGGCCCAGCACTACTTTCGCAGCGACGCCGCCAAATTGGCCCCCTGGCAGGCGGCCCGACTGGCCGTGATGCTGCCGGCCCCCAAACGCTTTGAGAAGAACCCAGGCTCGGCTTACCTGCAAGGCCGCACCGCCACCTTGGCAGCGCGCATGGGCGATGTGGTGTTGCCATGAGCCATACGCGCCGCACCCGATGAATGTCACCGCCGAAATCGCTGCAGCAGCCGCCGTCCTGGTGGTCGAGGAAGGCATGGAATACGCCGCCGCCAAACGCAAGGCAGCACGGGCTTTTGGCGTTTCCGGCAGCCGGCCCCATCTGCCCAGCGATGAAGAAGTCGAAGACGCCGTGCGCGAGCACATCGCGCTGTTCTGCTCCGAGACGCAAGCGGCCGAATTGCAAGCGCTGCGCGAAGTGGCGGCGTTGTGGATGCAACGGCTGGCCGACTTTCGCCCGCATGTGGGTGGTGCGGTGTGGCGCGGTACCGCCACGGCCTTGTCGACGGTGCGGCTCGACCTGTACTGCGATGACGCGAAGAGTGCGCAGATCCTCCTCATCAACGAAGGTGTGGACTTTGACAGCGGCGAGCTGCCCGGCCATGGCCGCGAGCCGCTGAGTGTGCTGACACTGACCAGCCGCAGCGTTAAACTGCGCGACGCGGTGACCGTGCATCTGGTGCTGCACGACGCCGACGACCAGCGCGGCGCGCTGCTGCGGGATGCGCGTGGCCAGTCCTGGCGGGGTGATCTGCCGGCGCTCCAGCGCTTGATGACAACGGTCAGCGAGGGCGCGCAGCCCCAGGCCGAACTCTGAATCCCTGTGGCGCCACTGGCCGTGGCTGATGTCCTATAAACGGCCCATCATCAACGCCAGGGCATGTTGGTGCCAGCGCAGCAACAAACCATCAGGAGCATCATTGAAACGCCGACATTGGATGTGGGGAGGTGTCGCAGTCGCTGCGGGTTTGGCGGGCGCAGGCTGGCGCGGCTGGTCTGAGAATCGCAAGCTGGCTGCGCAGGACGCAGCCACGGGCGGCTTGTGGCAGATGAGCTTTGCCGCGCCTGATGAGGGCCAGCCCGAGGTGGTGATGCAGAGCTTCAGAGGCCAGCCGCTGCTGCTGAACTTCTGGGGCAGTTGGTGCCCACCCTGCGTGCTGGAGATGCCCGACCTGGACCGCTTTGCCAAATCCCATGCTACGCAAGGCTGGCGGGTGCTTGGGCTGGCGGTGGACAACCCCAGAGCGGTGCGCGAGTTTTTGACCCGCGCGCCTGTCAGCTATACCATCGGCCTGGCGGGTTTCGAAGGCGCCGAGTTGACCCGCCGTCTGGGCAACAGCCAAGGCGGCCTGCCTTACACCGTGGCTTTCAACGCAATGGGGGACATCGTGCATCGCAAAGCTGGGCAAACCCATCTGGAAGAACTGCAGCAGTGGGCACGAACGCTTTGAACCCGCTGTGCGGCCAGCGCTGGCGCGCCAGACAGCAGTTTTCGTCCAGATGCGCTCAACAGCCCGCAAAAGTTGCAAATTCGCGTAAAGTCCGCTTCCCGGCTGTTGCCGCCGCAAACCTCGCATGAGCATCCTCGTTCTCCACGGCCCCAATCTGAACCTTTTGGGAAGCCGTGAGCCAGAAGTGTACGGTGACGTCACTTTGGCGCAAATAGATGCTGATCTGAGCCAATTGGCAGCCAAAGGCGGCACGATGCTGCAATCACTTCAAAGCAATCATGAAGGGGTGCTGATCGACCGCTTGCACCGGGCGCGCGAGGACGGCACCGAGTTCGTGATCATCAACCCCGGCGGTCTGACCCACACCAGCGTGGCCTTGCGTGATGCCTTTGCAGCAGTGGCACTGCCTTTCATCGAAGTACACCTGAGCAACGTGCACCGGCGCGAGGCTTTCAGGCACCACTCTTTTTTGTCGGGCATCGCGCTGGGCGTGATCTGCGGGCTGGGGCCGCATGGCTACAAGCTGGCTCTTCAGCACGCCTTGTCATTGCGCCCCACAGCCAGCGCCTGAGGCCCACCCGCCGCCGAGGCATCCCGCCGACGATCGGCAACTTTGCATGACCAGAAACTGAGCCTGCACGATGATGCGCTGAGGCCAGACCCGACCAGACAGACGACCCACGCGTCCACCCAGCCCCCGCTGCATGCGCCAGCCACAGATAAGAGGAAGACTTGCAAATGGACCTGCGAAAACTCAAGACCTTGATCGACTTGGTGTCCGAATCGAACATCACCGAGTTGGAAATCACCGAAGCCGAAGGCAAGGTACGCATCGTCAAGGCCAGTGCGCCTGCCGTACTGGCGCCTGCACCGATCGTCATGGCCGCCGCCCCCGGCGCCGGCGCCGCGCCGGCGGCCCAGGTGGCACCAGTCGGCGCGACAACTGCGAGCGAACACGCTGCCCGCAGCACCGACAAGGTCATCAAGTCACCGATGGTCGGCACCTTCTACGGCGCGGCCAGCCCAGGCGCCAAGGCATTCGTCAATATCGGCGACGAAATCAAAGAAGGCCAACCCGTTTGCATCATCGAGGCCATGAAGATCATGAACGAGATCGAGTCCGACTGCAGCGGCAAAGTCATGCGCGTGCTGTGCGAAAACGGCCAGGCGGTTGAATTCGGGCAGCCCCTTTTCATTGTCGAATGAGGACGGCGGTCCAGTCATGCTCATGCTGAAACGCGGCATCTATGTTTAAAAAAATACTCATTGCTGACCGGGGCGTTCAGCGCCAGCGGCGCTGCGGCGAAGCCAAAACGCACGGCGGCGTGCGCAGCACGCCGTGGGCGATGGAGCCCCACGCTCATGTTTAAGAAAATCCTCATTGCTAACAGGGGCGAAATCGCCCTGAGAATTCAGCGCGCCTGCCGCGAGATGGGCATCAAGTCGGTGGTGGTGTATTCAGAAGCCGACCGTGAGGCCAAGTACGTGAAACTGGCCGACGAGGCGGTGTGCATAGGGCCGGCCTCTTCGGCGCTGAGCTACCTGAACATGCCAGCGATCATCGCTACCGCCGAAGTCACCGACGCTGAAGCGATCCACCCCGGCTATGGCTTTTTGAGCGAAAACGCCGACTTCGCAGAGCGCGTCGAGCGCAGTGGCTTTGTCTTCATCGGGCCGACATCGGACTGCATCCGTGTGATGGGCGACAAAGTGTCGGCCAAGCAGGCGATGATCAAGAGCGGCGTGCCTTGCGTGCCGGGCAGCGAAGGGGCTTTGACCGACGACCCAAAGGAAACCATCCGCCAGGCGCGAGCCATCGGCTACCCGGTGATCATCAAGGCCTCCGGGGGTGGCGGCGGGCGCGGCATGCGCGTCGTGCACACCGAAGCAGCGTTGATCCACGCCGTGCAGACCACGCGCAGCGAGGCCGGCGCTGCCTTTGGCAACCCCTCGGTGTATATGGAGAAGTTTCTCGAGCAGCCGCGCCACATCGAGATCCAGGTGCTGGCCGACAACTACAAGAACGCCGTGTGGCTGGGCGAACGCGACTGCAGCATGCAGCGCCGCCACCAGAAGATCATCGAAGAAGCACCGGCGCCAGGCATCCCGCGGCGGGTGATCGAGCGCATCGGCGACCGCTGTGCAGCCGCGTGCAAGAAGATTGGCTACCGGGGCGCCGGCACCTTTGAGTTCTTGTTCGAAAAGGGCGAGTTCTTCTTCATCGAGATGAACACCCGCATACAGGTCGAGCACCCGGTGACCGAGTGGGTTTCGGGCATCGATATCGTGCAGATGCAGATTCGCGTTGCAGCGGGCGAAAAGCTGCCGTTCTCGCAACGCGCGATCCAGATTCGCGGCCACGCCATCGAGTGCCGCATCAACGCCGAGGACCCCTACAAGTTCACGCCCTCACCGGGGCGCATCACCCTGTGGCATGCGCCCGGGGGCCCCGGGGTACGGGTCGATTCGCACGCTTACACCAACTACTACGTGCCGTCCAACTACGACTCGATGATCGGCAAGATCATCTGCCATGGCGACACCCGTGACCAGGCGCTGGCGCGCATGCGCACTGCACTCTCGGAGACCGTGGTCGAGGGCATCCAGACCAACATCCCGCTGCACCGCGAGCTGATGGTGGACGCCAAATTTGTGGAAGGCGGCACCACGATCCACTACCTGGAAGGGTGGCTGGCTGGGCGGAAGAGATAGTGGGAATGGCGCCCCCAGGCTCGTCGCTGCGCTCCTTCGCCACCCCCCGAGGGGGCTCATGCAGCGGCCTGGCAAAGCCAGTTCCGCGCATGGGCTTGACCGGGAGGGCCGTCAGTCGCCATGTTTGAGTTGATTTTGCGGGCGCCGCAAGGGCTGGTGGAGGAGGTGTCGGATCTGTTGATCGACGAGCTGGAAGCGCTGTCGGTTTCTGTTGAGGATGCAGACGCCAATACCGACAGTGAGCGCGCCATGTTTGGCGAGCCGGGCATGCCTGCGCCGGCGCCGGGATGGGAGCGGTCGACGCTGCAGGCCTTGTTTGAAACCGAGGCTTTGGCCGAGCAGGCTGCTGCGGCGCTGTTGTCTGCGCATGGCGCCGCCGGGCTGCATCTGCAGGCTTTGGGCAAGCTGGCGAATCAGGATTGGGTGCGGCTGACGCAGCAGCAGTTTCAGCCGGTGCAGATCACGCCAGAGTTCTGGGTCGTGCCGAGTTGGCACAAAGCACCCGAACAAGCGACTTGCGTGATGCGGCTCGACCCGGGCCTGGCTTTTGGCACCGGCACGCACCCCACCACCCGCATGTGCTTGCGTTGGCTGGCCCACCACGCCAACACCAACACCAACACCAACGCCAACGCCAACGCCGGCTCGCTGCGACGGGTGCTGGATTACGGCTGCGGCTCCGGCATCCTGGCCATCGGTGCGGCGCTGTTCGGCGCGCAAGAAGTGCACGCGGTGGACATCGACCCGGCCGCCGTGCAAGCCACGCAAGACAACGCGCGTGACAACGGTGTCGTCGTGCATGCCGGCCTGCCGGATCAGGCAAAGGGCAGTTTCGATCTGGTGCTGGCCAACATCCTGGCCACGCCACTCAAATTGCTGGCGCCCTTGCTCAGCCAACATGTGGCGCCGGGCGGCTGGCTGGTGATGGCAGGCATACTGGACCGTCAGGCTGAGGACATCACGCTGGCTTATGCTGGCTTCGGTCTCGTCAGCGCCCACGACCACGAAGACGGCTGGGTGCTGATGTGCGGTCAACGACCCTGCAAGTCGCGCCATCCCGGCCCCCATGCTTGAGCGCCAGTTCTTCTTGAGGCAACCACCCGTGCCAGCCTTGCACCCCGCGCAGTCATGAGCAACCCGCTGGCCACCCGCTGCCCCGCCTGCCAGACCGTGTTTCGGGTGGTGCGCGATCAGCTGCGGGTCTCCGGCGGCTGGGTCAGATGTGGTCGCTGCGCTGAAGTTTTCAACGCTGCCGAGGCGCTGCTGAACCTCGACACCGGCTTGCCCTGGACGCCGCAAGACCAGGCGCAGGCAGAGGCTGAAGCTGTTGCGTACGCGCCGGCGCCAGCCCCGGCGCTGGCGCGTGTGCCCCCCCGTGCCGGCCCGGCGGCTGCAACCCCGCAGAACCACGACCCGGCTACGACGCCCCCCGCCGCCGCAGGAGTTCAGGCAGCAGGCGACAGCGGCTCGGCCTTTGAATCTGCGCGGCGCAGAGATGCGGACACTCAGCCCGGGGCCGATCCAGCGGCAGCTTTCGGAACCGATCGCACAACCGGTCGCACACCCGATCACACAACCGGTCGCACACCCGATCACACAACCGATCGCATAGCCGGTCGCATAGCCGGTCGCATGCCCGATCGCATGCCTGATCGCATACCCGATCGAGCAACCGATAGAGCAACCGATCCCGCCATCGACCCCACGACCGATCCCGATGTTGTCGCAGCGGCTGCATTCGTCGCCCGGTTTGGAGCCGGCACACAGCCTGGTGGGCCAATACTGCCCCCCGGTACCAGGCCCGGCAGCCGCATTGAGCCTTCTGCGCTGCAGGACATCGCGGCAAGCCCAGGCATCGAAGCCGAAGCCAAAGCCGAATCCGAAACACTTGAGCCAGATGCCGGAGACCTCGCAGCATCCGGGCCACCGATGGCGCGGGCAACTGCAGCAAACCGGCCGCAGCGCCAGCCAGCGCCGCAGTTCGAAGCATCTCTGGCCGACGCGCGAGCCGAGGCACTGCCCTCGTTTGTCAAGGCGGCCGAGCGCGCAGAGCGTTGGCGCAAGCCAAAGGTGCGCACGGCGCTGCTGCTGTGTGCCGCGCTGTTTGCGTTGTTGTTGGCGGCCCAGGTCGCTTTCAGCTACCGCGATCTGCTGGCTGCGCGCGTGCCAGCCAGTGAACCGTGGTTGCAAGCCGGCTGCGCGTTGTTGGGATGTACCGTGGGCCCGGCGCTGGCCATCAACAGTCTGGTGGTCGAAAGCAGCGGGCTGCTGCGGCTGGAGCGCTCCAATCGCTACCGCCTGCAGGTGGCTTTGCGCAACCGCGCCGGGATCCCGGTGGCTATTCCTGCGATCGATGTCACGCTGACCGATACCCAGGGCGAAATCATCACCCGCAAGGTGCTGATGCCAGCCGATCTGGGCAGCACAATCACCCGCCTGGAGGCCGGGCAGATGGCGACGCTGCAAGCCGTGTTGCTCAACACCGCGCAATCCACCGACCCAACAGCCGAAGCCATTGCGGGCTACACGGTGGAATTGTTTTATCCCTGAGCCCGCCCGCCCCCGATTTCGCTCGTCACCCCCGCTTCCTCACTTTCCGGAGTTGCCATGCCCGCGCTGATTTGCGGATCTCTCGCTTACGACACCATCACTACTTTCCCCGGCCGCTTTGCCGAGCAGATATTGCCCGACCAGGTGCACATCCTCAACGTCAGCTTCCTGGTGCCCACGCTGCGCCGGGAATGGGGCGGCTGCGCCGGCAACATCGCGTACAACCTGCAGGCGCTGGGCGGCTCGCCAGTGGTCCTGGCAGCCGTGGGTGTGGACGGTGCCGACTACGTGGCGCGGGTCGCGTCCTGGAAAGCCGACACCTCGTTGATCCACCGCGACACCGAGTTGCACACCGCGCAGTGCCACATCACCACCGACCGTGACAACAACCAGATCACCGCCTTTCACCCAGGCGCGATGAGCAACGCGCACCACATGGCGGTGCCAGGCAAAGCGCTGCGCGACGACCTGGCCATCGGCATCATCGCGCCCGATGGCCGCGACGCGATGTGGCAGCACGCGCATCAGATGGCGCAGGCCGGCATCCCTTTCATCTTCGACCCGGGCCAGCAATTGCCGCAGTTCAACGGCGAAGAGCACAA
>JBBQIB010000057.1:0-18033 GCA_038324515.1 Burkholderiales bacterium
GCCCATCGAGCGGGCCTACTGGTACAGCGGTTTCGGTGTGCCGCTCTACGTAGCCGGGATGATGGCGAGTGCCTTCGCGGTGCGCGGCATGACGGCCGCTTCGTAACGGCGATGTTGTTCCAGCATGGCAGAGGGGCGAGCCGTTCAATCCGCTGTCCCTCACGCGGCGGCAGCTGAACCCGATCATCGGCTGGGTTGCAGGAGGCTTCGCCTGCATTCTCAAGCTGATGAGACGGCCGATCTCGTCGGCCTCAGGCTCAAGCGCCGTCGCGCCGGGGCCCCCGGTGCGGCCTCAGACGTCGACGACCCTTGACCCCTGACCCCTGACCCTTGACCCTTGACCCTTGACCCTTGACCCTTGGACATTCCAATTCGGCCAGGACTCTTGCCGCCACGCAGCGCCTGCCTGTGTCGGCGGCAAGTTCGTCACCGAAGTCGGCCAAAATGTTCTTTAGGAGAACGCAGATGGAAAATCTTGAGAGCGTGATGCGACGGATCAAGAAGCTTCTCGCGATTGCTGAAGATTCGCGAGGCGATCCGAACGAGTGCGCCGCTGCTGCGCGCATGGCCGAGTCGATCATGCGCAAGTTCCAGATCGAGCACGCCGACGTCATCAGCGTCGAGCTGCAGCGCGAAGACGCCCTCAGCAGTGTCGACATCGGCGCGACGATGGACATGGAGCGCCGGGCCAAGGAGGCCAGCGGCTGGGCCGGCATCCTTGCCGTCCCCGTGGCCGAGCTCTTCGATGCCCAGGCGCGCTATGCCTACACCCCGGAGAAGGGCCGGACGATCCGCTTTTCGGGCTACAAGACCGATGTGCAAATGTGCCGCTTCACGTACGAGTTCATCGTGCAAAACATGGCCGCCGCGAGCCGTGCCTACCTGAAAGAGCACGCGGTTGCCCGGCGCGAAGCGGAGTCATTCCGTCGCGGCTACATCAGTGCCTGCTGTGCCTCGTTGAAAGCCTTGAAGCGCGAAAAGGACGCGGAATTGCAACAGGCGTCAAGCTCGCGCGCAATGGTCCTCAGCAAGGCCAGTGCGGTGGCTGCCCACTTCGGCTCAGCCAACTACCGATCCAGAGTGATCAGAACGTCTTCTGCCCAGGCCTATGCCACGGGGCAGGACGCGGGCTCAAAGCTCCAGGTTGGCAGCCGCGGTGTCGGCGTCGACACCCGTGACGCCCCAAGGCTTGGCTGAGCCGTGGTTTCGGGCGCCCGAGCGAGCCAAGTGGCGCGCGGCAACATCACGCTGCCGCCCCGGGCCGCCAGCGCATACAGCGTCAGCACCACCCGTGCCTTGGAGCCGATGCAAGTGAGCAGCTTGGCGCCCAGGTCCAGCAGCGCAGCGCGAAGGGTCGTCGTGTTCGAACGGCCGCTTCGAGGTGCCGGGTCCGAGGGCGCTCACCAGCCTGTGGACCCCGGCTCGCCCTTGAACGGCCCGATGAGTTCGGGCGTGATCCAGCCGCCATAGAAGCCGCCGGGTTGCGGTGTGACGGGCGCACCGCCGACGCTGCACTGCAAGCCCGTGGCGTAGAAGGCCACGCAGTCGGCGATGGCCTCGGCGCCGGCCAGGGGTTGCGGGTAGCTCCATGCAATGCCGTCTTGCCGGAGGCCATCGTGCACCAGCGACCAGTAACGCGCAGGGCCTTTCCATTCGCAGAATGAGCCGCCGCCTGCAGGTACCAACAAGCTGCGGTCGACATCGGCCCAGGGCAGGTAGAACGACGGCGGGTGTGACGTCTCGAGCAACCGGATCGCGCTTCGGGTGCGTGCGACCGTGACGCCGTCCCACATCACGACGATCTCGCGTGCATCGGACACCAGCGCCGGCGGGCGCGGGTGATCCCATACCGATTCTTGGCCGGGGCCCGGCACCTCGGCAAAGGCCGGACGTGCCTTGCCGCGCCAGCGCCAGTGGCTGCGCGCGCGCTGCAGCCAGTCGGGGGTGTCGTTGCTCATGGCCTGACCCGCTCCGCGCCTGCCCCGCGGCGCCGGGCGCTGATCCAGCGCTGCAGCGCCAGCGCCCAGCCTGCAGCGTTCAGGGTGGCACTCCGAGCGGCCACGGATTGCAGGTCGGCAAGACCCTGTTGTCCGTTGATCGACAGCGGCGCAGTGAGGAAGCCTTTCAGAGCGACAGACTGCACGCGATCGGCGAGCGGGAGGCTTTGGGCAATGAATGGGTGGTCGGTCATGCCGCAATCTTGCCTCAAAGCCTGCGCGCCGCGATGTCCGCCACCGGTCGGCCTCGCCCGCCCACTTCGCCCTGATTGCTCGCCCGGCCCTGTCCGCCGCACGGGCCGGCGTCGGGCAGCGACGATGCAGGATATCTGGACTCCGCGGCGCCGTTTTCGAGGCGTCAGCTTCAGGACGCGCCGCCGCACGCGCCCCATGTCGCTTGGCGGGCGTATGCACGATTTCATGTAATCGGTTTGGCGCAACGGACCATTAGCCATGACAAAGCAAAGGCGGCCCACAGACCCTGAGGCCCGTCGACTCACCGCTCTTTGACGTACGGCACCCCCAAGGCCTTGGGCGCAACGGCTTTGCCGATGAAGCCGGCCAGCAGCACCACGGTCAACACATACGGCAAGGCCTGGATGGCCTGCACCGGCACCGTGCCGATGCCCGGCAACTGCACGCCCTGCAGACGGATCGACACCGCGTCCAGAAAGCCGAACAGCAGACATGCCCACAGCGCGCCCACCGGGTGCCATTTGCCGAAGATCAGCGCCGCCAGCGCCATGTAGCCGCGGCCGGCGGTCATGTGTGGGATGAAGCTGGGGTTTTGCGCCAGCACGAGGTAGGCACCCGCCAGCGAAGACAACACGCCGTTGAGCGCCAGCGCCTGGTAGCGCAGCGCTTTGACCGACACACCTGCGGCGTCGACCATGTGCGGGTTCTCGCCAGCGGCGCGCAACCGCAGGCCAAAGCGCGTGCGGTACAGCAGCCACCAGACGCCAAACACCAGCACCAAACTGCCGTAGACCATCAGGTTGTGGCCCAGCAGCGCCAGCGCCAAGGCCTTGCCGACGACAGGGATCTGCGAGACAGCTTCGCGCGCCCCCGTGAACCAGCCGTCCAGACGCACGCTTTCAGGGATCGGTGGCGTCTGCCCGCCCTGTGCAAACCAGGCAATGCCCAGCACCACGGTCAGCCCGGCCATCGTCATCGTGATCGCCACGCCCAGTACCACCTGATCGCCGCCGTGGCTGACGCAGGCGTAGCCATGCAGCATCGACAGGCTCACGCCGACCGCTACGGCCGCCGCCAATGCCAGTGGCAGTGACCCGGTGGTGACACCCACTGCGGCGGTGGCAAAGGCGGTGGCCAGCATCTTGCCTTCCAGCCCCAGGTCGATGACGCCGGCGCGCTCGCACAACACGCCGGCCAAGGCGCACAGAATCAACGGCACCGAGACCCGCAGCGTGCTGGCGATGATGCTGCCGATCAGCACTTCATCCATGCTCGCGCCCTCCGCCTGCTGTGCGCCACACGCGGTACAACGCCGGCGCCGCGACCTGCGCCATGGCACCGGCAAACAGCACGATCAGGCCCTGCAGCATGAACACCATGTCGCGGCTGAAGCCGCTGATCTCGAAAGCCAGCTCAGAGCCGCCCTGGTACAGCGCGCCAAAGAGCAAGGCCGCCAGCACGATGCCCAGCGGATGGTTGCGGCCGATCAAGCTGACGGCAATGCCGGCAAAGCCTGCGCCAGCCACAAAATCAGGCAACAAGCGGCCATGCACGCCGGCGATCTCGTTGACACCCACCAAACCGGCCAAGGCGCCAGAGGCCGCCATCGAAGCCAGGATCAGCCACTTGGGCTGAATGCCAGCATACAGGGCTGCCTCAGGCGCAAAACCCACCGCGCGCAGTGCGTAACCCGGGCGCGACTTCCACAGCGCCAGCCAGGCCAGCAGCGCTGCAGCGGCGGCCAGCAACACGCTCAGGTTGAGGGGTGTGCGTGGCCAAGCAATGCCCAGCCAGCCCAGCGCTTCGTGCATGCCGGGCACACGGGCGGATTCAGCAAAGGCGCGGCTCTCGGGCGTCATGTTGCCGGGCTCCTTCAGCGCACCCACCAGCAGATAACTGAGCAACGCAGCGGCGATGAAGTTGAACATGATCGTCGTGATCACCGTGTGGCTGCCGCGCCAGGCCTGCAGCGCGCCAGGGATCGCTCCCCAGACCATGCCAAAGACCGCCGCAGACAGCACCAACACCGGCAGCATCAGCCAGCCCGGCAACACCGCCCCCAACGCCAGCGCGGCCAGGCCGGTGCCCAGCCCGCCCATGATGGCCTGGCCTTCGCCGCCGATGTTGAACAAGCCACCATGAAAAGCCACCGCCACCGCCAGCCCGGTAAAGACAAAGGTGGTGGCGTAATACAGCGTGTAGCTGATGCCCGCCGCCGAGCCAAAGGCGCCTTTGATCAACAGCCCCAGCACCTGCGCCGGCTGAAAACCGACCAGCCACACCACCAACCCAGCCACGGCCAGCGCCAGCGCCAGATTGACGGCCGGCAGCACCGCCACATCCATCCAGCGCGGCAGTTCCTGGCCTGGGCTCACAGCGCCGCCTGCAAAACGCCCACTGGCCCGCAGGGTTTCGCAATGCGCCCGATCTCGACTCTTATCAGCATGAGCACGCAAGCCTCCATCAGCACAGTCGGCCCTTCAGGCGCGCAACGATGCCCATGCGTTCATGCAACACGGCCAAGTCGATCGTCAGGCCCATGGCAGCGCCCTTGCCGACGACACAAGGGCGAGTCACTTGCTGCCATCTGGCCGCATGGCCGCTTCGGCCATGTCGCTGAAGCTCTGTGTGCTCACTGCGCCTTCGGCGCTCTGCGCCAGGCGCTGCGCAAGAAGTGCTTTCAGTTCTTGAAGTGCAGCCGCTTCGTCGGCAGCGCTGGGGAACAACCGCTCGATGGCGTATTGCTTGATGGTCTTGCCCTGCAGCGCCGCCATGGCTTTCAGGCTCTGGTGCTGTTGATCGGTGACATCAATGGTCAGTCTGCTCATGGCGACAATCTCCTGTCTGCCAAGCACGCTACATCAATTGTGTCTTTGTGTCTACGCACATACTTGTCCACTTCCTTGTACAGAGAGAGTGGAGCGTGGAGGGCCAGACGCGTTGACGATGCCTGTCCGCCGACTTGAAAACTAGGCTGCTGGGCAGCTGTCGTTGCGCGACCCACATTTCCAGCGTCGCGTGCTGCTTGATGGTGTCCACCCGTCGGGCGGCTGCAGGCGCCCGCTCGTCGTTGCAAATGCGCGCCATAGCCTGAGTCCTCAATCCCTGACTCTGCGGCACGAACGTCAGTTTGCAGCCCTCGAAATCGGAGGTTCGAATGCCCCGATGGGTCGACATCGGTCTGAGGCAACGCTGGACAAGCCGCGTGAATGCTGCAATTCATGACCACGGCGCACTTCATCCATTGGGTGACAGCGCGTCCAACTGCGGTTTCTAGGTTGAACCAGGCTGCCAGGCAGGAGTGTTTCAGCTACTCACACTGGCGGCCAAAAGCGGGTGTCAGTGAAGGGCTGCCATGCGGCATCTCTTGCGTGAGTTGCCGGGCTGCACAATGATGTCTGATCGTCCAGCCGCCAAGTGAACAGATGACGTCCGCCGCAGCACACCGCCTCACATCGAAGGTCATCAACACCGAAGAGCAACTGCGTACGCTCATCGGGGCACCCGCCGAGTTGACCTGCGCCAAGATCAGCAAGCGCCTGAACCCGATGACTCGTTTGTTCATCGAGCGCGCGCCCTTCGTGTGCATCGCCACCAGCGATCTTGTCGGGAACTGCGACCTCAGCCCGCGCGGCGACCCCGCTGGGTTCGTGCGCATCCTCGACGACCGCACCTTGCTCATTCCCGAACGCCCCGGTAACCGGCTGGCGGATTCGCTGCGCAACATGCTGGCAAACCCGCACGTGGGCTTGCTCTTCGTCGTGCCGGGCGTCACCGACACGTTTCGCGTGAACGGCCGCGCCACGGTCACTGTCGACGCAGACTTGCTCGCTCCCTGCGCCGTCGAAGGCAAGCCGCCCGTGCTGGGCGTACTGGTCGACATCGATGAGGCCTACACGCAGTGCTCAAAGGCGTTTCTGCGCTCGCAGCTCTGGGACCCGCAACGCTTTATCGACCCGACCACGATGCCCACAGGCGGCCAGGTTCACCGTGCGATCCAGGGCCAGGGGTTTGACGCGGATGAGTACGACAGGGAACGCGCGGAGCGCTACGGCCGCCGAGTCGGCTTCTATTGAGCGCGGAGAGCCTCGAGCCAGCGGCGGCAGATTGCACGAACGCCGCAGCTTGGTTGAACCTAGAAACCGCAGTTGGACGCGCCCGAGTGGGCCGCGATGGGGTGCGCTGGCAAGGCGAGAAGACGCTGCGGGCTCATGCCCGCGAGGAGGAGCAACGCCGCCAGCGTGCGCCAGTGTGGCTCAGTCGGGTGCGTAGCCCTGTCATGCATGGCACGCGCCATCTCGGCGCTGCCGCGGCAGGCACGGCCGAAAGCCAGCGCTTCGGCCGCTGAGGTGGCCGAAGCGGAACAGGTCGAGCAGACGGTTGGTCTTCATGCGCAGGTCTCCTTCAGGTCGGCCAGGAAGTGGTGCATCAGCGCGGCCACCTGGGCTGCCTGCTGCGTGGGGAACAGGTGCCCGGCGCCGGCCAGACGGTGGTGCCTGCCGGCGTAGGGTGGGGCCACCAGCGCCACGATTTCATCGCTTTGTTCGGGTGGGCACAGGCTGTCGTTCGTGCCGCTGCACGCCAGCACCGGCACGGCCAGCGGCTGGCGTGGTGCCAGCCGGCCCGGGCGCTGGCGGGCGTAGACAAGCTGGTGCTTGAAGCGTCGCAAGCCCACCGCTTCGGCCTGCGCGGCCAGCGATGCCAGCAAGGCATCGTCGGTGTCCTGCCCCGGCGTCAGCCCGTAGCCAGGCGCCAGCTTGCTGCGCGCCAGGGCCGACAAGCCCTGCGCCTGTGCCAGAGCCCATTGCGCTGCACGGCGCGCTTCGCTGCTGTCGCGCCCGGCGCGGGCATTCGCACCCAGCAGCACCAGCGCGGCCACCTTGGCGGGGTGACGAAGCGCCAGATGCAAGGCCACGATGCCCCCCAGCGAGTGACCCAGCCAGACGGCAGGCCCGGCAGTATGCGCAGCCAGGCGGTCCACCTCGTCATCGAGCGTGCCGGCCTCGCCGAGAATCAGCGTCTGCGCTTCACGGCCTGGCCACAGCGCGGCCAGGCTGCGGCCGTCGAGCAAAGTGCCGGGCAGGGCGAACAGGGGCGCCAGGCTCACACCGTCATCGCGGGCGGCAGAAGGCTCTGGCGCGCCAGTCGGCCACCGGCGTCCAGGGTCAGGTCAACTTGCGCCGCGGCCGCGTGCACGGCGGCGGCGAACCGCAGCGTCTTGCGCGCGTCGCCGGCCACCACCAGCAGGGCATGTGCGTCCTGGCTGCCGTGGTTGATGAACTGGCGCCAGCACCCCTGGGGCATCGACAGCGTGTCCCAGGAGCCGAGTTCGGCACGCACCACGTCGGCGCCCAGGTTGAAGGCCACTGCCAGTGGGCCGTCGGCATGCACCAGCACAGCGGCCTCGGCCAACTGGAACGTCGCACTGCGCTGCCCGGCAGGCACTTTCAGCCACTCGACCGAGAAGCCTTGCGGGTCGGTGACGGCCGGGCGGTGGTCGCGGTGCTGGCTGATGCCCCAACCGATGACCGGAGCCAGCTGCCAGGCGTGGCCAGGCAGCGCGGTGTCGAGCGTGGCGGCGCGAAAGTCTCGTTGCGCGGGCCGCACGCAGCGTTGCATCAACGCGGCCGCCGACCAGCGTTGCAAGGCGGCCACCTCGTCGGCCGCCATCAACGGCAGCAGCGCGCTGTCGGCGGGCGGGGCAGTGCCCGCGGGCACGTCGATGAGCTGGTTGTCGCGGCCCAGATACAAGCCGGTGGCGCGGGCGCGGCGCATCACCTCCGGGCTCCAGATGATGCCGCCGGTGTCGTCACCGCCCAGCACCGTCATCAGAAAACCGTGGCGGCTGCCGCTGTTGGAAAAGCCGCGGAACATCCACGTCGGCATGCAGATCACGTCGCCCTCTTCGAGCACCGCTTCGCCCTCGTCACCGTGCGCGCCCCAGCGCAGCGTGAAGCGGCCTTCGCAAGCAATGAAGACCTCGGACGTGAAGTGCAGGTGCAGGTTGTTGGTGATGCCCGGCGCCATGCCGGCGGCACCGATGTTGAAACCGTGGGGCTCGCGCAGGTTGATGACCTGGCCTGCGTTCTGTGTCACGCCCGGGCCGACGATGGAGTAGTTCTCCTTGGGCGTGCTGCCGGGAAGACGCACGTCGATGAAGGCGTCGTCGCAGGACACGTACTGGCTGCGCCGGATGTGGCGGCGCTGCAGTTCTTGCGGGGTCAGGATCATGGACGTGTTCAGCCTTTGACGGCGCCTTGGGTCAGGCCGGAGACGATCTGTTTCTGGAACAGCGCCACCAGGATGATGAGCGGGATGGTGATGCTGACCGCGCCAGCGACGCCTTGCATCAGCAGGGCATCGCTCTCGGCCGTGATGGCGCCGGCAATGGCCGCGGGCATGGTCATCTTCTCGGCGTTGGTCAGCGCCGAGCTGAGCATGAAGTCGTTGTAGGCCAGCAAGAAGCTGAACAGACCGGTCGTCACCACGCCCGGCCACATGACCGGAATGATGACGCGGCGGAAGGCCTGAAAGCGGGTGCAGCCGTCGACCATCGCGGCTTCGTCCAGCTCTTGCGGAATGTTCACGAAGAAGCTGCGCAGCATCCAGATGGTGAAGGGCTGGTTGATGGCCACCAACACGAAGATCAGTGTGAAGGTGGTGTTGCGGATGCCCATGGCGTCGAACAGCGCGTAGAAGCTGGGCAGCAAGGTGCTGTGCGGCAAGGCGCGGAACACCAGCGCGATGATCAACAGCCAAAAACCCAGTGAACCCCGGTAGCGCGACAAGGCGTAGCCGGCCAGGCAACCCACGGTGAGCGAGATGCTGACGGTGCCCACCGTCACCACCGCCGTGTTCCAGGCGTTGCGATAGAACTCGCGGTCGATCCACAGGCCGCGGTAGTTCTCAAGCGTGATGGGCGCGAACCATTTCAAGGGCGCCGAGAAAGCATCGACGTAACTGCGCAATGAAATGACCAGGGTCCACAGGATGGGCAGCGCAGCCAACAGCAGCCACAGCGCCAGGCCGGAGTAGAGCAAGGTCTGGCTTACGGGGGACTTCTTCATGGCATTCACCCCCCACGGCGCTGTTCGCGCCAGGTCTTGCGCAGCAGCGGGATCAGCAGCACGGCGATACCCACGATGGTGAGCACCGCCGCCGCGCTGGCTTTGTACGGGTTATCTTCCTGAATCAGCACGTGGTAGGTCAGGTACTGCACGCTGGTGGTGAAGGCGCCCTGG
The DNA here is from genome assembly GCA_038324515.1 of Burkholderiales bacterium. GTDB lineage: Bacteria > Pseudomonadota > Gammaproteobacteria > Burkholderiales > Burkholderiaceae_C > Rubrivivax. The sequence goes on from JBBQIB010000057.1 coordinate 9,434, forward strand.
GTCAAGACCACCACGGGCTCGAAAACACGGTAGGCATCCATCAGGTGGATCAGCGTCACGAACACCACCAAGGGCATCAGGTGCGGCAGGGTCACGTAGCGCAGTTTTTGCCAATTGCTGGCGCCGTCGATGGTGGCGGCCTCCAGCGCATCTTGCGGCACGCCTTGCAGACCGGCGTAGAAGACGATGAAGGCAAACGGCAGCACATGCCAGATGCCGTACAGCACGATCAGCAGTTGCGCCGACCAGGCCTGCGCCATCCAGTACACCTGGATGCCCACGCCGCCCAACAAGTGCGGGACCAGGCCGTCGTCACGGAACAGCCACTTGATGGCCAGCGCGCCGACCACGGGTGTCAGGATGAAGGGCAACAAGGACGCGGCGATGAAGAAGCCTTTGAGACGCTGCGTGACGTGGTTCATGGCGAGTGCCAGGACGAAGCCACCGATCAGCACGAAGGGCGTGGTGGCCACCACGTACAACAGGGTGAAACGCAGGGCGGCGTAGAACTCGTTGTCGCCCTCGGCTGCTGTGGGTGCTGCTGTGGATGCTGCTGCGGTCGCGGTGGTCGCTGTTGTCGCTGTCGTCGAGCTTGTTGTTGTAGCCGTAGTCTCCAGCCCAGCCTCTTCGATTTGCAGACCCAGCACCTTGCGGTAGTAGTCCAGGCCGACCCAGCTGCATTGCTGCACCGCTTTGCCTTCGCCGTCGACCTTGGCGCGCTGGGTGGTGACTTCATGAGTGCCGAAGGGACCGCTTTGTTGCACCGTGGCCAGTTCCAGTTCAAACGCGCAGTTGCGCACCGACAGCAACACCGTCATCACCAAAGGCAGCGCCAGCAGGCCCAGCATGAGGAAGACCGAGGGTGCGACAAAACCCGCGAAGCTGCGCAATTTCATGCGCGTGTCCTTACGCCGGCACCCACCGCAGCGGTGGTCGACTTGCCTGGGCGCAAAAAGCCCTTCTCCATCGCCGAGCGTGTGTAGGCCGCCGCCGCCGCGTCCAAGGCCACCTGCACCGGCCGCACGCCGGCCAGCGCGTCGGGCAGCACCTTGCCGACTTCACCATGCGCCAGGCTGAAGAACGGCTCGCTGGGCCAGACCGGCGCGCCAGCGGCCTGCGCCAGGGCCAAACCGGCGCCGAAGCGGCCGGGCACATAGGCAGAACGCACCCACAGCGTGAGGTCGTTGCCCTGCCTGACCGCTGCTTCGCTCAAACCCTCCATCAACACCTGGAAGGTGGCCTCGCGCTGGCGCGGTGCGTTGCGCGGCAGGGCCACACCGTCCCACCACAGGTGCGCGGCGGTGCGGCCCCCGGCCATGGCTGCGGGTGCAGCCGCGAACTGCATCAGCCCGACCACCTTGCTGGCGGCCGCGTCGTCCATGCGCGAGGCACGGCTGGCCCACAGCACGCCCATCGCGGCCTTGCCTTGCTGGAACTGGTTGACGACATCGTCTGAATTGCTGGCCAGCGCGTTGGGCGTCATGTAGCGCATCAGGCTGCGCATCAGTTCCACCGCTTGCACACCGGCCGGGCCGTTGAACAGCGGCTGCGCACTGCCCGGCGCAAAGGTGCGCCCGCCCAGGCTGGCCAGGAGGTTGATGAACTCCGTGCCGCTGTCGAAACCTTTGGCAAAACCTTGTGCGACGGGGTAGGCAATGCTGGGCTCGTTCTGCTTCAGCACCGCAGCGGCTTGCAGCATTTGCGCATAGGTGGTGGGCACCGCCAGCCGGTGTTTGGCAAAGAGGTCGGCGCGGTAGTACAGGCTCTGCGTGTTCTGCATGAAAGCGATCGCCATCACCTCGCCGTCCATGCGCACCAGCATGCGTTCTTCGATGTTGTAGCGCTGCTGGTACTTACGCACCAGGTCGGTCAGCGGCTGCAGTTGGCGGCGGCTGTAGAGGTTGCTGAACACGCCCATGGAAATGACGGCTGCATCGAAGGGTGAACGACCGACGGAGGAAAACGCCTGTTCGGTTTCGGTGCGCGCTTGCGGCGTGAGCTTGAAGGCCACCTTGAAGCCGGGCCGGGCGCAGCCCTCGGCGATGCGCGCGACATGCTGTATGGCGGGGAAGCTGTTGCCGACGATATTGATCTCGCCGCTGGCGGCGATGGCTGGGCAGCCTTGGGTTGCCGCACCAGAAACAGCACCGGCGGCCCAGGACGCACCGGCGGCGCTGACGCTGGCAATCAGCAACTGACGCCGCTTCATGCGGCGACGCCTTGGGTCTCTGGCAAAGCGTCGATGCGCAACTGGCTGCCGGCATCGAACAGATGACATGACGCGGCGCTGAATACCAAGCCGAGGGGTTGGCCGATTTGCGCGCGGTAGTCCTTGGCGGCCTTGGCGCTGACCAGGGTGGCGGCGCCTTGGCTGTCCTGGCTGCCCGCTCCTTTGGCGAGTTGCACGGTGGCGAAGGTGGCGTCACCCGTCAACTCGAAACTGAAGATCTCGCCCTGCAGCACGGCGTTATTCTGATTCGCCACCGCCACGTCTTCAGGCCGCACGCCCAACACCACGGCCCCGCTGTGACTGGCGCCAAACCCCGCTACGCGCACACCCGGCGCGGTGAACACACCGCCCTGCAATTGCCCCGCCACCAGGTTCATTGGCGGCGAGCCGATGAAGCCCGCCACGAACAGGTTGGCCGGCCGGTTGTAGATGGCCTCGGGTGTGCCGATCTGCTGGATGCGCGCCTTGCTCATCACCACCACACGGTCGGCCAGGGTCATGGCTTCGATCTGGTCGTGCGTGACATAAACCGTGGTCACGTTCAGGCTGTGGTGCAGGTGCTTGATGTGGGCACGCATGGTGACACGCAGCTTGGCGTCCAGGTTGCTCAGCGGCTCGTCCATCAGGAAGACAGCGGGCTGGCGCACGATGGCGCGTGCCAAAGCCACCCGTTGACGCTGGCCGCCCGAAAGTTCCTTGGGCCGGCGCTGCAGCAGTTCAGTCAGCTCAACCTGGGCGGCAGCCTTCAACACCGCCGGGCCGACTTGCGCGGGGGGCAGGCCGCGGATCTTCAGCGGGAAGCCGATGTTCTCGGCCACCGTCATGTTCGGGTACAGGCCATAACTCTGGAACACCATGGCGACATCACGGTCCTTCGGCTCCAGCGCATTGACACAGCGGTCTCCTATCCAGATCTCGCCTTCACTGGCGTCTTCCAGCCCCGCCACCATGCGCATGGTGGTGGTCTTGCCGCAGCCGCTGGGGCCCAGCAGCACCAGGAATTCGCCGTCGGCGATGTCCAGCGACATCGGCTCGACAGCCGTGGTGCTGCCCCAGCGTTTGGCGACGTTCTTGAGTTGGATGCGGGCCATAAAACCTTTGCGTGCGATTCGACTTCCAAGGCAGCTTGAGTACGAGCGTCAAGGCGCCAGCAGTTGCATCCACAGCGCCACTTCGTCGACCAGCACCCATTCGCGCAGGATGCGGCCGCCAAACACTTCAGCGTGGGTGATGCCCAGAATCTCCACCCGCTGCCCGCTTGCCGCGCCGTAGCGGCCGCCACCGACATGCTGGCCGCTGACACGCCAGCGCATCGCCACACGCGGCGTGCGGCCGGGCTCGATGCGTTCGCACAGGCTGTCGATGTGCAGGCTGGCGCCACTGAAGGCGGCTGTGAAGCCGAACCAGAAGGCCTCCAATTCGGCCACGCCCATGGCCGTGCCGCCGCTGGGCAGCCGCGCATCGATGGCCTCGTCGGCATGGCGCTGCAACACAGCCAGGTCACCGGCCCACAGCGCGCGGTAAGTCGCTGCCAGCAAAGCCGCGCCCGGTGTGCCGTGAATGGGGTTCTGCCAACCCTCGGGCGCAGGCGGCTGGTGCAGCGGCAAGGTGGGCACGCCGCGCGAATCCAGCCACTGTTCGGCCAAGGCCTTGGGCGTGCTGCCGATGTGCAGCGCAATCGCGCCCTGGTCGCGCACCAACCACTCATGCACGATGCGGTTGCGGATGCACACGCAGTCGGCCACGGTGCGCACCTGCACGGGCCTGCCGGTGGGCGGGCCAAAGGCGCCCGGCCCGCTGTGCGTCATCGGGCTGGCGATGCGGTGCGACGACAGGTAGCCGCGGCTGTCGTCGCCCGCGCTGACGATGTCTTCGCACAGCAGGCGCCGGTCCGGGAACTGTTGCAGCGTTTCGAGCGTGCCGCGGATCACACCATCGACTCCGCTGCTGGTGCCGCCAGGCGTGATGACGGCGCAGTCGGCGCTGTAGTAGTCGCGGATGCGGTCGATCTGCCGGCCTTCCCAGATACGCGCGGTGATGACGCGGATGTAGTCGTCCAGGTCGGTGAACTCGGCGTCAAAGCCTTTCATGCGCGGTCCTTGGGCTGTCCTTGGGCTGACCTTTGGGCTGAACTTTAGGCAAACGTGCCGACGACCGCAGCACCAGAGCGGTCGGCACCACCACGTGGTCGCGTGCCACGGCGTCATCTTCCAGTTGCCGCAGCAGCATCTGCACGGTGGCCTCGATCATGGGCACGGCGGCCTGGGCCACCGTGGTCAATTGGTAAGCGCCCCACTCAGCCTGCGGTACGTTGTCGAAGCCCACCACCGACACGTCCTCCGGCACGCGCAGGCCGAGCGCGCCCCGCAGCGTGTCGATGGCGGCGAAGGCCATGTGGTCGCTCGCCACGAACAGCGCATCGGGGCGGTCTTGCAAACTCACGAGGCTGCCGAAAAGTTCCAGCGTGGCGTGTGCTGCACGCTCGAACTGGTAGTCGCCCACGGCACGCGCCACGGTGCGCAGGCCGCGTTCGGCCAGGCCGTCGCGCAGGCCCGACTCGCGGTCCTGGTTGGTGGAAGAGTTTTCGGCGCCGGCCAGGTAGGCCACCCGGCGGTGGCCGCCATCGGCCAGGAAGTGCGCCACCGTGCGGCCACCGCCGTGGTTGTCGCTGCTGACCGTGCTGATGCTGCCGGCGCGCGTGCTGCCGGCGCGTGTGCTGCGGTTGAACATGACCACCGGGATACGCGCATCGGCGATCTGCTGCGCCAGCCCCGACGAGAGGTGGGTCGACGCCATCACGATGCCGTCGACCTGGTAGCGCAGCAACTCCATCAGCAGCGCGTCGGCGTCTTCAGTTTCGGTGATGAACAGCAGCACGTGGTAGCCGTCTTTTTGCAGCCGCTGCGACAGCGTTTCCAGCACCACGGGGTAGAACTGGTTCTGCAGGTTCGACACCACCACGGCAATCATGCGGCTGCGTCGGGTGCTCAGCGTGCTGGCAATGGCGTTGGGCCGGTAGCCCAGCTTGCGCGCGGCTTCCAGCACCCGCGCGCGTGTCTCGGGCGCCACGCTGGCGCCAGGCGTGAAACTGCGGCTGACGGCCGACTGCGAGACCTCGGCCAGGCGGGCGACGTCGATGGAGGTCACGCTGTGTCGGTTTACTGACTGGGCCATGGTGTTCGCAACTCGGCGCGGTAGGCGGGGGTGCCCGATCATGCCGCTGTCCAGCCGCCGTCCACCATCAGGGCCGAGCCCGTCACCAGCGCGGCCGCGTCGCCGGCCAGGAACAGCACCGCGCCCATCACGTCTTCCACCCGGCCCACGCGGCCGAGGGCGATCTTGCCCAGCACCTGCTCGCGAAAGGCGGGCGTGGTCAGCCAGTCGTGCGTCATGGGCGTGTCGATGAAGGTGGGGCACACGGTATTGACGCGTATGCCGAACGGGCCGAGCTCCAGCGCCAGCGCCTTGCTCATGCCTTCCAGCGCGTGTTTGCTGGCGCAATAGATGCTGCGGTGGGCGCCGCCGACATGGCCCATCTGCGACGACATCTGCACGATGCTGCCGGGCAGGCCCGCCTGCTTGAGCCCTTGGGCGACGGCGCGGGCGACGAAGAACGCCGCCTTCGTGTTCAGACCCAGCAGCGTGTCGACATCGTCTTCGGTGACGTCTTCGAAGGGCTTGGGGCGATTCGTGCCGGCGTTGTTGACCAGCACCTGGAACGGCCCGTGCTCGGCCGCCGTGTGTGCCAAAACCTGCGCCACGGCGGCGGTGTCGGTCACGTCCAGCACCAGGGCATGGGCCCGGTCGCCGCGTTCGCGCAGCGCCGCAGCGGCGGCTTGCACCTCGGCGGCGCTGCGCGCTGCCAGCCAGACCTCGGCCCCTGCCTCGGCCAGCGCGGCCGCACACGCCAGCCCCAGCCCACGCCCGGCGCCGGTCACCAGCGCGCGTCGGCCGTCCAGGCGCAGGCTGGGGGTGCGCGGCAAGGCCAGCGCCACAGTCATGGCCGGCGCACTCGGCTCAGTCGCCCGCCGGTACCGGCCGGTACCAAGGCAAGTCAGGCTGCTGGCCATAACGGCGCACGCGCAAGTTGGCCTGCTCGCCGTGGCCGGCGAAGTTCTCCATGTGACACAACCTAGAGCACACCGCGCCGACAGCCGCGCTGGCTTGGTCGGTCAGCACGCGCTGGTAGGTGCAGGTTTTCAGGAACTTGCCCACCCACAGGCCGCCGGTGTAACGCGCGCTCTTGTTGGTGGGCAGGGTGTGGTTGGTGCCGATGACCTTGTCGCCGAAGCTGACGTTGGTGCGCGGGCCCAGGAACAGCGCGCCATAGTTGGTCATGCGATGCAAGAACCAGTCGGGGTCGCGCGTCATCACCTGCACATGTTCGCTGGCGATGCGGTCGGCTTCCTGCAGCATCTCTTCGTCACTGTCGCAGACGATCACTTCACCCTGCTCGGCCCAGGCCTGGCGTGCGATGCCGGCGGTGGGCAGCGTGAGCAGCTGCTTCTCGACCTGTGCCATCGTGTCGCGGGCCAGGGCTTCGCTGGTGGTCAGCAGCACCGCCGGTGAGGTGGGGCCATGTTCGGCCTGGCCGAGCAGGTCGACGGCGCACATTTCGCCGTCGACGCTGTCGTCGGCAATCACCAGGGTTTCTGTCGGGCCGGCGAACAGGTCGATGCCGACCCGGCCGTAGAGTTGGCGCTTGGCTTCGGCCACAAACATGTTGCCGGGGCCCACCAACATGTCCACCGCTTTCACGCTTTGCGTGCCGATGGCCATGGCGGCCACCGCCTGGATTCCGCCCAGCACCAGTATCTGGTCGGCGCCGGCAAAGTGCATGGCCGCCACGATGGCCGGGTGCGGTGCCCCTTGGTACGGCGGCGCCGTGGCCACGATGCGCGGCACGCCCGCCACCTTGGCGGTGAGCACGCTCATGTGCGCCGAAGCGATGAGCGGGTACTTGCCGCCCGGCACGTAGCAGCCCACGGCATTCACGGGAATGTGCTTGTGGCCCAGCACCACGCCGGGCAGGGTTTCGACTTCGACATCGCGCATCGAATCGCGCTGGATCTGCGCGAAGCCGCGCACCTGGGTCTGCGCGAAGCGGATGTCCTCGACCTCGCGTGCACTCAGCTGCTTCACTGCGGCTTCGATGGCGGCCTGCGACAGCGTGAAGTCGGCCGGGTCCCATTGGTCGAACTGGCGCGAATGCTGGCGCACGGCGTCATCACCGCGCGCTTCGATGTCCTTGAGGATGCCTTCCACGGTGGCGCGCACCTTGGCATCGGCTTCGGCATGGGCAGCGGCGCTCTGGCCTCGTTTCAGATGTCGGCTCATGGGCTGTGCGGCGCGCCGGGCCGCTGGAGTTGCATACGCATGCAATACTGATGGCCTGAGCGGGCCGTGTCAACGGGGTCTATCCCCCGGACACCGCCGGTTCAGTCGGGTCCGCGTCGTCGACGCCGACCCGGCGCCGTGGCCAAAGCGTCTTCCAGCGCCTGCAAGTCGGCGGCAGTGTTGTAGGCCTGCACCGACACGCGCAGCAGGGTTTGCCCGCCATGCTGGGTGGTGGGCACCTCGATGCGGTGCCGCTCGAAGAGGTGGCGGCGCAGGGCCTCACCGTCGGCGTGGGCCACGGGCACGGCCACCATCTGCGCGAAGTCGTCGTCGCGGGCGATGGGCTGGGCGCCTTGGCTCTGCGCTAACCGGTGCATCAGCGCCACGGCCAGGGCATGGCACTGGGCGCGGCGCGCTGGCCAGTCGTGGCGCTGCTGGAATTCCAGCGCGGCCGGTACCGTGAGCCAGGCGGCCAGGTCGCGGGTGCCTTGCCACTGCAGCCGGCGTTGCAACAAGTCGGTGCCGGTGTAACTGTCGAATGGGCTGGCGGCACCCGCCGGGGCCATGCCCTCGGCCACGTCGCCCCAGCTGGTGATCGGCCCGGTGACCCGTCCATGGTGTGGGCGGCGCAGGTGCAGGAACGCCGCTCCCTTGGGTGCGCACCACCACTTGTGGGCGTTGCCGGTGTAGGCGTCGGCACCGATGGCGGCCAGGTCCACGCCCACCTGCCCTGGCGCGTGTGCGCCGTCGATGAGCGTGAACAAGCCGCGTTCGCGAGAGGCCAGGCACATTGCCTGGACCGGGAACACCAGTGCCATGGTCGACGTGATGTGGCTGGCAAAGACGACCCGCGTGCGTGGCGTCACAGCGGCCATCACCTGGCGAACAAGGCCGCTGCGGTCGAAGGGCAGCGGCACGGCCACACGCCGGTAGTGCGCGCCGGCCGCCGCACAGGCGGCCTGCCAGGCGGCTTCGCAGGCGCCGTACTCGTGGTCGGTGCCCAGCACCTCATCGCCGGGCTGGAGCCAGCCCG
>JBBQIB010000058.1:0-17818 GCA_038324515.1 Burkholderiales bacterium
AGTTGGAGCTGCTGATGAGGGTTCAGCCGAACTCGCCTCGACTGCAGCGCAGGCACAGGAAGCAGCGCTGCCGACAAAGCCACATCCGGTTGCAAAAAAGCGCGGTGGCCTGGCGCGCTTGCCGGACCTTGTGCTGGTGGATGGTGGGCGTGGGCAAGTCACGATGGCGCGTGAGGTGTTTGAAGAGTTGGGTCTGGATGTGTCCTTGATCGTCGGTGTCGAAAAAGGGGAGGGCCGCAAGGTCGGGCTGGAGGAGCTGGTTTTCGCAGATGGCCGGCAGAAGGCCTTTCTAGGGCATGATTCAGCGGCCCTGATGCTGGTGGCGCAAATACGCGACGAAGCGCACCGTTTCGCCATCACCGGCATGCGGGCCAAGCGCGCCAGTGTGCGCACCGGTGCCAGCAAACTTGAAGACATTGCGGGCATCGGTCCGCGCAAACGGGCAAAACTGCTGCAACGCTTTGGTGGCTTGCGTGGTGTGGCCAATGCAGGTGTGGCAGATCTGTTGACGGTTGAAGGCATTTCCAAAGAACTCGCAGAGGAGATTTACCGTGCCTTGCATTGAGACGGCGGTTTGGCCCGGGTTGACTTGCAGCGCGGGGGGTGAACCTGAAACCCCTGCAGGACGGCCAGCAGGGCCGGCACTTGCCTCGCTGCGCGGGCCCGCGAGGCCAGGTGTCGTGGATCCGCGGAGTACGGTTTGGGCGCTCTTTGCGGTCGTGCTGGCGTTGACAGGGTGCGGTGTCACGCAACCGCCTTCCACACGGCCTGCAGCTGAGACGGCGCCACCAGCTGCAGCCGCCACAGCTGCCACGCCAGCCACGCCAGCCACACCAGCCACACCAGCCACGCCGGCGCCACCGACTGCGCAAGCGCCAGCGCCAGGCCCTGCGGCAGCTCCAAGGCCCGCGCCAGCCGCAACCCCTGGCGTGCCGCCAGCAGCCAAGCCGGCCGCGCCGGCGCCAGCGACGCAGAGCGCGCCGTCCAGCCCGCAGCAACTGTCAGCGCGGCCACCTGGTGGCGGCCGAATGGTTGCATTGCCAGCGCCAGTGGCACCGCGCAATTTTGAGGAGCTGCGCGCACAGGCCGCTCGCCGGCTGGTGGCCGCGCATCCTGAGGCCAGCTACATGAGTGCGCCGGTGCAGCCTTTGATGGGCATTCCGGTGCTGCGTGTGGCCCTGAATGCCGACGGTACGGTGCGCCAAATCACCGTGGTACGCGAGCCGCGCCAGGCCAAGCACACCGTGCAATGGGCCATCGAAGCGGTGCACCGTGCCGCCCCCTATGGCAATGTCACGAGCCTGCCCAGGCCCTGGGAATTTGTCGAGACCTTCCTGTTCGAATACAACGGCAGGTTCAAACCCATGACCTTGGACCGCTGAAATGTTTTTGCGAAGCGCTTCTTTTGGCACGGGTCAAGGCCCTCACCCCGACTGCTTGCGTCGTGCCGAATCCTGCCCAGGGTCTGGCCTGCAGCCTGCTCTTGAGCTGCAGACTGTGTTGCACTGATGAGCAAACCCGGCTCCGCGCCGCTGCCAGCAGCGCAAAATCCAAGGATGTTCCTGACCATTCCCACTTTGCTGACCTGGGCGCGCATTGCTGCCATCCCGTTCATCGTGGGTGTCTACTACCTGAACTGGGACATGGCGACCAAGAACCTCGTGGCGACCACGTTGTTTGTGCTGTTCGCTGCCACCGACTGGCTGGACGGCTGGTTGGCGCGCAAGCTCAATCAAGCCTCGGCGTTCGGCGCCTTCCTGGACCCGGTCGCCGACAAGTTTCTGATCGTGGCCTGCTTGCTGGTGCTGCTGTCGCACGACAGGGTCGATGTGCTGGTGGCCTTGATCATCATCGGCCGCGAGATTGCCATCTCTGCACTGCGCGAGTGGATGGCTCAGATCGGCGCGTCGCGCAGCGTGGCCGTGCACATGCTGGGCAAGCTCAAGACAGCTTCGCAGATGGTCGCTATCCCGTTTCTGCTTTTTGACGGGCCGCTGTTCGGGCTCATCCATACCCGCACCTGGGGTCAGGCACTGATGGTGGTGGCAGCGGTGCTGACGGTGTGGTCGATGGCCTACTACCTGCACAAGGCCTTGCCCGAGATCCGCGCCAAGTCCTGATGAAGGACGGTGCGGCAGACGGTACAGCCGAGACGGCATGGCTGCGTGCCATGCCCATCGTGTTCGTGCTGATCTGGAGCACCGGCTTCGTGGTGGCACGCTTTGGCATGCCGCATGCGCCGCCTTTCAGCTTCCTGGCCTGGCGCTTTTTGTTTTCGATCCTGGTCTTCGTGGTCTGGGTGCTGCTGGTGCGCGCTGTCTGGCCCAGGGACAGGCAGCAGTGGCTGCATCTCTCGGTGGTGGGTGTGCTGATCCATGCCGGCTCTCTGGGGGGTGTCTGGGCGGCCGTCAAGGGTGGGTTGGGGGCGGGCCTGGCAGCGCTGATCGTGGGCTTGCAGCCGCTTCTGACGGCCCTGTGGCTGAGCGCGATGCAGCGTGAGCAGAGTGTCAACGCCCGGCAATGGCTGGGCCTGGTGCTCGGGCTGAGCGGGCTGATGCTGGTGGTCAGCGGCAAGCTGCACGTGGGCGAGGTGCATTGGAGCAATCTGCCCTGGGCGCTGCTGGCGCTGTTGAGCATCACCGCTGGCACGCTGTACCAGAAGCGCTGGGTCAAGCCCTGTGATGTGCGCACCGCCAACGCGGTGCAGTTGCTGGCCGCGCTGTTGGTCACTGCGCCACTGGCATGGCTCGAGACGGAAAGCGTGATCTGGCACCCCGAGCTGGTGGGTGCGATGTTGTGGTCGGTGCTGGTCCTGACCCTGGGCGGCAGCTCTTTGTTGTATCTGCTGATCCAGCGTGGTGCTGCCACCCAGGTCAGCAGCTTGATGTACCTGGTGCCCCCGTGCACCGCAGTGCTGGCCGCGCTGCTGTTTGGCGAAGCCCTGAACGCGAACGTGCTGTTGGGCCTGGCGTTGGCAGCTTTTGGCGTGGCCTTGGTGGTTCGCAAGGCAGCGCCAGCGCGCTGAAGCGCGTGCTGGTTGGGGCTCTCGGTGACAGTTTGCTGCGTGCTTCAGGCGGCAGATCGCCGGCGGCGAATCGCTCGTGGCAGGCGCGCCAGCACTTTTTGACGAGGTCGCAATCGAGCAAGTTGCACCTAGAATCTTCCCCTCGCTTGACATCGCCTTGACGCTGTGCATTTAATCAAAACCAGCCGCACAGAAGCGGCGTTGTTGTCTGCAGTGCACGCCATCCAACGTGCCCACCTGAGCGGGCTCGATACAACTCCAGAGGGAACCTTGACGTGAACAAGAGTGAATTGATTGAACACATCGCCAAGCAGGCCGACATCTCCAAGGCCGCGGCTTCCCGTTCACTCGAAGCGCTGATCGGCGCCGTCAAGGTTACCCTCAAGAAGGGTGGCAGCGTGACCATCACCGGCTTTGGTACTTTCACTGCGCCCAAACGCGCGGCGCGCGCTGGCCGCAACCCCCGCACTGGCGCAGCCATCAAGATCAAAGCGGCCAAGGTGCCAAAATTCCGTCCTGGCAAAGGGCTGCGTGACGCAGTCTGAACCAAGCCGGGTGCTTAGCTCAGTCGGTAGAGCGGCGCCCTTACAAGGCGTAGGTCGGCGGTTCGAACCCGTCAGCACCCACCATCAGCTCGAATAGAATCGGGGCGCTTGTCGTGAGGACTGGCGCCCGATTGGCCATGGGCTGCCGCCGCCTCTGCGCGCGCCATTTCCAAGCCTTTCCCGTTGGTGCGAATTTTTGCGCTGCGGTCGCCAACATCCAACATAGGTCCCCTGATGTTCGAATACTTACGCACCCACATGCGGCTCGCGCTGGGATTCATGCTCTTGCTGATCATCCCGGCATTCATTTTTGTGGGCGTGGAGGGCTACACCAGTTCCAACGATGCCAACTCGACCGCGGTTGCCACCGTGGACGGCTACAAGATCACGCGTCTTGAATGGGACAACGCTCACCGACGCGTGATGGATCGCGCCAGATCACAAGGCTCTGCGCTGGATCCACAATTGCTCAACAGCGCGGAGGCTCGCCAAAGAACACTGGAAGCGCTGGTGCGCGAGCGTGTACTGCTGGCAGCAGCGATCAAATTGCACCTGACTCCCAGCGACGCACGCTTGCAGCGGCTCTTCAGCACCGACCCGCAGTTTGCTCAACTGCGCAACCCGGACGGCAGCGTCAACCGCGAGATTCTGGCCATGCAAGGCATGAGCTCGGAGCTGTTCGCCCAGCAGCTGAGGCAGGAATTTGCCAGCATGCAGGTGATGGCAGGCGTGGTGCGCTCGGCCGTTGCCCCTGCCAGCATCGTTGGCGCTGCGTTGGACCCGCTGTTGCAGCGTCGGGATGTGCAGTACCAGTTTTATGACCCGGCGCAGTACCGCAGCAAGGTGCAGCCCACCGAGGCAGAGATCGAGGCCTTCTACAAGGCGCAGACCAACGAATTCAAGGCACCAGAGCAGGCCAGGATCGAGTATGTGGAGCTGGAGATCGACAGCTTGGTCGCAAGCGTCAACCCCAGCGAAGAAGAACTGCAGAAGTTCTACACCGACAATGCTGCTCGTTTCACCGCGCCAGAAGAGAGGCGCGCACGCCATATCCTGATCAACGCCGCCAGCGACGCAGCTGCCGCTGAAAAAGCCAAGGCCAAAGAGAAGGCTGAAGGCCTGCTGGCAGAGTTGCGCAAGAACCCGGCCGCGTTTGCAGCCTTGGCGCGCAAGCATTCACAAGACACGGGCTCCGCCGTCGAGGGCGGTGATCTGGGCGTTTTTGGTCGTGGCGCGATGGTCAAGCCCTTTGAGGACCAAGCCTTTGCACTGAAGGTCGATGAGATCAGTGATCTGGTCGAGACCGAGTACGGCTACCACATCATCCAGCTGACGGAAGCCAAAGGCGGAGAGAAGCGTCCCTTGGCCGCCGTCCGGGCCCAGATAGAGGCCGAGCTCAAGCGCGCCTCGGCGCAGCGCCGTTGGGCAGAAACGGCTGAACAGTTCACGAACACGGTTTACGAGCAGTCAGAAAGCCTGCAACCGGTGATCGACAAGCTCAAGCTGCAGAAAAAGACCGCCACCGTGCAGCGTGCACCGACGCCCGACACCACCGGAGCCTTGTCTTCGACTCGACTCCTGGAGGCGGTTTTTGGCGAAGAGGTGTTGGTCAACAAGCGCAATACCGATGCTGTCGACCTGGGTTCCAGCCATCTGATCTCGGCGCGCGTGCTGGAGCACATCCCCTCGCGCGTGTTGCCGTTGGCGGAGGTCAGGGACAGGGTGCTGGAGCGACTGATCAGCCGACAAGCGCGAGCTTTGGCGCTCAATGACGGCAAAGCACGCCTGAATGCGCTGCAAACCGCTGCAGTGCAGGGCGAGCCGCTGCCCAACACCGGCATCGTGTCGCGCCAGTTGCCTCAGGGTCTGCCCAAGCCGGCACTGGATGCGGTGCTGGCTGCAGACGCGGCCAAGTTGCCAGCGCTGCTGGGCGTCGAAGTAGAAGGCGGGGGCTACTATGTGGTGCGGATACGCAGTACGCTGCCGCGCGAGCCCATTCCCGGCGGCGAGGGACCGGTACGCGAGCAATACGCTCAAACCTGGGCTGCCGCTGAATCGGAGGCTTACCTGGCTGCGCTGAAGCGCCGCTTCAAAGTCGAGATCAAACCTGCTGCTGCAGCGGCCGCCGGTGCAGCCTCTGCGGCCTTCGGCAGCTGACGGCTTCGACCCGTCTCGCCGATCATTGCTGCTTTCTATGCGTGCCTGGGCGCGCAATGAGAGCGCCGTGGCCGTACACGGGTGAGAGCGGCCTTACTTGAGCCGAGTGAGTTGAGCCGGGTGAGTTGAGCCGAGTGACGGCCGCGCAGTTATACTGAGCGACTGCTTTGGTGGCTGTAGCTCAGTTGGTAGAGCCCTGGATTGTGATTCCAGTGGTCGTGGGTTCGAGCCCCATCAGCCACCCCAAGATCCCCGCTGCTGGATCTTCAACTTGCGTGATCAGCCTTCGCCCTGGGGATGTTTCAGGGGTCCGCGGGACTGCAGCCGACGCTCAGCGTTTGTCCGCGAAAATTTTGTCCGCGAAAAGGTCGCGGGCCACGATCTCTTTCATGACTTCGGTGGTGCCGCCGTAGATGCGCTGCACGCGCGCATCGACCCAGGCGCGCGCGATCGGGTATTCGCGCATGTAGCCGTAGCCGCCGAACAGTTGCAGACAGTTGTCGAGCACGTTGAACTGCATTTCCGTGCACCAGAACTTGGCTATCGATGCGGTCGCGGTATCGAGCTGTCCGGCCAGGTGCTTGCGCAGGCAGTCGTTGAGGAAGGCGCGTGCGACCTGAGTATTGGCATGTGCCTCGGCCAGGCGGTGGCGCAGCGCCTGCTTGTCGGCCAATGGCGCACCAAAGGCCTGGCGCTGCTTGAGGTGGTCGCGGGTCCAGACCACGGCCGCCTCCATCGCCGCCACGGCGGTGATGGCCACCAACAAGCGCTCTTGCGGCAGCTGGCTCATCATGCAGCGAAAGCCCTGACCTGGTTCGCCCAGCAGATGGTCTGCCGGCACGCGCAGGTCGGTGAAGAACAGCTCCGAAGTGTCCTGGGCGTGCATGCCCAATTTGTCCAGCCGCCGGCCGCGGCTGAAGCCCGGGAGCTCTGTCGGTACCAGCAGCAGGCTCACACCGTGCGCGCCGCGGGTGGGGTCGGTCTTGGCGGCCAGCAACAGCAGGTCAGCCAGTTGCCCGTTGCTGATGAAGATCTTCTGGCCGTTGATGCACCAGCCATCGCCCGTGGCGTCGGCGTAAGCTTCGGCGCGCGTGCGCAATGCGGCCAGGTCACTGCCGGCGCCGGGCTCGGTCATGCCGATGGCGCCGATGACTTCACCGCGCACCATGCGCGGCAGCCACTGCTGGCGCTGTGCCTGGGTGCCGTAATGCACGAGGTACGGGGCCACGATGTCGGAGTGCAGATAGAACAGCGGCCCGGTGGCGCCCACGCGGGCCATCTCTTCCACCACGATGGCGCTGTAGCTGAAGTCCACACCCGCGCCGCCGTACGCCTCGGGCACGGTCAGGCACAGCAGCCCCAGTTCGCCGGCGCGCCGCCACAGTGCGCGCGGCACCTGGCCATCGATCTCCCATTGCGCGTGGTGGGGCACGATCTCGTCGGCCACGAAGCGCCGCACGGTGTCGCGAAAGGCCCGGTGCTCGGCGCTGTCCAGCGGCGCCGTCGGTGGGTAAAGCTCGCTCAAAAGGTCTCCTCGGCCTGGCGCAGCAGGGCCAGACCCTGGTTGATCACGACCGCGCCGCGTTCGACGGCGGTGGCACGAAAGCGCAGCTGCACGCCTTCGCGCCAGAACTCGCAATGCAGGGTCTCACCCGGGTACAGCGGCGCGGTGAAGCGGGCGCGCAGGCTGGCCAGCCGCGATGCATCGAAGTCGCAGAACTCGATCACCAGCAACATGCCCAGCAGGCCGAAGGTGCACATGCCGTGCATGATGGGTCGCTCAAAGCCCACGCTGCGCGCCACGGCGGGGTCGGCGTGCAAGGGGTTCAGGTCGGTGCTGAGCCTGTAGATCAGGGGTGCGCGTGCGTCGGTGGCGCATTGCACGGCATGATCGCAGGGGCGCTCCGGCAATGCGGGCAGTGCGGTCTCGGCGGCTTCCCCCAGCACCTGCAGCGGGCAGCCTGCGGGGCTGAAGCCGCCGTTGCCGCGGGCCAGCACGGTGGTGAGCGTGCGTGCCCACAGGGCGCCGGTGGCGGCCTCGCGCAACTCGCGCTGTACAACGAAGAGGGCGCCACGCTCGGGGCCGCGGTCTTCCACGCGCAGCACGCGGTGGCGGGCCTGCACCTCGCCTTCGGTCGGCAGTGGCTGCGGCCAGTGCATGGACTCCTCGGCATGTACCAGCCGCTGCCAATCCAGCCCGGTGTCGGGCTCACGCATCCAGAAGCCAGGGTCGCCCAGCATGGCGCACTGGGTGGGCAAGGCCTGCAACTGGCGCTCGTAGACAAAGCGCAAGTGGCGCTCGTCCCACGCCCTCGCACCCATTGCGGCGCCCACGCCCAACGCGTACAGCATGGTGTCGCGTGCCTGGTAGCGCTGGCGCACCGTGGGCAGGGCGCGTCGCAGCAGCGCTGCGGGGTCGAAGGGCCTCGCTGTCATGGTGAAGTTGATTGCGGCCCGAATGCGCCCATCAGCGCGTCTACCGCACTGGCGAAGGGGCGCGCGCCGCTGGGGTCGCTGATGCGTGCCCAATTGGCGGCCACGAACTCGGGCGATACGTCGTCCAAGGCTG
Source organism: Burkholderiales bacterium (assembly GCA_038324515.1). GTDB lineage: Bacteria > Pseudomonadota > Gammaproteobacteria > Burkholderiales > Burkholderiaceae_C > Rubrivivax. The sequence continues at coordinate 8,297 of JBBQIB010000058.1, forward strand.
CGTGCACGCCCTGGCCTTCGACCAGCCGCACGGTCGAGAAATAGCCGGCACCCGCAGCCAGCACGATGCCGCTGAAGTCACACGCCGATGACGCCAGGTAGGCCACGCCGGCGGCCACGCGGTCAGGGGTGGCTTCACTGAGCATGCGGGCGAAGGGCAGGCCTTCGGTCATGCGAGTCAGCGCCACCGGGGCCACCGTATTGACGCGGATGCCGTACTTTTCGGCCTCCAGCTTCACGGCGTTCATGAGCCCCACCACGCCCAGCTTGGCGGCGGCGTAATTGGCTTGGCCAAAGTTGCCGTACAGGCCGGCGGCCGAGGTGGTCATCACGATCCGGCCGTACTGTTGTTGCTGCATGGCCGGCAGCACGGCGCGGGTACACCAGGTCGAGCCCAGCAGATGCACGCGCACCACGGCTTCGAAGTCGGCCGGGTCTTGCTTGTGCAGGGTCTTGTCGCGCAGGATGCCGGCGTTGTTGATGAGCACGTCCACGCGCCCGTAGGCCTGCAGCGCGGCGTCGACGAGGCGTTGCGCGCCTTCAGGGGTGGCGATGTCGTCGTGGTTGGCCAGGCCGTGCCCGCCGGCGGCTTGGATCTCGGCCACCACCTGGGCAGCGGCGCTGCCGTCGCCGCCCAGGCCGCCCACGCTGCCGCCCAGGTCATTGACCACCACCTTGGCGCCGCGTGAGGCCAGCAGCAGTGCGTGCGCGCGGCCCAGGCCGCCGCCGGCGCCGGTAATGATGGCCACCTGGCCGTCGAAGCGAATCTCGTTCATGCGGTTTCCTCGGGCTGCTTGCGGCCACCGTACAGCGCCTCGATCTCGGCGGCATACTTCTCGACGATGCTCTTGCGTTTGATCTTCAGCGTGGCGGTGACCTCGCCGTCGTCGTGGTCGAGTTCCTTGGTCAGCAGGTGAAAACTGCGCACCTGCTGCACCTGCGGCATGCGGCCGTTGACGCGCTCCACTTCGGCGTGCACCAGTTCGCGCACGCGCTCGTGCGTGGCCAGGCTGCGGAAGTGCGTGTAGGCCAGGCCTTGCTCTTCGGCCCAGGCGCTGACGGTATCGAAGTCGATCTGGATCAGCGCCGCCACGAAGGGCCGGCGGTCGGCGACGATGATCGCTTCCTTCACGTAGGCGCTGAACTTCAGGGCGTTCTCGATTTCGCTCGGTGTGATGTTCTTGCCGCCCGCGGTGATCATGATGTCCTTCTTGCGGTCGACGATGCGGATCTCTTCGCCCTCCGGCGTGGTCACGGCCTGGGCGACGTCGCCGGTGTGCAGCCAGCCTTCGGTGTCGATGGCCTCGCGCGTCGCCGCTTCGTTGCGGTAGTAGCCTTTGAACACCGTGGGGCCGCGCAACAACAGTTCACCGTCCGCGGCAATGCGCAGTTCCACGCCGGGGATGGCAGAGCCCACGGTACCGACGGGCGACGCTGCGCTGCGCTGCACGCACACCACGCCGGCGGTTTCGGTCATGCCGTAGCCTTCGCGGATGGGCACGCCCAGGGCACGAAAGAAGCGCAGCATGTCCGGCGCGATGGGTGCTGCGCCCGACAGCGCCAACCGGCAGTGGCGCAGACCGATGAAGTTGTTCAATGCGCGCAGCACCAACAGCGACCACAGCGCGTGCGTGATGCGCTGCGCCAGCGTCCAGCGCTCGGGCGGCAGGTCGGCAAAGTGCATCGTGGCGGCCATGGCGCGCGTGTACAGCGCGCGGCGCAGGCCGCCGGTCTCACGGATCTTGGTCTCGATGGAGGCGTGCAGCTTTTCCCAGATGCGCGGCACGCCCAGAAACAGCGTGGGCGCGACTTCGCGCAAATCGGTCTGCACGGTGCGCAGGCTCTCTGCGAAGTTCACCACTGCACCGGCGCGCAGCGGCAGGTACACGGTGTAGATCTGCTCGGCGACGTGGCACAGCGGCAAGTACGACACCATGCTGTCGGCCGGGCTGCACTGGTAGACCGCGTCGGTGCCTTTGGCCATCGCGGCGATGTTGCCGTAGCTGATCATCGCGGCCTTGGGCCGGCCGGTGGAGCCGCTGGTGAAGATCATCAGCGCGGTATCTTCCATCGACTGTCGCGACTGGCGTTCTTCCACCAGCCGCGGGTGCTCCTGGTCGAAGGCAGCGCCCAGCGCGCTGACCTCGTCGAAGGTCAGCAGGTCGGGCACCTCGTAGTGGCGCAGGCCGCGCGGGTCCATCACCACCAGATGCTGCAGCGCGGGCAGCTGTGTCCGCACCTCGAGCACCTTGTCCAGCTGCTCCTGGTCCTCGCAGACAACGACCACCGCGTCAGAGGCCTGCAACAGGTATGCCACCTCGGCAGCGGGGGAGGTGGGGTAGACGCCCACCGTGACCGCGCGCACCAGGCCGCAGCCCAGTTGCGTGAAGACCCACTCCTTGCGGTTCTCGCTGATCACGGCGCAGTGGCCGCCTTCGGGCAGCCCCAGCTTCGCCAGCCCCAGGCCGAAGTGGCGCGCCGCCCGCTCGTACTGCGCCCAGGTCACGGGCTCCCAGATGCCGTAGTCCTTCTGTCGCAGCGCCACCGTGTCGGGGCGTGTGGCCGCCCAGTGTCGCAACTGCTGCGGCAGGGTCATGGGCTCGGATTCGGAGCCGTGCTCAAGAAAACTTGGCACCGCCACTTTTCTTGACCCGCGCGGGGGGCGGGCTGGGTGCAGCCCGGGCCTGGGGGTGCTCATGACAACCAGCGCTTGCGCCGCTTGTAGTGCTTGACGTGGCGGAAGCTGGCCACTTCGGCCGAGGTGTCTCCGTAGCCCAGGTAGAAGCGCTGCACATCGGGATCGGCCACCAGCTTGTCGGTGGGGCCGTCGATCACCACGCGTCCGCTTTCCATGATGTAGCCGTACTGCGCGATGCCGAAGGCCGCCATGGCGTTCTGTTCCACCAACAGCATGGCCACGCCTTGCTCGCGGTTGATGCGCGCGATGATCTTGAAGATGTCCTCCACCACCAGGGGCGCCAGGCCCAGTGACGGCTCGTCCAGCAACATCAGCCGCGGCTTGCCCAGCAGCGCGCGGCCGATGGCCAGCATCTGCTGTTCGCCGCCCGACAGGTAACCCGCGCGCTGCGTGCGGCGGTCTTTCAGGAGCGGAAAGTAGTCGTAGATCAGCGCCGGCTCGGGTTTCTCGTTGCGGCCGATCAGCGCATTGCCGGCCGCCACCAGGTTCTCGTCCACCGTCAGGTCCTCGAACACGTGTCGGCCTTCGCGCACGTGGGCAATGCCGCGCCGCGCCAGCAGGTGCGGCGCCACCGCGTCGATGCGCTCGCCGTCAAAGCGGATGGCGCCCGAGCGCAGCGCACCCACCTCCAGCGGAAGCAGGCCCGACACCGCCTTGAGCGTGGTCGTCTTGCCCGCGCCGTTGCTGCCCAGCAGCGCCACGATCTGCCCCTGCGGCACCTGCAGCGACAGGCCACGCAGCACCTGCACCGAGTGGTGATAGACGACCTCGATGTTCTCGATGGCCAGCGCGGGCGCGTCGCTCACGAGGTGGACTTGATCCATCCGCTGGCGGGTTCGAGCAGTTTGGTTTCGGCGTTGTAGGCGTAGATGCGCCCGCTGGGGATCTGGTGGCCCTTCAGCGACGCCAGCAGGCCGGTCACGCCACCGGTGTCCCAGTCGTTGATGCTTTCCAGTGCGGCCTTCATGTTCGGCCCGGTCAGCGGCTTGCCGGCCTTGAGCACACGATCCATGACCTCGGCGAAGATCATGCCCACCAGCCAGCCATGGGTATAGAACAGCGGCACGTAGGCCATGTTCGGACGTGCCTTGGCGGTGTAGTCCTTGATCGTCTGCATGGTGGGCGCGTCCTTGGTGTCGTAGCTGTAGCGGTAGGGCATCACGCCCATCCAGCCTTGTGCTGCCGTGCCCATGGCGCTGACGGTGGTCTGGTCCATGCTCCAGATCGTGCCCATGGGCGTGGTGCTCATGCCCGCCTCGCGCATCTGCTTGATGAACTCGGGGATCGGGGCCAGCACATAACCGTGAAAGATCACAAAGTCAGGCTTGGCGCGGCGCAGCTTGGCGACCTCGCTGCTGACGTCCACGGCGCCGGGCTTGGTGACGATCTCCTGCACGATGGGGATCTGCAGTGCGGCCGCCTTGGCTTTCAGTCCGGGGATCGGGTCGCGGCCGAACTCGGTGTCGCTGTAGACCACGGCCACCGCTGGCTTGGTGGTGCCGCGTGAGGTGCGGTGGATGTACTCAAGCAAGATCTCGCACATGGCCGTGTAGGTGGGGCCGGCCATGAAGTAGTAGGGCACGTTCTTCGGGTCGGCCAGGTCGGACGAGAAGCTGGGGCTGCTGGTCAGCGTGCTGCCAAGCTGGCTGACCTCCCTGGAAGCGGCCTTGGCCCAGGCCGTACTGTCGCCGTAGAACACCGGCGGCTTGTGCGCACCCATGAGCTTCTTGAACACGCTCATGGCCTGGTCCATCTTGTAGCCGGAGTCCTCGCCGATGTAGCGCAGTTTGCGTCCGGCCACGCCACCCTTGGCCTGGTTGCGCCAGTCGCAGTAGTCGCCCAGGCCCTGGTGCAGCCCGACACCCGCAAAGGCAAACACGCCCGTGATGGGTTGCGCCGCAGCCACCACCAGTTCACCGCTTTGCGCCAGCGCCGCGTGCAACGGCAGCGCCGAAAGCGCGGCCCCTCCGAGGCCTGCACCGATGATGCGACGGCGCGCCGGGTCGGCAGCGTCATGATGGCCCGGGTGGCCTGGGTGGTCGGGGTGGTCGTGGTGGTCGTGGTGGTCGTGGTTGTCGTTGTAAGCGCTCATCCTTGTCTCCTTGTAAAAGTCAGGCCCTGAAGGGCCACAGGTGGAACACACGCCGCACTCGCCGCCACATCTCCAGCAGCCCGTGCGGTTCAAACACCAGAAAGCCGATGATCAGCAGGCCGAACACCACCTGCTGGACAGGGCTGAGGATTTCGGTGGCACGCGGTGCCCATTGCGCCACCAGCGCCACGCCGGCGCGCAGCAACTCGGGCACCAGCGTCATGAAGATGGCACCGAGGATGGTGCCCAGCATGCTGCCCAGACCGCCCACGATGATGACCGCCAGGTAGAAGACCGACAACTGCAGCGTGAAGTACTCGGGCGTCATCGCGCGGTAGAAGTAGCCCAGCAAGGCGCCGGCCACGCCGGCGTAGAAGCTGCCGATGGCAAACGAAGCCAGCTTGTAGTGCAGCAGGTTGATGCCCAGCACTTCGGCCGAGATGTCCTTGTCGCGGATGGCGATGAAGGCCCGGCCGACGCGGGTGCGAAACAGGTTGCGCGCCGCCACCAGCATCAGCGCGGCCACCGGCACGATGAGGTAGTACATGCGGTGGTCGTTCAGCAACTCGAAGCCGAACAGGCTGGCGTTGGGCACGTTCACGCCGCGCACGCCGCCAGTGACGCTGTCCCATTCGCGGAACACGTAGACCAGCAAGAACTGCGTGGCCAGTGTGGCCACCGCCAGGTACAGGCCCTTGATGCGCAGGCTGGGCAGCCCCACCGCAATGCCCAGCAGCGCGGCCAGACCCCCGGCCCACAGCAAGGTCAGCAGCGTGGGCATGCCGCGCTGCGCCGCCCAGGCTGCGGCATAACAACCCACGCCCATGAAGGCAGCATGTCCGAGCGAGATGAGGCCGGTGTAGCCGGTCATGATGTTCAGCCCGGCTGCAGCGATGCAGTGGATGCCCACCATGCAGGCCAGGCCGATGATGTAACCGTTGACGCCGAACGGCAGCATCACCAAAGCCACGGCCAGTGCCGCCAGCCAGGTTTGCTGCACCCGGGTGGGCCACAGCGCCTCGTCGTGCGCATAGCTGGCGCGGAAGTCACCGATGCGCATTCACAGCCTCTCGATGCGGCGTGTGCCGAACAGGCCGTAGGGCCTGATCAGCAGGATCACGAGGACGACGGCGTAGGGCACGATGTCGCGCACTTTGCCGCCCAGGTAGGCTGCGGTGAGGCTTTCGATCAGGCCCACCACCAGCCCGGCCACGATAGCGCCGGCAATGCTGTCCAGCCCGCCCAGGATGATGACCGCCAGCACGCCCAGCGCGGCGCCGCCCAGGGCCGGCGACAGGCTGGTCATCGACGCCACCACGATGCCGGCCACCGCGCCGACCATGCCGGCAAACATCCAGGTCAGCGCCTGTGTGCGCCGCACGTCGATGCCCAGCACGTAGGCGGTGAGCGGGTCGCTGGCCGCCGCGCGCATCGCGATGCCGGTCTTGGAAAAGCGAAAGTACAGCGTGAAGCCGGTGATGACCACCGCCGCCAGCAAGAAGCTCCACACCACCTGGCCGGGGATGAAGATGTCGCCCACGATGAAGGGTTTGCGTGACAGCAGGGCCGGCATTTCGTAGTTCTTGCCGCCCCAGACGGCGTCCACCCCGCCGTGCAGCGCACTGGCCAGCCCGATGGTCGCCATCAGCACCGAAATCACGGGCTGCCCCGACAGCGGCCGCAGCAGCGTGCGTTCGATCAGCCCGGCCACCAGCGCCACGGCGGCCAGCGTTGCCGGCAACGCCGCCCAGATGGGCCACTGCCACATCACGTTGGCGGTGTAGAAGAAGTAGGCGCCGAGCATCATGAACTCGCCCATCGCGAAGTTGATGACGCCAGTGCCCTTGTAGATGAGCACGAAGCCCAGCGCGATCAGCGCCAGCAAGCCGCCTGACAACAGTCCGATGAGGCTGTATTCGGCCAGGGCGATCCAGTCGAAGCCGCCTGTCATGCGCTGACCCCTGCTGCTGCCTGGTCACCCAGATAGGCGCGCACCACCTCGGGGTTGTGCCGCACTTCGGCCGGTGCGCCGGTGCCGATGACCTGGCCGAAATTGAGGACCACGACGTGGTTGGAGATGTCCATCACCAGGCCCATGTCGTGCTCGATCAGCAGCACGGTGATGCCGCGCTCTTCCTGGATGTCGAGGATGAAGCGCGCCATGTCCTCGGTCTCCTCGCGGTTCATGCCGGCCACGGGTTCGTCGAGCATCAGCACCTTGGGCCGCATGGCCAGCGCGCGCGCCAGCTCGACGCGTTTTTGCAGGCCGTAGGACAGGGACGCCACGCTCTGGTGACGCACGTGGTCGATCTCCAGGAAGTCGATCACCTCGCGTTCGATCTCGCGCCGCAGCGCCATCTCTTCGCGCCGCGCCGGGCCCAGGTACCACAGGGCGGTGAAGGGGTTGGCCGCCAGCCGCGTGTGGCCGCCGAGTTTGATGTTGTCCAGCACCGACATGCCGCGAAACAGCGCCACGTTCTGGAACGTGCGCGCCAGCCCCAGCGCGGCCCGCCGGGCGGGGCCTTGCGCAGTGATGTCGCGCCCCTCGAAGCGCACCTGTCCCTGCTGCGGCTTGTAGAAACCCGAGATGGCGTTGAACAGGCTCGTCTTGCCTGCACCATTGGGGCCGATGATGGCCGTGATCTCGCCGGCACGCGCCGCCAGCGACACGCCCGACAGCGCCTTGATGCCGCCAAATCCAAGGTGGATGGCGTCGGCCTGCAGCAGGGCGGATGTCATCTCGGGCGGTCTTCCATGGCCGTCAATGTACTGCCGTGCGGGACTTCATGGACCGGCAGTCGTAGGCACCCAGCAGGGGGTTTGAGCCCGGCCCGAAGATCAGGTTCTTCTGGATCTTGTTGGTCGGCGTGGTGGGCAAGACGTCACGGAACACCACCCAGCCGGGCGCCTTGTAGTACGCCAGTTCCGCCAGGCAATGGCGCACCAGCGCTTGGGCGGTTTCCGCGCTGGGCGGTGTGCCCGTGGCCGGCACCACCACAGCCATCACCTCTTCGTCGCGCAACTCGTCAGGTACCGGCAGGATGGCAATCCGGTTCACCGCCGGGTGCACGGCCAATGCGGCTTCCACTTCGCTGGCGGAGATGTTCTCGCCCGAGCGTCGCACCATGTCCTTGCGGCGGTCCACGAAGTACAGCATGCCGCTGGCGTCGCGCGTGACGACGTCGCCGGTGTGGAACCAACCGCCGCGCCAGGCCTTGGCGTCGGCCTCCGGGTCGTCGAGGTAGGCGCTGAAAAACCCCTGGCGGTGATCAGGCCCGCTGTTGCGCACCAGCAGTTCGCCGGGCTGACCCTCGGCCACGTCCACACCGCTGTCGTCCACCAGGCGCACCTCGATCGGCTCGCGCTCGCGGCCGAAGGCGCGCGTGTGCACCTGGCGTGGGTCCACGTTGTTGGCCAGGAAACGGCCGGTCTCGGTCATGCCCCACACCTCCACCAGCGGGAAGCCGAAGCGCTGCTCGAAAGGCCCGTGCAGTGTCGGGTCGCAGCCGGCGCCGAGTGCGAAGCGGATGCGGTGCTGCGTCTCCCACGCGTTCACCGGCTGCTTGAACAGGGCCGGCGGCATGATGCCCAGATAGTGGATCACCGTGACTCGCGACCGGACGCAGTCTTCCCACCAGGTTCCAGCGTGGAAGCGGTCGGGCAACACCAGGCAGTTGTCGGTCTGGCAGACGGCCGAGAACGAGACCATCGCGCAGTTCATGTGGAACACAGGCAAGGGGTTGAGCAGGCGGTCCTGTCCGCGCTGGAAGCTCAGCAGGCCGCCGATGTTGGCGTACCACGCACCCGCGCCCAGCACGTAGTCGTTGCTCAGCACACACCCCTTGGGGCGTCCCGAGGTGCCGGAGGTGTAGAGGATCGCGGCCTCGGCCCGCAAACTGTCGGCGGGCACGGTGCGCCCCGCCGGCGCATCGGGCAAGCTGCTGGCAAGCGTGTCGACCAGCATGCGGGGCACGTGCGCGAGAGCGGCGTTGGCTGCCATGACCTCGTCGATCAGTGGGTGGCGGTCGGCGCCGCTGACCACCAGATCAGCGCTCGAGTGCGACAGCGCGTAACGGATCTCGCCGGCGCGGTGGTCAGGGTTCAGCGGCACGATGGACGCGCCCAGGCGGTTGAGAGCCAGGAAGTGAAAAAAGTGACGCGGGTGGTTGCCCACCCCCAGCGCCACGCGATGGCCTGCGCCCCAGCCGCGTGAACGGTAGATCTCGGCCAGGCGATGCACTTCTTGCTCAGCGGCGTCGTAAGTCCAGACCCGGCCCCCGGAGAGCGCCGACTCGGCCAGGAAGGGCAGGTCGGCGGCACGGCCGCACGCGGCGACAAAAGCATCGTTCAGGGTGCGCATGCGCTGGGCCACTTTCTTGGGTAGCGGCGGGCTGTGGTGCTATTCCGCTGCGAGCTTTCGGCTCTTGATGAGGCCCGAGAAGGCCCGCGTCTCACGCTCCAGCAGGCTGCGGAACTGCGGCGTGTCGACGAACAGCGCCTCGCCGTTGAGGGCCTGCATCTTCTGCTGCACGGCCGGCTGCGTCAGCACTTGCGACAGCCCGCGCGCGAGCTTGCTGCGCACCTCCTCCGGCGTGCCCACCGGCACCCACAAGCCGACCCAGGTATCGAGGTCGAGCCCCTGTACGCCGCCTTCGCTCATCGTGGGTACGTCGGGCAACTGGCGTGAGCGCGCGCCGCTGGCGACGCCAAACATCTGCACCTTGCCGGCCTTC
>JBBQIB010000059.1:0-17753 GCA_038324515.1 Burkholderiales bacterium
GGCATCGTGCTCGATGAGCCCTCGGTGGTCGCCATCCGGCACGAAGGCGGGCCGCAAGGCAAGAAGACCATCCAGGCCGTTGGCAAGGAAGCCAAGGCCATGCTGGGCAAGGTGCCCGGCAACATCGAGGCCATCCGGCCGATGAAGGACGGCGTGATCGCCGACTTCACGGTCACCGAGCAGATGCTTAAGCAGTTCATCAAGATGGTGCATCCGCGCTCGATGCTGCGACCCAGCCCGCGCATCATCATCTGCGTGCCTTGTGGCAGCACCCAGGTGGAGCGCCGCGCGATCCGCGAATCGGCTCTGGGCGCGGGGGCCTCTGAAGTGTTCTTGATCGAAGAGCCGATGGCCGCCGCCCTCGGCGCCGGTCTGCCGGTCAGCGAAGCCTCAGGCTCGATGGTGGTGGACATTGGCGGCGGCACCACCGAGGTCGGCGTCATCAGCCTGGGCGGCATGGTCTACAAAGGCAGCATCCGGGTGGGCGGCGACAAGTTCGACGAAGCCATCATCAACTACATCCGCCGCAACTACGGCATGCTGATCGGCGAGCCGACCGCAGAGGCGATCAAGAAGCGGATCGGCAGCGCCTTTCCAGGCAGCGAAGTCAAGGAGATGGAAGTCAAGGGCCGCAACCTCAGCGAAGGCGTGCCACGCAGCTTCACGGTCAGCAGCAACGAAATCCTCGAAGCCCTGACCGACCCGCTGAACCAGATGGTCAGCGCGGTCAAGAACGCGCTGGAGCAAACTCCGCCAGAGCTCGGCGCGGACATTGCCGAGCGCGGCATGATGTTGACCGGCGGCGGTGCTTTGCTGCGCGACCTCGATCGCCTGCTGTCCGAGGAAACCGGCCTGCCGGTGCTGGTGGCCGAAGACCCTCTGACCTGCGTGGTGCGCGGCTGCGGCATGGCGCTGGAACGTATGGACCGGCTGGGATCGATCTTCACCAGCGAATGATGCCCTCAGCCCTCCATGGCCTGGCAGAACACGGCCGCTGTCTTGTGCAGGGTTCAGAACGGTTCGTGGCTTCGGTGTTGGCAGCTCTTCGGTTTGGCGCACGGGCCTCGGCGCTGCGGGGCCTGGCCAACGCAGGGAATGACCTGCGGCGCCCGCTCGGGCCCGCCAAGCGCTGAGGCAGGCGATGCCCAACGGCAACTCGGCGCTTGGCCGACCGAAGACGGGTTTCAGGATCCGCTCGCAGTTCGGCACACTCGACCGTTCGCCGCCGCCGTTTTTCAGGCAGGGGCCGTCCGCGCTGAGCAAGATGGTGCTGTTTGCGGCCATGGCCATTTTTCTGATGGCAGCAGATGGACGCTTCAAGATCGTCGAGCCGCTGCGCGATGGCCTGGCGATCACCTTGCTGCCGTTGCAGCAGGCCCTGGCGCTGCCGGTGCAGCTTTGGGAGCAGGGCGCGGACTACCTGCGGGATCTTCACGAAGCACAGAGTGCAGCTGCACAGGCCCAGCGGCGGCTGGCCGAGATGGCCGAGCGGGCGGCGCGCACAGAACAACTGGCGCGCGAGAACCAGTCCTTGCGTGCAATGCTCGAGCTGCGTCCGGCGCTGCCGGTGCGCTCAGTGGCCGCCGAGATCAGCCATGCCGCAGCCGACCCCTATTCACGCAAGGTGTTCATCGACCGCGGCAGCCAGCACGGCGTGGTGGCCGGCTCGCCAGTGATCAACGAAGCCGGCATGTTGGGCCAGGTGACCCGGGCCTATGCGCTGACTGCAGAAGTGACCCTGCTCAGCGACAAGGACGCGGCGATCCCGGTCATCAACCTGCGCACCCAGCAGCGCAGTGTGGCATTCGGCCTGAGTGGCGGCATGGAGTTGCGTTTTCTGTCGGGCCAGGCCGACATCCAGCTCGGCGACCCACTGCAGACCAGTGGCCTGGACGGCATCTATCCGCCTGGGCTGCCGGTGGGTGCCGTGAGCCAGATCGAAAGGCGGCAGGACAGCGGCTTTGCACGGGTCCTGGTGACGCCCACGGCGCCGATCGACATCTCCCGCCATGTCCTGGTGCTGCAGCCCGTGGGCTTGCCGGATGCAGCCACGCCTGCTGCCAAGTCCGCCCAAGTTCAAGCTGAAGGCGCAGCTTCTTCGCCGGTGGCCGCTCAAGCCCCGACTTCAGCCCCGACTTCAGCCCCAACTTCAGCCGCTGCAGCAACGCCACCCCGAAGAGCCGGCGCGCCATGATCATGCCCCGTGGCGGCGACCAGGTGCTGTTGCCGGTCAACCCCTTTTTCATTGGCTTCAGCCTGTTGGTGGCCCTGTTGTTGAACATGGTGCCACTGGGGCGCCAGCCCGCGATGCCCGATGCGCTGGCCGTGGTGCTGATGTTCTGGAACGTGCACCAGCCGCGCCGAGTCGGCATGGGGGTGGCGTTCTTGCTGGGGCTGGCGATGGACGTCAACCAGGGCGCCTTGCTGGGCCAGCATGCGATGGCCTATACGCTCTTGAGTTACGTGGCGGTCAGCATCCACCGCCGTCTGCTGTGGTTTGGGGTGTTCGAGCAGGCTTTGCAGATCTTGCCGGTGTTCATTGGCATGCATCTGGTCTCGCTGGCCATCCGCATGGTGGCGGGCGACAGTTTCCCAGGCTGGCCGCTGGTGCTGGCGCCCGCGTTTGAAGCCATGTTGTGGCCTTTGGCAACCTGGCTGCTGCTGGCGCCGCAGCGGCGGGCGCCCGATCCGGACCAGAATCGGCCGTTGTGAGAACACGTGGAGTTGATCCGGCAGGCATTGCCCCGCCAGACTGAGCCTCAGGCGCCATCCGAAGTTCACCGCCACAGAAACTTACGGACTCTTCCGTCCCAATCCGCCCGCACATGACCGAGCTGCGCGACATCGAGCAAGACCTGAGCCGCTTTCGTGGCCGGGTCATCGCTGCCGCCTTCTTTGTCCTGCTGGCCTTCATCCTGTTGGCTGCACGGCTGGTGCACCTGCAGGTTTTCAGGCACGAGGAATTGGCCACGCAGGCCGAAGCCAACCGCATCGCTGTGGTGCCCATCGTGCCCAACCGGGGCCTGATCGTCGACCGCCACGGGGTGGTGCTTGCTACCAACTATTCGGCGTATACGCTCGAGATCAACACCCGCAATGTGCGCGGTGCCGAACTCGAAGCGCTGGTGGATGCACTGGCTGAGGTGGTCGACATCGGGCCCCGTGATCGCCGTCGCTTCAAGCGCATGCAGGACGAATTGAGGGGCTCGGATTCGATGCCGATCCGCACCCGGCTCAGCGACGAAGAAGTGGCACGATTCGCCGCCCAGCGCTACCGTTTCCCCGGCGCGGACATCAAAGCCCGGTTGTTCAGAAACTATCCGCTGGGTGAGACGGGCGCGCACTTGCTGGGCTACATCGGCCGCATCAACCAGGCCGAGAAAAAGGCCATCGAAGACTGGCCTGAAGAAGAGCAAGGCAACTACATAGGCACCGAGTACATCGGCAAACTGGGCCTGGAGCAAAGTTACGAGAAGGTGCTGCATGGCACGGCGGGTTTCGAGGAGGTCGAGACCAGCGCCTCCGGCCGCGCCGTGCGCCGGCTGAAGAGCTACCCGCCGCTGGCTGGCGACAAGTTGGTGCTGACGGTGGACATCCGGCTGCAGGCGCTGATTGAAGACATGTTCGGCGCCCGCCGCGGCGCACTGGTGGCACTGGATCCCCGGTCCGGTGAAGTGCTGGCCTTTGTCAGCAAACCCAGCTTCGACCCCAACCTGTTTGTCGATGGCATCGATGTGGAAAGCTGGCGCGAGCTCAACGAGAGCATCGACAAGCCACTGCTCAACCGCGCCTTGCGGGGCACCTATCCACCTGGCTCGACCTTCAAGCCCTTCATGGCGATGGCGGCGCTGACGAGCGGCAAACGCAGCGCAGACACCGTGATCCAGGACGGCGGCAGCTTCCAGTTCGGCAACCACACCTTTCGCAGCCACGGCGACCGCGGGCTGGGCCCGGTGGACATGCAACGCTCGATCGTCAAATCCAGCAACGTCTATTACTACTCGCTGGCCAACGAGATGGGCGTGGACCTGATGCACGAGTATCTGCAGCCCTACGGGTTTGGCCTGCGCACCGGCATCGACATGGAAGGCGAAGTGACGGGTTTGCTGCCCTCGACCGAATGGAAGCGCAACTACTTCAAGAAGCCCGAGCAGCAGCGTTGGTATGCCGGCGAGACCATCTCGCTGGGCATCGGCCAGGGCTACAACAATTTCACGATGCTGCAACTGGCCAAGGCCACGGCCACGCTGGTCTCAGGCGGGCAGCGCTTCACGCCGCATCTGGTGCGCGGCATCGAAGAAATCGCTGGCGGCAAGCTCAAACCGCAGAGCCCACCAGCGCTGGGGTCCTTGCAGGTGGCAGATGCCCACACCGCCCTGATTCGCCGCGCGCTGCATCTGGTGACGGTAGAGGGCACCTCGACGCGCGTATTTGCAGGCGCAGCCTATGCCAGCGGCGGCAAGACCGGCACGGCACAGGCCGTGGGCATCCGCCAGAATGAACGCTACAACGCCTCCAAGCTGGACGAGTTCAAGCGCGACCATTCGCTGTACATCGCTGCAGCGCCGATCGACGCACCCAAGGTGGTGCTGGCCGTGGTGGTCGAGAATTCCGGCTTTGGCTCAGAAGCAGCAGCGCCCATCGCGCGCCGGGTCTTTGACTACCTGCTGGCGGGCCAGTACCCGAGCGAAGAAGACCTGGTTCTGACCCGCCAGGGCAAGTCCAGCGCGCCCGTGGGCACACCGCGCCAAGCGGCCGATGTGCCTTTGCCGGGGCAGCTTGCTCCTGTGGCCGCCGCCGTGCCGGGCCAGACGGCGGCGGCGGCCCTGGCTGCAGCCACGGCTGCGGTTTCTGCCCTTTCTTCCAGCACCGAGACCGACGTCGGCCGCGGCGTGTCGCAGGGTCTGCGTTGAACACCATCTTCTTTGAACGTGCGTCGCCTACGACGCGCTTGCGTCAGGTGTTCAGCGGTTTTGACACGCAGTTGTTGGTGGTGACTTGCTTGCTGGCAGCCATCGGCCTGGTGGCCATGTACTCGGCAGGCTTTGACCACGGCACGCGCTTTCAGACTCACGGCCGCAACATGCTGATCGCGTTGGCTTTGATGTTCGTGGTGGCACAGATGCCGCCGCAAAAGTTGCAGTCGGTGGCGGTGCCGTTGTATGTGCTGGGCATCGCGCTGCTGCTGGCGACCGAGTTTTTTGGCATCACCCGCAAGGGCGCGACACGCTGGCTGGCGCTGGGCCCGCTGGTGATTCAACCCAGCGAGATCCTGAAGATCGCGATGCCGTTGATGCTGGCCTGGTGGTTTCAGCGACGCGAGGGAGCTGCCCGCTGGCTGGACTTTGTCGTCGCGACCATCTTTTTGCTGGTGCCTGCCGCCCTGGTGATCCAACAACCCGATCTGGGCACCGCGCTGCTGATTCTGGCCAGTGGCCTCTATGTGATGTTTTTTGCCGGCTTGTCCTGGAAGCTGGTCGGGCCCGTGGTGCTGCTGGCGGCTATTGGCATCCTGGGTCTGGTGCTGACAGCCGACGCGGTCTGTCAGCCGGGCGTGAATTGGCCGCTGTTGCGCCAGTACCAGCAGACCCGCATCTGCACTTTGCTCGACCCGACCCAGGATCCCTTGGGCAAGGGCTTTCACATCATCCAAGGCATGATTGCGATCGGCTCGGGCGGCCTGGCCGGCAAGGGCTTCATGCAGGGCACGCAGACCCACCTCGAATTCATCCCCGAGCGCACCACCGACTTCATCTTCGCCGCCTTTTCCGAAGAGTTCGGGCTCGCGGGCGTGGTCGTACTGCTGATTGGCTTCACCTTCCTGATCTTCAGGGGTTTGGTGATCGCGGCGCTGGCGCCCACTGTCTTCAGCCGCTTGCTGGCTGCGGCAGTGACTATGAATTTTTTCAGTTATGCCTTTGTCAACATGGGCATGGTCAGCGGCATGTTGCCGGTGGTCGGCGTGCCCTTGCCCTTCATCAGCTATGGCGGCACCGCGATGGTCTCGCTCGGCCTGGGCCTGGGCATCCTGATGTCGGTGGCGCGCAGCCGCAGGTTGATGCAGTCCTGAAGGAAGCCGCCTGGTACCTGATACCTGATACCTGATACCTGACGACTGACGCCCGACGCCCGACGCCTGATCGGTTCTGCAGCCTTCACACAGGCAACGTGGGCAGCCCAGGAAAGCGCACGCTGAACACGGCTCCATAGGCGTCGCCGGTGCCGTCGCCCATGCCTGCGGCCGCCTCTGCGCCAGCCTGCGCCTGCTCCAGCGCCTGCTCCGCTGTCAACGCCGGGCGTGGTTTGGCATCCCTCACGCTGATCTCGGCCTGATGCCGCTGGGCAATCTCCTGCACGATGGCCAGCCCCAGGCCGCTGCCGTCAACCTGGGTGCCCAGGGCTCGGTAAAAGGGTCTGAAGATGTTCTCGCGCTCTTCGGGCGCGATGCCCGGCCCGCTGTCCTCGACCTGCAGCACCACCCACTCGGCGCCCGGGTCAGCAGCGACGCGCACCGTCACCGTGCCACCGGCTGGCGTGTAACGCAGCGCGGTGTCCACCAGGTTGCGCACCAACACGCCCAGCAACACAGGCTCGCCCAACACGCGTGGGCTGCCCTGGCCTTCAGGGCCTTCGTAGCCCAGGTCGATGCGCTTGTCGATCGCCTGGGGCACAAAGTCACGCACTGCAGACCGGGCCACCGCACCCAGATCGAGCGGCACCCGGCGCACATGCTCGCCGCTGTGCTCGGCACGCGCCATCGACAACAGCTGATTGACCATGTGCGCAGCGCGTTGCGACGACAATGCGATCTGGCGCAGCGAATGACGCAACGATGCCGGATCGGCGTGACCGCTGTCAATTTCGCGCGTGGCCAGCTCGGCTTGGGTGCGCAGCCCTGCCAGCGGCGTCTTCAACTGATGGGCCGCGTCGGCCAGAAAGTGGCGCTGTGTGGCCACCGTGCGGTCCAGCCGCTGCAGCAAATCGTTGATGGCGCCCACCAGCGGAACCACTTCGTCGGGCACATTGCCCTGCTCGATCGGGCTCAGGTCGGTGCTCTCGCGGCGCCGGATGCGGTGCTGCAGTTCGGCCAGGGGGCGGATGCCGCGGGCCAGCGCAAACCACACCAGCAGCACGGACAGCGGCAAAATCACGAACTGCGGCAAGATCAGACCCTTGATGATCTCGGTCGCCAGCCGGGTGCGTTTGCCAAGCGTCTGCGCCACCTGCACCAGCGCCCCGGTTTCGCTGAGTGTGGTGGGTTCTGCCAGCCACAGGTAGGCCACCCGCACCGGTTCTTCGTCCACCACGTCGTCGCGAAACTGCACCTGAGTCTGCCGCACCGATTCCTGGGCTGGGACCAGCAACACCGGGTCTCCCGCCAGCAACTCGCCACGCAAGCCCAGCACCTGGAAGTAGGCGCGGTCGTCTTCGTTGTCGTCGTGGTGCGTCAGCGGCTCGGCAGTGCGTTGCAACTCGATTCTTGCAGTTTCAGTGTGGGTGGTGCCCTGAATGTGCTGCACGGCAGCGCGGCGCGCCAGCGCCAGCGCCACGTCGGCCAATTCACGGTCGAACGGCCCGCTGGCGATGTTTTGCGCCACCACCCAGGTCAGACCCAGGCTCATCGGCCACAGCACCAGCAGCGGGGCCAGCATCCAGTCAAGAATCTCGCCAAACAGCGAGCGCTGCACGTTGGCCGTAGCCGCCCGGGCTGGAGCTTCAGCCGCAGCCGCGGCCTCAGGTGTGGTCACGGCAATGACCACATCCGGGGCCGCTTGCGAGCCCGCCAGCCCGTCATGCCGCGATTTTCTCCAGGCAATACCCGAGGCCACGCACCGTGGCGATGCGTACCGGACCCTGTTCGATCTTCTTGCGCAAGCGGTGGATATAAACCTCAATGGCGTTGTTGCTGACCTCTTCGCCCCACTCACACAGCCGCTCGACCAACTGGTCCTTGCTGACCAGGCGGCCAGAACGCTGCAAAAGCACTTCCAGCAGGCTCAACTCGCGCGCCGACAACTCCACCATCTGGTCATTGAGATAAGCCACCCTGCCGGTGGCATCAAAGGTCAGCGGGCCGTGCTTGAGCAGGCTGGAGGCCGTCCCCAGCCCACGCCGGGTCAGGGCGCGAACCCGGGCTTCCAGCTCTTGCAAAGAAAAGGGCTTGGCCATGTAGTCGTCAGCGCCCAGATCCAGGCCTTTGACGCGCTGCTCGACACTGTCTGCCGCCGTCAGGATCAAGACCGGCACGCTGATGCCGCGCCCTCGCAACTTGCGCAGCACTTCGAATCCATGCATGCGCGGCAAACCCAGGTCGAGGATCACCAGATCAAATTCGTGCGAGGCCAAAGCCGCGTCGGCCTCGGTACCGCTGCTGACCTGGTCAACCGCATACCCGGATGCCCGCAGCGAGCGCAACAGCCCGTCAGCCAGTACCTGGTCGTCTTCGGCAATCAGTATTCGCATGTTTGTCTCCTTGAAGGGTCCGATTCGCTGCCGCCGGCCCGCAGGAAGCTGGCCAGTCTGCTGCGCCATGCAGTCTAGAAAGCGTAGCTGCGCTCGACCTTGACCCATATCATGGCCATCCCTGATGGGGACCTCCAGGGCATCGACGCCATTTCCCCTTTGTATTCCCCTTGTACCCCCCCCAATACCCCTCGACACCCCCCCAAAAGAGCTGTACGCATATCCAGCTTTTGGGCATAATTGATCCATAAATTCAGGAGCAACACCCATGGACGCACCCGTCAAGGCACTCAACACCGAAAAAGCCAAGGCCCTGCAAGCTGCGTTGGCGCAGATCGAAAAGCAGTTCGGCAAGGGCTCGATCATGCGCCTGGGCGAAGGCGAAGTCATCGAAGACATCCAGGTCGTGTCCACCGGCTCGTTAGGGCTGGACGTCGCTTTGGGCGTGGGTGGCCTGCCGCGCGGCCGGGTAGTCGAAATCTACGGCCCAGAGTCCTCCGGCAAGACCACGCTGACGCTGCAAGTCATCGCCGAGATGCAAAAGGTCGGCGGCACGGCCGCATTCATCGATGCGGAACACGCGCTCGACATCCAATACGCTCAAAAGCTGGGTGTCAACCTGCAAGATCTGCTGATCAGCCAGCCTGACACGGGCGAGCAAGCGCTGGAAATCGTCGACGCTCTGGTGCGCTCTGGCTCCATCGACCTGATCGTCATCGACTCGGTGGCCGCGTTGACACCCAAAGCCGAACTTGAAGGTGAAATGGGCGACAGCCTGCCGGGCCTGCAAGCGCGCCTGATGAGCCAGGCACTGCGCAAGCTCACCGCGACGATCAAGAAGACCAACACCATGGTCATCTTCATCAACCAGATCCGCATGAAGATCGGCGTCATGTTCGGCAACCCCGAAACCACCACGGGCGGCAATGCGCTGAAGTTCTACGCTTCGGTGCGGCTGGACATCCGCCGCACCGGCAACATCAAGAAAGCCGAAGAAGTCATCGGCAGCGAGACCAAGGTCAAGGTGGTCAAGAACAAGGTCGCACCGCCTTTCAAGGTGGCTGAGTTCGACATCCTTTACGGCGAAGGCATCAGCCGCGAAGGCGAAGTCATCGACATGGGCGTGACGGCCAGGATTGTCGAAAAAAGCGGGGCCTGGTACGCCTACAACGGTGAGAAGATCGGCCAAGGCAAAGACAACGCGCGCGAGTTTCTGCGCGAGAACCCTCATATCGCACTCGAGATCGAGAACAAGGTGCGTGAGAGCCTGGGCATCCGTCCTCAAGGGGGTGGGCAAAGCGCCGGCGCCGCCGAAGGTGGCGCTTCCAGGGCCAAAAAAGACGCGTGATCCGGGGCAACGCTTTAGATCACAGAAAATTCCCACCTCAAGTTTGACGATGAGGGGCAGCGCACCTTCTCTTAGAGCGCAGGCGCTGCGTTACCTGTCGCAGCGAGAGCACTCCAGGCTCGAGCTTGAACGCAAGCTGAAGCGCTACCTGCAGCGCCAACTACGGTGCCAACCGCAGGGCGAACCACAGCGCGAACTACAACGCGATCTGGAACGCGAACCACAGCCTCAATGGCCACCTGCCGCAGCACCGGAGGGCCACGCCACGGGCGAGAGTTTCGTGCACCCAGCCCCGGGTGACGCAGACGATCCGGGCGACCGACCGGCCTTGGCGGGCGAGCCTCTGGGTACTTTGTTGGACAGCTTGAGTGAAGAAGGCTGGCTCAGCGACAGTCGCGCAGCTGAGTCACTGTTGCGCAGCCAGTCTGTCCGCAGTGGCCACTGGCGACTCCAGCAACAACTGCAAGCCAAAGGGCTGGGGTCTGATCTGGTTGCCGAGAGCTTGGGCCGATTGCGCGGTACAGAATCTGAGCGGGCGTTGCTGTTGTGGCAAAGAAAATTCGGCGACGCGCCCGCAGACGCCAAAGCCTACGCGCGCCAGGCCCGATTTCTGGCCAGCCGGGGCTTTGACGGCGATACCATCCGGCGTGTCCTGCAGCAACGAAGCAGCTGAGTCAGGCTCCTGCAGCACTGCAGGCCCGCGCAAACGCCCAAGCAAACGCCCAAGCAAACGTCCGAGCAAAGGCCCGAGCAAAGGCCCGAGCGAAAGCCCGAGCGAAAGCTCGGCAAGTAAAAAAAGCAGCAACGCAGAGTCGCTCTGTAAGCGGCTGTAGCACAGCAGCATGCTAAATTCGCCGCCCATGCTGCGGGCTCCGGCGGGCCTCAGCCTCAGCGGCCAACCCGTGTCTGCGCCTCATCCCGAGTTTTTTGCAGCAGACAGCGCCAGCAAGGACCTCACCGATGAAAATTCACGAATACCAAGCCAAGGAGCTGCTGCGCGAGCATGGCGTCCCGGTGCCCCGCGGCTATCCAGCCTTCACCGTGCGCGAGGCGACTGAAGCGGCGCAAAAGCTCGGCGGTTCGGTGTGGGTGGTCAAAGCACAGATTCACGCCGGCGGCCGCGGCAAAGGGGGCGGCGTCAAGCTGGCCCGTACGCCCGGCGAAGTCGAACAGCTGGCCGGCCAGATCCTGGGCATGCAACTGAAGACACACCAGACCGGAGCGGAAGGCCAGAAGGTGCGCCGGCTGCTGGTTGAAGAAGGCGCAGACATCCAGAAAGAGTATTACGTCGCCGCGCTGACCGACCGCGCCACGCAAAAGGTGGCCATGATGGCCAGCAGCGAAGGCGGCATGGACATCGAAGAAGTTGCGCACAAGACGCCCGAGAAGATTCTGAAGGTTTTCGTGGATCCCTTGACAGGCCTGAGCGAAGCCCAGGCGCTGGAGCTGGCACGCGGCATCGGCGTGCCGGAAGAAAGCCAGCCACAGGCCGTGGATGTGCTGAAAAAGCTCTACGGCTGCTACATGGCCACCGACGCCAGCCTGGCCGAGATCAACCCGTTGATTCTGGAAGGCAAGGTCAACGGCCAGCCAGGCGCCATCAAGGCCCTGGACGCCAAATTCACTTTCGACAGCAACGCGCTGTTTCGCCACCCCGAGATCGTCGCCTACCGCGATCTCGACGAAGAAGACCCGGCAGAGGTCGAAGCGAGCAAGTTCGACCTGAGCTACATCAGCCTGGACGGCAACATCGGCTGCCTGGTCAACGGCGCTGGCCTGGCGATGGCCACGATGGACACCATCAAACTGTTTGGCGGCGAGCCGGCCAACTTTCTGGATGTGGGCGGCGGCGCCACCGCAGAAAAGGTCACTGAAGCATTCAAGATCATGCTGGCCAACAAGTCCGTCAAGGGCATCCTGGTCAACATCTTCGGCGGCATCATGAAGTGCGACACCATCGCCGAAGGCGTGATTGCCGCCTGCAAGGCCGTCAACCTCAACGTGCCGCTGGTGGTGCGCATGAAGGGCACCAACGAGGACCAGGGCAAGAAACTGCTTCAGGAGTCGGGCTTGCCGATCATCAGTGCCGACACGATGGCCGAAGCCGCGACCAAGATCGTGGCTGCGGTCAAATAGCCTGCCTCAAGCAAGGCCCTTCAGCCCAAGTTTCATGATGCGAGGCAACGCCCCGGTGCATGGAACACTTTCACGTCAAGCGAGTGACCACCATGTCCATCCTCATCAACCAGCACACCAAAGTCATCACCCAGGGCATCACGGGCAAGACCGGGCAGTTCCACACCCGCGGCTGCGTGGCCTACGCCAACGGTAAACAATGTTTTGTCGCCGGTGTGCATCCCAAGAAGGCCGGTGAAAGCTTCGAAGGCATCCCCATTCACGCGACCGTCCAGGACGCCAAGGCTGCCACCGGGGCCACAGTCAGTGTGATCTACGTGCCGCCTGCAGGTGCCGCTGCAGCGATCTGGGAAGCCGTCGAAGCCGATCTGGACCTGGTGATCTGCATCACCGAAGGCATCCCGGTACGCGACATGCTGGAGGTGCGCAACAAGATGACGGCCAAAGAGTTGGCCGGCGGCAAGCAGACCCTGCTGCTGGGCCCCAACTGCCCAGGCTTGATCACGCCCGAGGAGATCAAGATCGGCATCATGCCGGGCCACATCCACAAGAAGGGCCGCATCGGCGTGGTCAGCCGCTCAGGCACGCTGACCTACGAAGCGGTGGCGCAACTGACCGAACTCGGCCTGGGCCAAAGCAGCGCGGTGGGCATCGGCGGCGACCCGATCAATGGCTTGAAGCACATCGACATCATGCGGCTGTTCAACGACGACCCGGATACCGATGCCGTGATCATGATTGGCGAGATCGGCGGCCCCGACGAAGCCGAGGCTGCTCGCTGGTGCCAGGGGAACATGAAAAAACCCATCGTCGGCTTCATTGCCGGCGTCACGGCCCCTGCCGGAAAGCGCATGGGCCACGCGGGTGCACTGATCAGCGGCGGCGCCGACACCGCAGACGCCAAACTGGCGATCATGGAGGAGTGCGGCTTCACCATCACGCGCAACCCCTCCGAGATGGGACGCTTGCTGAAGGGCCTGATCTGATCCTCTGCGACGCCCTCAATCCATGCTCAGACCGACGAACGTGCCAGCTTTGTCCAAGAAGACAAAGCGTGGTCCATCACCCTTGCAGGTACATGACGCCTGTGCGTGTTTCCCGCACAGCCAGGCAGCGTTGGCGCAATAGACTCCAAGTCTCGACTCTCAGCCTCTGAGTGCCCCTCGCCGCCCCATGGATGCCTTCATGCAAGCCGACTTCTGGATCGCAGTCGGCCAGATCATCATGATAGACATCCTGCTGGGTGGCGACAACGCCGTGGTCATCGCGCTGGCGTGTCGCAGGCTGTCACCCGAGTTGCGCACCAAAGGCATCATTTTAGGCACCGCAGGGGCCATCGTCTTGCGCGTGATCCTGATCTTCTTCGCGCTGACCCTGCTGGCCATCCCTTACCTGAAACTGGTGGGCGCGCTGCTCTTGGTCTGGATCGGGATCAAACTCCTGGCCCCCGAAGACGAGGGCGGTCACGACGGCATCCAGGGCAGCGACAAGCTGTGGGCTGCTGTCAAGACCGTCATCATTGCCGACCTGGTGATGAGCGTGGACAACGTGATTGCCATCGCCGGCGCCGCTGAAAGTGCCGGTGGTGACCACAAGATGCCACTGGTGGTATTTGGCTTGCTGGTGTCGATCCCGATCATCGTCTGGGGCAGCCAGTTGGTGATCAAGTTGATGGACCGCTTCCCCTCGATCATCATCGTGGGGGGCATGCTGCTGGGCTGGATTGCCGGCACCATGGCGGTCACTGATCCTGCAGTGGTGCCCTACATGCCCACTTTGGTGGCGGCCAAGCTGGGTGCGCTGCCGGAGGTCCAGGCCGCAGCGCGCTACGGTGCAGGTGTGGCTGGCGCCTTGTTGGTGCTGGCCATCGGCTTGTGGATGAAAAATCGCCACGCACAGACCACAGCCTGAAGCAGGCACCGAGTTCACGCCAAGGCCAGCGCAGGCCTCCAACCAAGTCCACAACGCCGATGACAACTGATCTGGGCCCGGGCGCACTGATTGACGGCTACAGGCTGATGCGCTTGCTGGGGCGCGGCGCGCAAAGCCGGGTCTATCTGGCAGAACACATCCAGACATCCCACGTCGTGGCCCTGAAAATGTGCCCGCTGCCCACTGCAAGGGTTGAAGATGAAGTCTCCTCGGCGCAGCCCCCGAGTGCTGCGCCCACTGGCGCTGCTGAACGCAACAGACGAACCGCCATCCTGGCTTTTGAAGGCATCACCGCCGCAGTCATGCGCTTGCCTGCACATCCGCACATCGTCTCGGTGCTGGCCGCAGGCGTCAACCAGGGATGGGCCTGGCTGGCGATGGAGCCCGTCATCGGGGGTGATCTGCAGCGCTACACACGGCCAGCCAGGCTGCTGCCCGAACCCCTGGTGCTGCGGCTGGCCCAGCAAATTGCCGCCGCGCTGTCTCATGCGCACCGGCACGGCATCGTGCACCGCGACCTCAAGCCTTCCAACGTGCTGCTGCACCTGCCCACTGGCATCTTGAAGCTGGCCGACTTTGGTCTGGCACGCAGCGCCGACGCCGAGCCCACCGCGACCGGGATGGTCCCAGGCACACCGGCCTACATGGCCCCCGAACAACTGGCCGGCCAGCCGCCCACAGCCCGCAGCGACCTCTATGCGCTGGGCGTGATCCTGTACGAATTGCTGACCGGCAGGCGACCGCACGAAGCCAGCAGCATGGGGGAGTTGCTGCGCCAGGTTGCCAGCCAACCTGCCACCGAACTGGCCAGCCTGCGCCCGGATCTGCCTGAGCCCTTGTGCCAGCTCGTGCGCGCGCTCTTGCAAAAAAGGTCCGCCGAACGCCTGGGCGATGCCGATGTGGCCGCCGAATCGCTGGCGCGCATACTCGAGTCCACAGGGCAAAGTCGGCCAGTGGCGCAGTGAGGGCGCGGTGAGCGCGTCGTGTACGCATCGTGTAGGCGTCGTGTAGGCGCCACGTGCGCAAATTGTGCGCGACTGCTTCGCGTCTTGCGCGCGCCCTGAGATCCCCTGGTGCGATGCCCAAGCCAGGTCACCACGCACGCTGCAGTGCGAAGTCACAGCCGCCACCCCTGCGGCAATACCCGGGCCCGCACAGCTGAGCTTCCGTTGCACAATCGCCCAACCTTATTGACACCTGCGCCAGCCCTTGCCCTTGCCCGTGCCCATGACGATCGAACTTCACGCTGCGGTGGACACTGGACGCGCACGCAGCAACAACGAAGATTCGGTCGCCACCGACCCCGAAGTGAGCCTGGCTGTCTTGGCCGATGGCATGGGAGGCTACAACGCGGGTGAGGTGGCGAGCAACATGGCCACCAGTTTCATCCAGAACGAATTGGGCCGCTGGTTGCGCCAAGCCAGCAGTCAGGCCACCGACGCAGAAGTGCGGCGCGCCATGGACATCTGTGTGGACAACGCCAACCGCGCCATCTTCAACTCAGCCAATACCAATCCCCAATACGCCGGCATGGGCACCACCCTGGTGGTGGCCGTTTTTCGTGGCACGCGACTTTTGCTGGGCCATGTGGGCGATTCTCGTGGCTACCGGTTGCGTGGCGGCCGCCTGCAGCAACTGACGCGCGACCATTCCTTGCTGCAAGAGCAGATCGACGCCGGCCTGATCACCCAGGAACAAGCCGCTTTCTCGGTCAACAAGAACCTGGTGACGCGTGCGGTCGGGGTCGAAGACACCGTCTTGCTTGACACCCACGTGCATGAGGTGGTGCCAGGCGATCTCTACCTGCTATGTTCCGATGGCCTGTCAGACATGATCACTGATGGCGGAATCGCGCAGCTTCTGCTGAGTCATGAAACACTGCAAAGTGGTGCGCAAGCACTGATTGAGGCCGCCAACGACGCTGGCGGGAGGGATAATATCTCGGTAGTTTTGGCCCGCGCCGCAGGCTCAGGCAAAGACGCCGCCCAGTCGGCGGGCAAAGGTTGGTGGCCATTCAAGCGCTGAATCAGCCGTCGAGGTATGGCGGCTGAGCCAAAGTCAAACGAGAAGCAGATCGCTGCCGCAGGCAGCGACTGGAAAAGAGGGTAGACATGGGCAAGCTCGTGGTTTCGCTCGATGGGGTGGTGATCAAGGAAGTGCAGATCACCAAAGACAAGACCACCCTGGGGCGGCGGCCTTACAACGACATCGTGATCGACAACCTGGCGGTCAGCGGCGAGCATGCCGTGCTGCAGATGGTGGGTGGCGATGTCTACATCGAAGACCTCAACAGCACCAACGGCACCTACATCAACGGCAAGGCCGTCAAGAAGCAGCTTCTGGCCCACAACGACACCGTCGAGATCGGCAAGTACAAGATCAAGTACCTGATCGACGAAGGGGTGGACTACGAAAAGACCATGATCATGCGCCCGGGCAGCCACCTGCCCAGCGGCGTTTCCCCCACTGCATCGGCGGCCTTCTCTGGCGCTGCACCAGGCGCCATGAGCAGCCAGCCGGCTTCGATCAAGGTTCTGAACGGTGCAGCTGCGGGCCGGGAGGTGACCTTGACCAAGGTCGTCACGACGGTCGGCAAACCCGGTGTGCAAGTGGCTTCGATCACCCGGCGCCCCAACGGCTATGCTTTCGCGCATGTTGAAGGAGCCTCACGGCCCAGCATCAACGGCATGCCGCTGGTAGGCGAATCTGCCCCTTTGCGCAACGGTGACGTGATCGAGCTCGCGGGCACGCAGATGCAGTTCATCGCGCGCTGAGGCATTCAACCTGGGCCGCGCAGCCGCGCACGCATGGAAAGCAAACCCCTGCAACTGCGCTGCACCTCTTGCAGCGCCACCAATCGCCTGCCGCCCAGTCGCATCGACGATGAACCCGTGTGCGGCAAATGCGCGCAGCCGCTGGTGCAAGGCCAGGTGCTTGAGTTGGACGACAGCAATTTCGCTGCGCTGATCGCTGCAACAAAGCTGCCGGTGTTGGTGGACTTCTGGGCGGCCTGGTGTGGCCCCTGCCGCATGATGGCGCCGGCTTTTGAACAAGCCGCAGCGCAGTTGAAGGGCCGGGCGCTGCTGGCCAAGGTCAACAGCGACGACAGC
Source organism: Burkholderiales bacterium (assembly GCA_038324515.1). GTDB lineage: Bacteria > Pseudomonadota > Gammaproteobacteria > Burkholderiales > Burkholderiaceae_C > Rubrivivax. The sequence continues at coordinate 16,990 of JBBQIB010000059.1, forward strand.
CCGCAGTTGTCGCAACGCTATGGCATCCGCAGCATTCCGACTCTGGTGCGCTTGCATGGCGGGGTCGAGCAGGCGCGGCAATCCGGCGCCTTGCCAGTCGGTGCGATCGTCAAGCTGGCGGGTGACTGAGCACCGCGGGCGGCCGTTTTTCTTTGTCTTCAACCCGGCTTTGATCGGGCCTTGTCAACGCTTTCGACTCGCTGCGCTCTCGGGCAAAGGCCACAAACCAGTCCACACAATCGGCGTTGGCCATCGCGTCGCGCTTCAGCACCTTGTCTGGTGTTTCGCCAAGCAGCAGCTTCTTGACGGGCAACTCCATCTTCTTGCCCGACAGCGTGCGGGGAATGGCCACCACCTGAAAGATCTCGTTGGGCACATGGCGTGCTGACAGTGCCGATTTGATCGCAGCCCTCAGGCGCTTGTTCAAGTCTTCATCCAGCACAACGCTTTCACGAAGCACCACGAACAGCGGCATCCAGCTCTCGCGGCCCAGGTATTCCAGGTCGACCACCAGGCTGTCCAGTACTTCGGGCATGGCCTCCACTGCGCGGTACAGCTCAGCGGTGCCCATGCGGATGCCGTGGCGGTTGATGGTGGCGTCGCTGCGGCCGTAGATGATGGCACCCACCGATTCGGGGCTGTGATGCGGGATCAGCCGAATCCAGTCACCATGCCGCCAGACACCGGGGTAGGTGTCGAAGTAGCTGTCGCGGCAGCGGCTGCCGTCTGTGTCGCCCCACAGGTACAACGGCATCGAAGGCATC
>JBBQIB010000060.1:0-17563 GCA_038324515.1 Burkholderiales bacterium
GCCTGCACGATCAAGCTGCCGGCGCAGGCTCAGCCAGCCAACGCGCGTCCCGTCTCAATCGACCTTGGCGCCTGAAGCCTTGATGATGGCCGCCCCTTGTTGAAGTCGTCGCGGATGATCTGCGCAAATTCTGCCTGGCTCTTCAACCTGGAAACCGCCCTTGGACGCGCTGTCACCCAACAGGTGAAGTGCGCCGTGGTCATGAATTGCAGCACTCACGCGGCTTGTCCGGCGGCTGTAGCTATGGCGCGGATTTGCAACGACGCATGGCGAGCGAAGGCGCGCTTTCATGACATCGGTTTGGCGCCTTTGGGGCCTGCTTTGCAGAGTGTGCTGGGCGACACGACTGCGCTGCCCATGCGTTGCGCCAGGTAAGTGGAGTGCAAGGCGCTGTTGTGGCTCATGGTCGGGGATGGGGCGGGTTGAAGTCCAGCTTCATCGCACAAGCATTGGCTGGCACCACCACACGCTGATGCGGGACCGGCAAGCGGCCGAAGCTGCAGCCGGTGAAGAGGGTCCCACGATGCAGCGCAAGACCGGCAATGTGGAAGCATGCCGGGTCCATGCAGGCTCAGCACATCCTCAGTACACCCTAAATACACCCTCAGTACACCACCACCGAGCGGATCGACTCGCCGCGCTCCATCAGCTCAAAACCCTGGTTGATGTCTTCGAGCTTCAGGGTGTGCGTGATCAGCGGGTCGATGCGCAGCTTGCCTTCCATGTACCAGTCGACGATCCTGGGCACATCGGTGCGGCCGCGCGCTCCGCCAAAAGCCGAGCCTTCCCATTTGCGCCCCGTCACCAGTTGGAAGGGGCGGGTGCTGATCTCCTGACCTGCTGCAGCCACGCCGATGATGATGCTGCGACCCCAACCCTTGTGGCAGCACTCCAGCGCCTGCCGCATCGTGGTGGTGTTGCCGATGCACTCGAAGCTGTAGTCGGCGCCGCCATCGGTCAGTTGCTGGATCGCCTCGACGACCTTGTTCTCTTGGCTGGCGTCGATGAAATGCGTCATGCCGAATTCGCGCGCCATCGCTTCGCGCTTGGGGTTGATGTCGATGCCGATGATCTTGTCGGCGCCCACCATCCTGGCGCCCTGAATCACGTTCAGACCGATGCCGCCCAGGCCAAACACCACCACGTTGGCGCCGGCCTCGACCTGCGCCGTGAACAGCACTGCGCCCACACCGGTGGTGACACCGCAACCGATGTAGCAGACCTTCTCGAAAGGCGCGTCTTTGCGGATCTTTGCCAGAGCGATCTCCGGCACCACGATGTGGTTGGCGAAAGTGGAGGTGCCCATGTAGTGCAGCACGGGTTTGCCGGCGATCGAGAAGCGGCTGCTGCCGTCGGGCATCAGCCCCCGGCCTTGTGTGCTGCGGATCTGCTGGCACAGGTTGGTCTTGCGCGACAGGCAGAACTTGCACTGCCGACACTCAGGGGTGTACAGCGGGATCACGTGGTCGCCGGGCCGCAGACTTGAGACACCTGCGCCGACCTCCAGCACCACGCCAGCGCCTTCGTGGCCCAGGATGGCCGGGAACAGGCCTTCAGGGTCGGCGCCGGACAGCGTGTACTGGTCGGTGTGGCAGATGCCGGTGGCCTTGACTTCGACCAGCACTTCGCCGGCGCGTGGGCCTTCCAGATCCACGGTCTCGATGGTCAGAGGCTGGCCGGCCTGCCAGGCCACAGCGGCTTTGGTTTTCATGGGGACTCTCTTTGAGTGCAGCGAGACAAGATGGTAGCTGCAGACGACAGGTGCAGACTGCGGCGGCTGAAGGTAGCGGCTGAAGATGGCAGCTGAAGGAGGCGGCTGAAGGAGGCAGCTGAAGGAGGCGACAGCGCGCAGCGACAGACCTGCGCCGCGCAGCGAAGGCGCAAACGCAGGCGCAAACGCAGGCACAAACGCAGGCACAAACGCAAGCGCAAACGCAAACGCAGGCACTGGAGGCTACAGTTGCTGCTTCAGACTTTTCCAGGCTTCCCCAAGCCTTGCAAGACCATGCCTGTGGTGACCTGGATCCTGGCCGATGGCCGCCAACGAAGCATCGACGTGGCCGACGGCACCAACCTGATGCTGGCCGCCACCTTTGAAGAACTGCCGGGCATCGATGGCGACTGCGGCGGCTGCTTGAGCTGTGCCACTTGCCATGTGGTGGTGGACGCCGATTGGGCTGAGCGCGTGGGCTTACCCGATGCTGATGAAAGCGCCTTGCTCGACACCACCGAAGTGCCACGCCAGTTGCACAGCCGCTTGAGCTGCCAGATCGTCGCAGGCCCGCATCTGCAAGGGTTGCTGCTGCACGTGCCTGCGGCCTGGACCTGAGCTTGAGCCTGGGCCTGCGGTCGTGGGTTGTGGTTTGTGGTTTGTGGGCTCAGGTCTTGCCGGCCGCCTGCAGTGCGCGCAGGGCCTGCAGGTCTTGCAGCGGCACGCCCATGTCGCGCCAGACCTCGGGGTGGCAGCTGAACAGCAGCACCTGATGGCGCTGGGCGGCGTCGAACAGCACACGCTTCATCTGCGCCAGGCGCTGACTGTCGCTGTGCACCAGGGCATCGTCCAGGATGATCAAAGTCGGCCGCCCTGCAGCCTGCAGCAGGTCTGCGTAGGCCAGGCGACTGATCACGCCCATCTGCTCGCGGGCGCCGAAGCTCAGGGCCTCGAAATCGCTGGCTTCAGCATGGCCATGCTGGCCCGGGCGGCTGAGCGACAGCGGTTGCAGCTTCTCGTCCACTGACAGGCGACCGGCAGGAAAGAGCAAAGGCAAGTAGTGGTCCAGATGCTTTTGCAGCGGGGCCTGCAGGCGGTGGATCAACGCCTGGCGTTTCTGGCTCAGCAACTGCGCCAACAAATCGAGCGCCTCGGCGCGGCGCCGCAGTTCTTCCAAGCGTCGTTGGGCCTGGCCGCTGGCGCCTTGGGTGCGGGCCAGGTCTTCTTCCAGGCCACGCGCGCCGGCGGCAGCCAGAGTGCTTTGCAACTGCACGAGTTGCAAGGCCAGCGCCTGGTGCTGTTGCTCGGCTTGCTCTGCACTGCGCCGCAGGCGCAAGGCGTCTTGCTCCAGGATGTCCAGGCGCTGCTCGGCAATCTGCTTGTCGATGCCCTGAGCTTCCTGCTTCAAGGTGGCGACACGGGCAGTGGTCTGCACCAGCTCAGCCTGGCGCTGCTGCAAGGCAGTTTGCCGGGTCGGCTCTTCGATGCTGGTTTTGAGCGCCTGCAGTTCGCGGCTGGCCGCTTGGTGCGCGCTGCCCGCAGCGGCCAGTGCCTGTCGCGCGCTGTGCAGTTGCGCCGATGCTGCTTGCTGCGCTTGCAGGGCGCTGCCCAGCTGCCGTTGGGCGCTGTGCAGAGTCAATGCGGGTGGGGCGTTGGACGGCTCTGAAACTGCCGCGCCGGCGGGCGGCAGCTTGGCCAACACCGACTCAGCTTCGTGTTGTCTGGACTGGGCGCTGCTGAGTGCCTGTTGCAAGACGTCCAGGCCCTCGGGCGCCAGCAACTGGCAGGCCTTCTTGGCCGACTCCGCATCGCCCACGCGTTGGCTGTGGCTTTGATGGCGCGCTTCTGCTGCTGCCAGGTCCGCCAGGTCCAGACGCTGCAGCAGGCTGTGGTGCGCTTGTTGCAATTGCGCCTGGGCCCGGCCCAAACTGGCCAAATCCTTGCCCCCGGGGCGGATGATGATCTTGCCGGCGCCGGGGATGTGCAAGGTGGCAGCTGCCACCAGCAGCCGCTCGCCCTGGTCGTGGATGGCTTGCCCATCCAGCTGCAGTTGGGCTCCTGGCTCCAGCTCAAAACGCAAACGCGTGGCGATCGTCGACTGCTCGACCTGCAGGGTGTGCAACTGGCTGTGTTGCTGGCGCAGCAAAGCCAGCGCCTTGGGATCGACGTGCAGGGCCGCAGCTTCTTGCAGCAGGCGTTGGGCTTGCTCGTGTTGCGCGCGCGCCTGATGCAGTGTTGCGGCCAGTTCCTTGGCGCGGCTCTGCGCCTGGTCCAGCTGCTGGCGCAGGGCTTGGCGCGTGTCTTCCTGCTGGGCCAGGTACAGCGCAGCTTGCGCAGTTTTCAGCTGGCTGTCAGCCTGGGCTTCAGCCGCTTCGCGCTGGGTCTGGGCTTGCGTGCATTGTTCGAGTCGGATCTTGGCCGCCTGCAGATCGGCTTGCCGCTGGTGCAGCTTCTTCTCCTCGGCCTCGGCCGCTTGCAGGCCCTGGGTCAGCAGCGCTTGCAGACCGCTTTCGCGGCGCAGCGCTTCATGCAGCCGGTCGCGCTGGCCCAGCAGCGCTTGCGCCATTTGCAGCGCATGTTGCGCCTGCGCCTGCTGCGCGCGCCACGCCACCCAGGGCTGCTGCTGCGCATCAGCGGCATGTGCTTCACGCCACACTTTGAGTTGGTCCACCTGATTGCGGTACTGCGCCACGGCCTGCTGCAGCTCCCGCTCGCGCTGCTGCAGCGTTTGTGCTTCTTCAATGGCCTTTTGGTAGGCCCCTCGGGCTTTGCCGGTGGTGGGTGTCAGCAGCTCATCACGCAGCTTCATCACCTGGTCGACCACCTCGTCGCCGCCACTGGCTGCGACTTCGCCCAGCGATGCATCCAGGGCCTTGCGCAAGTGCTCCGATGCGTGGCTGACTGCGCCTTGCAGTTGTTGGGCCGAGCCTTGCTCGACCCACAGCAGGCCAGGGATGCCCCAGTTCTCTTCGCGGCTGGCGCCACGCGCGGCAAACTGAAAGCCCAGCAGCTCGGCCAAGGCGTCTTCAGCTTCGATGCTCTCCAGCTTTTGCGTGCCCAGTTGCAGCTCGCAGCGCTTCTTGTGCAAGAAGGTCTTCAGCAATCTGCAGGGCTTGCCGGCGATCTCGAAGTCCACTTCCACAGTGGGCGCTGCCGCCGAATGGCCGGCAGGGCGCAGGTCTTCGACACTGGTCGAGCGGTAGCGCTCGAAGAAAGCCGCGCGAATGGCGCGCACCAGCGTGCTTTTGCCGGCTTCGTTGGCACCACAGAAAATGTTCAAGCCCGGCTGAATCTGCGTCAGCTCGAAAGGCTCAAGAAACTGCCGCAGCTCGGCCACGCGCAAGCGGCTGATCTTCATGCGGGGGTCTGACCGGTTGCGTGCTGGCTTGCACGCTGCGCCAGCAGCGTACTGAGGATGGCCAAGGCATCCTGCGCTCGCTGGGCTTGTTCTGTTGTGCTGACCTGGGAGACATTGGCTTGGGAGGCGCTCACCAGATCGGCGATCACTTCACCCAGATAGCCGTCGGCCTGCAGCGCTGCAATGTCTTCGGGCGTGGGCGCCATCTGCAGGCCGCTGAGATCGCTGCGCAAGCAGCGTACCTTGGCTTGCGCTGCCTGCAGCGCTTGCTGCACACGTTGGTGGTCAGCCAGGGCCAGGCTGCCGCTCAAACTCAGGTCCAGCACGTCGTGCGGCCGGCAGGCCTGCAGTTGCATCAGCAGTGCATCCACATCGCTGGGCACAGTCAGGCTCAAGCTTTGCTGCCGCCATTGGTACTGAGCTGTTGGACGGCTTTGTACCACCGGCTCTTCGCCTGGCTGGTTGAACTGCACCAACAAGGCTTGGCCGGCCTCGTTGGACTTGAAGCGGTCGGGCTCTGGCGTGCCGCTGTACCAGGTGCGCGCGTCGATGCGCTTGCTGCCGTGCCAGTCGCCCAAGGCCAGGTAGTCCAGCCTGGCGGTGGCGGCGCGGTCGGTGGCAATCGGGTTGGCCGAATCGATGTCTGCTGCCAGCACGCCCTGCACGGCCCCATGCGCCACACCGATGCGCAACCAGCCTGCGGGCGTCACTGCTTCATCAAACCACTCGGTCAGATCGGTGTAGGTATGGCGCTGGGTCAACGGCGCGCAAAGCAGGGCGATGCGCGCAGCCGGCAGTTCAACCACCCCGGGTTGCAGCATCAGGTGCACCGGCCCGCCTGGGCTGGCGGACCACAGCCCCAGCCGCGCCGCCAGCGTCCACACGCTGTCAGCCAGCGCAGCGTCGTGGTTGCCCGGGATCATCACCCACGGCCCCGCAAAGCCTTGCAATGCGTTGAACAGCCGGCGGATGCTGCGCTCAGACACCGTCTGCGCATCAAACACATCCCCGGCCACCACCACGGCGTCCACCGCCTCGGCCTTGGCCAGCGCGGCGAGTTTCTCGACCACCTGGAAGCGGGCCTCTGCCAGATGCGCTGCATCGTGCGGCTCGAAACGCGTGTACTGGCGGCCGATCTGCCAATCGGCGGTGTGCAGGATCTTGGGCATGGGTGGCTGCGGGGTCGGGTCCAGTCTTCGTGGCAAAGCCATTGTGGCTGCGTCACCCAAACCCCGTGCTGCCTCTACAGTCCTGTCTGCTGCGAACACCCGCCGCTGCATGGACAAAGCTGCATGGACAAAACCGCCCGCGTCTACAAGATCGAACTGCTGATCCGCAACCGCGGGCACATCAGCTTTGCCGCGTTGCTGCAAGAGCTGGAAGTGTCGGCTGCAACCTTGAAGCGTGATCTGGAGTACCTGCGCGACCGGCTGGGCGCGCCGATCGTCTACGACGCAGCGCTCAGGGGCTACAAGTTCGGGCAGGAATACAGCAGCGAAAAGCACGAGCTGCCGGGCCTGTGGTTCAACGAGCGCGAGCTGTACAGCCTGCTGATGGCGCACCAACTGCTCAGCGAACTGGACAGCGAAGGCGTCATCAGCCGCCACCTGCAGCCCTTGCTGGACCGCATCCACCAGATGCTGGGCCCCGACGAAGTTGACGCGCATGCGCTGATGCAGCGGGTGCGCATCATCCACGCTGCGCGCAGGCCCGTGCCCAGCCGCTACTTTGAGCTGGTGATCGAAGCGCTGCTGCGGCGGCGCCGCCTGCAACTGCGCTACCTGAGCCGCAGCCGCGCCGAAGCCTCTGACCGCGAAGTCTCGCCGCAGCGTCTGGTGCATCACAAAAGCACCTGGTACCTGGACGGCTGGTGCCACCGCACTGCGGGCCTGCGGCGCTTTGCGCTGGACGCCTTTGAGCATGCAGAGCTGCTGCGGGCCCCGGCCCAAGAGCTGAGCCTGGAGGCGCTGAGCGCCGAGATGGATGCCGGCTACGGCATCTACGCCGGCGCCCATCGCCAATGGGCGAGCTTGAGCTTTGAGCCGCGCGCAGCGCAATGGGTGAGCCGAGAAGAATGGCACCCTGAACAAGTCGGCCGCTGGACCGAGGCAGGGCACTACGAGCTGCGACTGCCCTTTGTCGATGCTTCAGAGCTGGCGATGGACATCTTGCGCCATGGCGGCGAGGTGGAGGTATTGGCGCCGCAGTCGCTGCGCGATACTGTGAGGCTGCGTTTGCAGGAAGCTTTGCTCCGGTATCAAAGGTGCTGAATTTTCGCGGCTGGAGGGCTTCAGCGCAGCTGAGTTTCTGAGTTTCTGAGTTGCTGAGCTGCTGATGCAGTCCGCGTGCCGGTGAAGCTTGCAGCTCGAGTGGACTGGCACAGATCCGACAAAGCGGTCAACGTCTGTCACGACGCCACCCTGTATGGCGCGGCTCAGGGCATGAATGCTTAGATCGGCACGGCCACCGGCTGCAGCCAGGCGCTCAGGGCATGCGCCTCCAGCGGCCGGCTGAACAGGTAACCCTGGCCCTTGTCGCAACCCAGTTGCCGCACCAGCGCGGCCTGGGCCTCGGTCTCTACGCCTTCGACGACCGTACTCATGCCCAGGCTGCTGGCGACCATCACGGTTGCCTGCACCAGCACGCGATGGTGCAGGCTGGTGTCGACCTGCGATGTGAACGAACGGTCGATCTTCACCACGTCGACCGGGAACTGGTGCAGGCTGGCCAGCGACGAGTAGCCCGTGCCGAAGTCGTCGAGCGCCAGCGTCACGCCGAGCGCCTTCAACTGCCGCAGCACCGCCTGCACCGCGGCGTCCTGGGCAGCCATGCTTTCGGTGACTTCGAATTGCAGGCACTGCGGCGGCAGCCCGCTGTCGGCCAGCAGCGCCTGCACCGAGGCCACGAAATCGGGCTGCTGGAGTTGGGCGCGCGACAGGTTCACCGCCGTCCAGCCGGGCGCCAACGGGCCGAGTTCGTCGCGCCAGCGCCGCTGCTGGCGCACCGCGCTGGCAAGCACGAAATCGCCGAGCGCGCCGATCAGGCCGCACTCCTCGGCAACGCCGATGAACTCGAGCGGCGGCACGATGCCGCGTCGCGGGTGCCGCCAGCGTACCAGCGCCTCGACTCCGACACAGCCGGCACGGCCGAGGTCGGCCTGCGGCACCTGCAGCGCGACGATCGGCTGGTAGACCACGAACAGCTGCCCTTCGGCCAGCGCCAGGCGCAGTTCGGCCTCGGTGCGGGCGCGCTGCATCGCGCGTTCGCGCATCAGCGGCTCGAAGGCGACGAAGCGGCCGCCCCCTTGGCGCTTGGCCTCGACCATCGCGATGCTGGCGTCGCGCAGCACGGCGTCGGCATCGCCCTCGGCGACCGCGCCGAGCAGCAGGCCGCCGCTCACGCTGCAGGTCAGCGCATGCCCGGCCACGTGGCAGGGACTGCCGAGCACCTCAATCACGCGCTGGCTGATCACCAGCGCTTCGTCGCTGCTGGCCAGTGACCCCAGCAGCACCACGAACTCGTCGCCTCCGACCCGTGCTGCCATCGACTCGCCAGCGCGCAGCACGCCGTGCAGGCGTGCCGCCAGCACTTGCAGCAGTCCGTCGCCGACGGCAGTGCCGAAGAGGTCGTTGACCAGCTTGAAGCGGTCGCAGTTGAGGAACAACACCGCAAACTGCGGCCCGGCTTCGCGCGCACGCTGCAGCAGCGCATGGGCGATCGGCGCGCTCAGCGCCGCGCGATTGGGCATCTGGGTCAGCGCGTCGGTCAGCGCGGCATCGCGCAGGCGCCGGTCGAGCACGTTCTGTTCCTGCAGCAACTGCAGGCTGATGTCGTCGAGCACTGCCATCAGGCGCCCCCCGTCGAGCCTGACGACGCTGATCGACAGCGTCTGGACGGGCTCGCCATCGGCGGCTGGCAGCGTGAGGTGCAAGGTGTCGCAAATCACGTCGCCTTCACGCTGCGCGGCCAGCGCCTGGCCACGCAGTTGCGGCGCCACGCCGTCGAGTACATCGAACAGATTGTCCAGCGAGCCGTCGCTCGACAGCGGCATCAGCAGCTGCGCCGAGGTCGGATTGATCATCTCGACCTCGCCGCCGTGCGTTGTCTGCACCAGGCCGATCGGCGCGCGGTAGAGGAACTGCATCAGCGACTCGTAGGCCGCTGCGGAAACGGTGCCTGACATGTCGCTCAACCGGGCTCGATGAGCAGCGCCGCCGGCCCGCAAACCCGGTTGCGGCCGCTGCGCTTGGCCACGTACAGGGCCTTGTCGGCGCGCTCGAGCAGGGCGTCGACGCTGTCGGTGGCTTCATCCATCGTCGCGATGCCGATGCTCACCGTGCAGCGCACCGGGCCGGCATCGGTCGGCGCCGGTTGCGCTTCGAGCGTGGCGCGCAGCCGTTCGGCGACGCGCTGCGCGTTCGCCAGATCGGCCGAGGGCAGCAGCACCGCGAACTCCTCGCCGCCGATGCGGGCCACCACGTCGATCTGGCGGAAGGTGGCGCCCATCTGGCGGGCGATATGGCGCAGCACGGCATCGCCGACGGGGTGGCCATGCGTGTCATTGATGCCCTTGAAAAGGTCGGCGTCGATCAGCAGCAGCGCGAGTGGGCGTGGCAGGCGCCGCCAGCGTCGCAACTCGGTCTCGGCCGCGTCGAAGAAGGCGCGGCGGTTGCCGATGCCGGTCAGGTGGTCGCAGACCGCAGCATGTCGCGCTTCCTCGGCGGCACGGTGGTGACCGGACATGTCGCGCACGATCAGGCAATAGCCGGTCTCGTCTGCATCGTCATCGGCGGCCAGCGCCGCAGCGAGCGGGTTGTCACCCGCCAGCGCGCGTTGCGGAGCGATCATCGCGCTGCCCCAGAACCGTTGGCCGTCGGCGCGCTGGCGCCAGCCGTCGTCCAGGCTCCATCCACTTTGCTCGGCCTCGTGCAGGCGGTCGAGCACGCGTTCGGGCGTGATCGCGTCCTCGGGGTAGAACAGCGCCATCGAGCGGCCGACGACCTCTGTGCCATGGCCGGTGACGCGGCCGATGCTCTCGTTCCACTCGGTCACGCAGCCGCGGGCGTCGAGACTGATCAGTGCGTAGTCGGCAACCCCGGTGAGGATGGCATTCAGCCAAGCCTCCTGGTGGTGCAGAAGCCGCTCGCGCTGGGCTTGCCAGGTGATGTCCTGCAGCATCGCCATGATGCGGCTGTCGTCGAGCTTGATGAGGCTGAACGAAAACATGCGCCGCTCGCCTTTGGCAGCGCCGGGTGTCAGCAAGTGCACACCGTCGCAGACCATGCCTTGCGGCGCGGCGAAAGCGGCCAGACGTGAGCGCAGGTCGGGTGCGATGTCTTCGAGCGCCGTGAACAGGTTCGACAGGTCGCCGTCGCGCGACAGCGGCATCATCAACTGCGCGGCGACCGGGTTGATCATCGCGATCTCGCCGTCGCTGCGCGCCTGTATCAACCCGGCCGGGGCCATGTAGACGAACTGGAGCAGCGCCTCGTGTTCTTGCGCCAGGTCGCCGTCGCCTGCGCCATCGCCGTCAACGCACATCAGGGTTTCCGGTTGACGAGCACGAAGCGGCGCTCGGCCTGCGGGCCGGCCAACAAGCGCAACTGCACCTTCACCGGGCGCATGCGCAGCGTGAGCACGTAGTCCAGGGTCAGGTCCAGCGCCTGCCTGGCCGCAGCGGCATCTTCGAAGCGCTGCGCGACCATGAAGTTGTTCATGCAGGGCGCAACCACGGTGAACAGCGGGTGGCCGATGACGCGTTCCTTCGACAGGCCGGCCAGCTTCGATTCGAGGGCGTTGTAGTCGCGCACCACGGTGTCGGCGCCGATGCCGATGATTCCGAATTCGAGCGTGTCCAGTTCGGACGCGTCCAGGGCCAGCAGGTGGTCGAGAAGCTCGGGCTGCGTAAATGTCAGTGCGATATGGGTATTCATGCGAGATCCTTTTCCAATTAGCGCAAATGCCGGTCCGCAGCGCGCTGTCTACCGTCCGGAATATCGGCAAGCCCTGACACGACTTGAGAGGGGCGATTGGCGGGGAGCCCGGCACGTTCAGGGCAACGCGCGCCTGTACGGGATTACAGTGCGGCGCCCTTGAGTTCGCCAACGCACTCGCGCAGCAAGTCGTTCAAGCGGTCGTTGCTGGTCTGAAGCAGCCGGCGATCGAGCAAGGCGGCATGTACGCTGGCCGGGCCGCTGACGTGGCCCAGTGACCAGCGCGGGAACATGCGCTCGGCGGCGAGCTCGATGCTCAGCAGCGACACGTCGCGGTGGCGCGTGTCGGCTGCGATGCGCGCGTACAGGGCCAGCAAGGAACGCTCGGGCCCCTCGAGGGCCTGCAGGAACTGCATCCGTCCGGCACACAGCATGCCGGTGATGCCCAGCTTGGCGTTGTTCTCACTGGCGCCCGCGAGGATGCCGCGCAGCGCGCCACTGTCGATTTCTGTTTCGGCATTGCTGACGTAAACCAGCCTTACGAAGTACTGCTTCATCCCTTGTTTCTCTCGTGGCTGGCCGCTGCCCGCGGCGCGCCTCAGCCCTCCCGATATCGGCTGGCCCGGGTGCGACTTGAGCGGGCGGCCACGGACGCTGCGATCACCCATGACGAATTTCTCGCGAATCGCCTGGTGGCCGTCCCTGGCCTCCGCGCCGGCCTTCAAACAGGCTGAAGTTGACCTGGCGCACCGGCACCTGGGTCGTCGGACCCAGCGCATTGGCTGCAGCAGCGCCGCTGCCGACGACGCGGTTTCGCCGTGCTGGCTGGCCCATTCCTGGAGCACCTTGGCGACCTCTGGTGCCCGTGCTCCCAACTTGCCCCTCACCCCTGGGACGTATACGCCCCGTTCGGCGCGCAGCAGGTCGCTGCTGCGCGCCAGGCGTGACAGCGCCTGATCCACTGCAGGCCGGCTGCCCAGATGCAGCAGGGCCTTGGCGGATAGGGTTGCGTCTTCCGGCAGCTGCCGTCGACCAGCGGCAGCAGCAGTTCGAAGCGCGTTCCCTTGCCTGGTGTGCTGTGTACGGTCAGCGCGCCGCAGTGTTCGGCGATGATGCCGTGCGCCACGGCCAGACCCAGGCCGGTGCCTTCACCCTTCGATTTGGTCGTGAAGAAGGGCTCGAAGACCCGCTGCAATGTCTCGGCGTCCACACCGCTGCCGTTGTCGCTGAAAGTGACGTGGGCGTACCGGCCCGGCTGCCGGACGCCGAAGCCCGCCGCGAGTCCGTCCGGCGCCTCGCTTTCGTAGATGTCCAGCGTCACGCCGATGCGGCCGCTGCTGCCCCGCAACGCCTGCCAGGCGTTGGTGCACAGGTTCATCAGCACCTGCTCGACCTGGGTGGCGTCGGCCAGCACCTGCAAGGGTTCGTCGCCCAGCAGCACATGCAACTGCGCCGACGACCGGCTGGCCCCGCGCCTCGGCACCGGGCCAGCCTCACAGTTGCTCGGCCACCGCGTTGATGAACACGACGCGGGCCTGCGTATCGGTGGCGATGACGGCGTCGCCGATACCGCGCAACACGACACGCAGCCAATCGCTTTGCTCGCGGAGATCGGATTCGGCCGCTTGGCCCCGCAACTTCGCGCGACAAGGCGTCGATACGCTCGTTCAGCGCCCGGAAGCTGGTGACTGCAACCGACTGCGGTTGCAGCCGTACCAGCAAGCCGGCCGGATGTTTGCCCTCGGCGGCGACCCCGGCCAGCTCGCAGCGGCAAGGCTCAAAGTGTCCGCGCTTCAGCATCAGCCGGGCCGGGCTGAAGTGTGTGCTGCGCGCGCCCTGGCGCAGCACGGCGGCCAAGACGTCGGGGGAGTCGCCGCAAAGGGGCTGAAAGGCTTGGCCGACCATTTCCTGGGCCGACACGCCCAACCACTGAGCGGCGCTGCGCTTGAGGTGCAGCAACCGCCCCTGCAGGTCGAGCAGCAAAAATGGCTAAGGGCCAGCTCGCGCCGGTAGCCTGCGCCGATCTGGTCGCCGATACGCTGGCCGACCACACTGGATGAAACCGGCCGCTTCGTCCAGGCCGACCACGTGCCGCAAAGTGCATGCCAGTTCGCGCAGCATCCTGCGCAGGAAAAGGTCGCGGTCCAGTGCAAAGGCCGTCGCGGGGACCGAGTCATCGCTGATCGGCGCGGGTTCGGAGCCCGATGGTGGGTCTGGGGTGGGTCTGGTTCTGCGGAAGCAACGGACAGCGCGACGGCGAGCGCAGTCATGAGCAGCACCGCAGACCTTTCTGCTCAGTAGCGAGCGGTTCATCGAACAGACCTGCCGGCCGCTTCTGTAAACTCGACCCCAACATGCTGTTCACGTCGGCGTGGACTTTCCGCTCGATTGTTCAGTTCCCTGGTGATCGACTCACCCTCACCATCAAGGCTCGGATACCGCTGAGTTGCGCATGAAGACCTTGAGCATCATGTATGTCGAAGACAACCGGGATTTGCGCGACTCGTTGAGTGAGATGCTTGCAGGCCCGGGTCGCACAGTCGCCGCCTTTGCCACCGGCGAAGCGGCGCTGGTGGCCTCTCAGGCGGGCGCCCCCGATCTGCTCGTGACCGACATCAGCCTTCCCGGGATGTCGGGGACGGACCTGGCGCGCATCCTCGTGGCAAAGAACCCTGCGCAGTGGGTGGCGCTGTGCTCGGGCTACGAGTACGGCAAGCACGTCACCACTCTCGGTGCGAACGTACGCGCGCTGCCCAAGCCGTTCGAAATCGAACAACTGGAGACGCTCATAGACGAGATCAAAGCAGTTCTGAGTCTTCCCGGACGCTGAGCTTCGTCAGGGGTGGCGGCGCGATCACCACCCAGCCAACGGTCGTTTCTCCGCTCAGGTGTCGGGCGAGGCCACTGGCGATGGTGGATTCCGGCTGTGCTCCTCATTAGGCCTGGAGATCACGATGCAAACTCGCCGCGTAGCCACAGGTGCTGCGCTGTAGACTGAATGCCGGGTCGTCCCGGTCGATGGGCTCACCAGCATGCCCACTCGCCACAACGAGCCAAAAACCCGAGGTGCCGTCGCGCGCCGGTCACAATGGGCAGCAGACATAGCCTGGGCTATGGCGAGGATTTGCAACGCCGCAGACCGCCCAATGCGGGGATGCGGGCGCCGCGAGGGACTTGTTCAGCGTTGCCCTAACGTATTGCCCAGGAAACGCCTGTCCTCGACTCCTTCTTGTCATCCCGACGCTGCTGAACCCTGATCCATTGACCGACCATGAACCTGAGTGCATTCATCAGCAACAACCTCGATGCGATCGTCGACGAATGGGAAGTTTTCGCCAAGTCGCTTTTGCCCGTGGCCGGAACCATGTCGAGCCTCGCGCTGCGCGATCACTGCCGGGAAATCCTCATGGCCGCGGTCGCCGACATGCAAACGCGCGAGACGGACAGTCAGCGAGCCGCCAAGTCGCAAGGCAATGCCCCGCAAGAGGCAGAGGCAGACACGGCCGCTACCGCGCACGGCGCATTACGGCATCTTTCGGGCTTCAACCTCGTGCAGCTTGTCGCCGAGTTTCGTGCCCTGCGCGCCAGCGTTCTGGCACTGTGGAGTCGCCGGAAATCAGCCGGCGTGGCACCCGAAATCCTGGCAGGAGCCTCAGAGATCGAACAGATCACGCGCTTCAACGAGGCGATCGATCAAGCACTTGCGGAGTCCGTCGACAGCTACTCCTCGGCCGTGACCGCGTCGCGCGACATGTTCCTCGCCGTACTCGGACATGACCTGCGCGGCCCTCTGCAAGCCATCAGCATGACAGGTCGGCTGCTGCTCACGCCTGAGCTGTCGGAGAGAGCACGTTATGAAGCGGCGATGCGGATCCAGCGCAGCTCGACCGCGATGGGTTTGCTGATCAGCGACTTGCTGGAATTCATGCGCACACGGCTGGGTTCTGGCATCCCTCTTGCCAGAACGACCTGCGACCTGGGGCCGGTCTGCGCAGCGGCGCTCGATACGATCCGTGCCGGCAACCCTGAGCAAAACTTCGAAGAGCAAATTTCGGGCGATTTGGTCATCTCGGCCGATGCGCCGCGGTTGCTTCAGGCGCTGTTGAACTTGCTCAGCAACGCCGTTCAGCACGGCGATTGCCACAGGCCGATTTCATTGATCGCCAAGGGCGCCGACGATGGCATCGAAGTACGCGTGTCGAACTTCGGTCGTCCCATCCCGGAATCTGTGCTGCAGACGATTTTCGAACCGATGGTGCGGGCACCAGGTCCGGGAGCAGACCTGCACGAGCAGTCGAAGACCAGTTTGGGTCTCGGGCTCTTCATCGTCCGCGAGATCGTGGCCGGCCATGGCGGCTCCGTCACCGTGCAATCGTCGGTGGACGCGGGAACGGTTTTCACCATTCGTCTTGCGCGAGCGGACGAGACCACCGAATCAAAATCACCGGCCACAAGTCCGCGTGCAGGTTAGGGCAACGCTGAACAAGTCCCTCGCGGCGCCCGCATCCCTGCTTTGGGCGGTCTGCGGCGTTGCAAATCCTCGCCATAGCCCAGGCTATGTCTGCGGTTTGCGCCTTGCATCCCATCCCAAACCAGGGCGCGGACACTCGCGGGGACTCGTTCAGCGTCGCCTTGGGGCAACGCTGAACAAGTCCCTCGCGGCGCCCGCATCCCTGCTTTGGGCGGTCTGCGGCGTTGCAAATCCTCGCCATAGCCCCCCCTAAAGGCGACCCTCAAACCGGTCGAAGTTGAGAGGGATGCGCCGGACTGCGCTCCCAAGTGCGAGCCGCCTCAGAAACAACAAACACGCCTCAAGTCATGGGTGCTGGTGCCAGCGCTGCCATCAGAGGGCATGTTTCACAGATCTGTCACGGATCTGTCACTCGCTTCAATTAGGCTTCGACATTCCTGGAAGTTTCAGATAATTATCGCTATCCCTCGAGAAGACCTCAAAACGCCATGAGAGTTGGCATCAACGGTATGGGCCGCATCGGCCGTTTGGCCCTTCGGGCCGCATTCGGCGCAGCAGCCCGCCCGACAGACGATCCGCGCGCCGGCAATCGGCTTGAGGTGGTCCATCTGAATGAACTCAAAGGCTGCGCTGCGGCGATTGCGCACCTGCTGGAATTCGACAGCGTGCAGGGGCGCTGGAAGGCCGACATCGCTGCAACCGCAGACGCGAGCATTCGGATCGCGGACAAGGCGCTCTCGTTCTCGTCGCACGCGAGCGCAGCAGAGATTCCCTGGGGCGATCTTGGCGTGGACGCGGTGCTTGAATGCACCGGCAAGTTCCTGAACCCCGAGACACTGCAGGGCCACTTCGACCGCGGTGCCAAACGCGTGATCGTGGCCGCACCTGTCAAAGTTGGCGACGTACTGAACATTGTCGTTGGCATCAACCACCATCTCTACGACGCGGCCAGGCACCGTATCGTCACTGCCGCTTCCTGCACCACAAACTGCCTGGCGCCGGTGGTCAAGGTCGTGCATGAGGCGCTTGGCATCCGCCATGGCCAGATCACCACCATCCACAACCCGACCAACACCAACCTGATGGTCGACGCGCCGCACAATGACCTGCGCCGTGCGCGCAGTGCGATGTTGAGCCTGGCGCCGACGACAACCGGCAGCGCCACCGCCATCGCGCTGATCTACCCCGAGTTGAAGGGCAAACTGAACGGCCATGCTGTCCGCGCGCCAGTACTAAATGCCTCGCTGACAGATTGCGTCTTCGAGCTGAAGCGCGAGACCACGGCTGAGGAAGTGAACCAGCTCTTCGCCGCCGCTGCCAAGGGTCCGCTCGCAGGCATCCTGGGTTACGAGGATCGCCCGCTCGTCAGCGCCGACTACGCCGGCGACACCCGTAGCGGGATCGTCGATGCGTTGTCCACCCTAGTCACCGACGGCACGATGCTGAAGGTTTACGCCTGGTACGACAACGAGATGGCCTACGCCTGCCGCATGGTCGACTTGGCTTGCCACATGCACGCCCAAGGCATCTGACGAAACCGCTGTGGCCATGGACACCGGCACCCGCAACTACGCGATCGTCACGGCGGCCTACTGGGGCTTCACGCTCACCGATGGCGCCCTGCGCATGCTGGTGCTGCTGCATTTCTACAAACTCGGCTACTCGCCTTTCACGCTCGCGTTCCTGTTCTTGTTGTACGAGGCCGCCGGTGTACTTGCCAACTTGATCGGCGGCTGGCTGGCTACGCGGTATGGCATCGCGCGGATGCTGTCGGTGGGACTTGCGACGCAGATCACCGGCTTTCTGCTGCTGTCTGCGCTGTCGCCGTCGTGGACGGTCGCGATGTCGGTGGCCTGGGTCGTGTTGGCGCAGGGCATCTGCGGAGTGGCCAAGGATCTGACGAAAACGGCAAGCAAGTCCGCCATCAAGCTGACCGCAGGCACAGCATCCGGCCAGCTCTTCAAGTGGGTGGCCTTCTTCACCGGCAGCAAAAACGCGATGAAGGGCGTGGGCTTCTTCCTGGGCGGCGTGCTGCTGCAGACGCTGGGCTTCCAGGCCGCGCTGTGGACCATGGCCGGCCTGCTGGCGCT
>JBBQIB010000061.1:0-17552 GCA_038324515.1 Burkholderiales bacterium
CTGACGCAGCGAAACCCAAAGCAGCAGCACCAGGCCGCCCGCCATCAGGGCCAGAGCCTGCCAGCCCAGATAACTGGTGTTGCCCAGCAAAAACGCCTGCTTGCCACGCAAGGCAGCCGGCGAGATCACGGCCACCAACTCAGCCACCGCCCCCAACAGTACAGCCACCACCACTCCGGCCAGCAACAGCCGCAAGGTCTGCACTGCACCTTGCGCCAGCAGCAAGGTCATGCCCACGCCCAGCAAGGCGCCGACAAAGGCGGCGGCGACCAGACCCACGCGCTCCAGCCACAGCGCGGTGGACAGGCTGATGGCGCCGCCAGCCAGCCCAGCGGCAGCCAGGACCAGCACCACGCCAAGGCCGGCACCGGCAGCAGAACCCAGCAGATAGGGGTCGGCCAGCGGGTTTCTGAACAGACCCTGCGCCAAGGCCCCGCCCAGCCCCAGCAGTGCGCCCACCGCAGCGGCGCCCAGTGTGCGGGGTGCCCTGATCTGACCCAGGATCAGCACCGCCTGGTCCCCTTGCCAGTCGGCCCAGAACTGCGACAACGCCTCCCAGCCCAGCCCGCTGGTGCCCGTCAACAGTCCGGCCAGCAAACCCGACACGCCCAGGCCCAGCAACCAGGCTGTCAGGCCGGCACGCTTTTGGGTATCCGTTCGGGCTTCCGTGCTGGTGTTCACGCCCACTCCCGCGCTTGGCCTCAGCGGGATTCGATGCGCTGCAGGCAACGTGCCAGCAAGGCCGCAGCTTCGCCCAGCCGGGGGCCGGGCCGGATCAGCAAATCGTATTCTGCGGACGCAAAGCCGCATTGCTGGCCTTGCTGGATGGCAGGCAGGTTCTGCCAACCGGGCCGCGAGGCCATCAGCGCTTGCTCGCGGCTGGCACCCATCACGATCTGTGGTCTGGCGCGCACCACAAACTCAGGGTTGAGCTTCGGAAAGGGCCCCAGCTCAGGCGGCACGATGTTGTGCAAACCCAGCCGCAGCAGCGTCTGGCCGATGAAGCTGCCGCTGCCGGCTGCAAACGGGCCGCCGCCGATCTCGAAGTACACGCTCTGGCCGCGCAGCGTGGGCGGCACTTGTTGCGCTGCTTGCGCCAGTTGGCCCTGGATCCTGTCCCACACCTGCACGCCGCGCTGCGGCACACCCAGCAACTGGGCCACCAGGATCAAGGTGCGCTGCACATCGGCGTGGGTGTCGCTTTTCAAGCGCAGCACCTTGAAACCCAGCGACTCCAGCCGGTCGATGGCACGTGCCGAGGTGCTGGCCAAGACGACATCGGGTTTGAGCGTGGCGATGGCTTCGATCTGTGCATCGTCGATGCCACCCAGGCGCGGCAACTGCGCGACGGCTGCCGGCCAGTCTGAAAAGCGGTCGACGCCCACCAGGCGGTCTGCTGCGCCCAAGGCAGCCACCACCTCGGTCAGCGAAGGCAACAGCGACACCACACGTTGTGCTGGCTGCTCGAAGTGGTGCACCACGCCGCGGTCGTCACGCAGACTGAAACCTTGCGCGGCAGCCCAGCCGGCCCAAAGCAGCAAAGCCGTGCAGGCCCAGGTGCGCCACAGTCGGGTCAGGAGGGTCGTGCGGGTTTGGCTGGCCGCTTTCATCTCAACGCGCCCCATAACGCAACGTCATCATCCACTCGCGCCCGGGCTGGTTGTAGCCCAGCGTGCTCTCATAACGTGCATCGGCGGCGTTGTTGAGTTTCAGCCCCAGGCGCCAGTCGCTGGCCAGGGCCCAATCCGCACGCAAGTCCAGCGTGCTGTAGCCACGCAGGCGGTCGGTGTTGGCGGCGTTGTCGAAACGCGCGCCCACCTTGTTCAGCTTGGCGCCCACCGTCCAGGCGCCCACCGTGCGCTCGGCGTCCAGGCGCAGCAGATGTTGCGCGCGTCTGGGCAACAGCTTGCCAACGTTGCTGTTCAGCGGATTGCTGTTGCGAGGGTCCAGAAAGTCGCCGCTCAGGCTCAAAGCCCAGCCTGCCCATCGTGTGCTGGCGCTCAGGCTCAGGCCTTCGATGCTGGCGTCGACGTTGGTGGGGTCGCGTCCTGGCGTGATGTAGCCACGGATGTCGTTGTCAAACAACGCTGCGCGCAGCTCATGCGGGCCAGCGGCCCAACGCAGGCTGAGCTCCCGGTGCCGGCCTTCTTCGGGCAGCAGAGCCGGGTTGCCGAAGTTGGGAAAGTAAAGCTGGTTGAAGCTGGGTGCGTTGAAGCTGGTGCCAGCAGACAGCCCCAGCCGCAACTGCGGGCTCACAGCCACGCCATAACCCACCGAACCGGTGCCGATGCGCCCAAACTGCGAGTTGCTGTCGTTGCGCAACGCCGCTTGCCAGTGGTGCACACCGAACTGACCGTTCAAGCCCACGCCCAGACCGTCGATGCTGCGCTGGCTGACGGCAAAGGCTGCGCCAGGCCGGCTGACCACTTGCTCCAGCCGCTCGGCCAGCACCAGCAGCGTGCCTGCCGCTGTCTCGACGGTGTTCTCCCAGCTGAGCTGCTTGTTGACGCTGCCGATCACGCCCAGGGTCGCGAAGCGCGAGGCGCTGACCTGGGTGTCGTACTCGTCGGTGCTGCGCGCCACGAGCAAACTGCTGCGCCAGGGCCCGAGCACCGGGCCGGCCGCTTGCAGGGACAAGACCCGGGTCAGCAAGCCTGCGCGCGAGTCGGCGCCCGGGCCGTCGTCGTACCAGCTGGTGCCCGCGCTGTGCAAGGCGCGGGCCTGCAGTCGCCAGGCCGCAGGCAGCGCCAGCCCGAGTTGCAAAGCCGCGCTGTCTTGGTCAAAACCGTCGCGGTCGGGGTTGTGGCTGCCAAAGGGCACTCGCGGGTTGGTGGCCGAGAATCCCTTGTCGCGCAAAGCCTGCAGCGTCAACGCGCCGTCCACGGCGCCGGCGCCAAAGCGCAAGCCGGCAGACAGTTGACGATGACCTTCGGAGCCCACACCCAGGCTGGCCGATGACTGCAGCCCCGGGGCGCCGGATTTTGTGAAGACCTGGATCACACCACCCACCGCGTCGCTGCCATAAAGCGCAGACAAAGGGCCACGCACGATCTCGATGCGTTCGATGGCTTGCAGCGGGATGTTCTCGAACACCGGCGTGCCCACCGTGGCCGAGCCATAACGCACGCCATCGATCAGCAACAGCGTGTGCCGCGCTTCCAGGCCACGGATCGACACCGAGCTGAACGCGCCGAGGCCGCCGTTGGACCAGAACTGCAAGCCAGGCTGCTCGGCCAGCAAGCTGGCCAGATTGCGGCCCGTGTGGGCTGCGATCTGGCTGCGCTCGATGACCGTGACTTCGGCCAGCGCCGCATCGACGCGGGTGGGCGTACGGGTGGCCGTGACCACCACGGCCTGTGGATCAAGGCCAGCCGCACCCGGCTGCGGGCTTTGCGCTTGAACGGCGCTGGTTGCAGCAAAGCCCAGGCAAAGACCCGTTGCCCAGGTCACCGCCCGCCTGACGGGAGCTGCAAACACGCCAACGGGGCCTGGTGTCGCCGCCAGCAAGCGGCGCAGAACCAGTGAGAGAGCCCGCGGGCCCAGGAAAGAGGAAATCATCGCAAGTACCGGATCAAGCGTGCCTGACCGCTTCCCCGCGGCCGTGCACCATATGGCGCGCCCGCATGCAGCAGGCGCACCGCCTCGTTGGCCGGTATCCGGGCTGACGGAGACAACCCATGTGTCCTTCCCAGGTTGCTGCTGAAGATCCTGCTTTGCAGCAGGTGGCGACAGCTGGCCCAGTGGCTTCGACATGAGCGAGGAGTGATCGCTTGCAGCCCACAGGCTTTGGCTTTTCACACCCGTCCGCTTACCGTTGCGGGGGCAGCTCAGGTTGGGGCTTTGGCCATGCCATGAGGCCCGGGCCCTTCCTGATTCCCGTTGAACTGCCGGCTTGCACCAGCGAGCACCAACGTTCGCATCATAAGCGCGTCGGGCGGGCGCCCCGGCACAGCGCTGGGGGTAGGCCCTGGTGTTTGACAGCAAACGCAGCGGCGGGCTGGCGTACAGTCGCTCGTCACCACTCAACCGAAACGAAGGAGTTGCACATGGCCACCCGCAAGCAGAAAAACCCCGAACTGGCCGCAGCGGCCAGCCACCTGGCCGAAGCGGCGCACCACGTGCGCGAAGCTGTCAGCCAGAAAATCGACGCCTTCGCGACGACAGCCTCGCTGGAGCTGCACAAGGCCCGGCAGGCGGCAATCGCGGGGGGTGGCCAGGCCTCTCGCAAGGTCGAGTCTCTGATGAACAAGGCCCAGCAGCAGCTGACGAAGGCGACAAACGCGACAAAGAAGTCGCTTCACAAGGCGGTCCGCGAGTCCGAGAAGAAGCTCAAGGCGATCGACAAGGCGGTCCAAGGCGATCTGGCCAAGCTGCAGCGTGCAGACCAGGCCACGCGCGCTGCCGCCAAGCCAACAATCAAGAAGGCTGCGCCCGCGAAGTCCCCAGCTGTAAAGCCCCCGACCCAGAAGGCCGCCGTCAAGAAGGCAGCGCGCAAGACGGCCAGCTAGAGCGGGTCGCGATCGGACGGCCGAGCCGACGCCAGCGGGTTTCGGAGCGCGAGCGCAAGCGCTAGATGCCAACGCGTGGTGCCTGCGTTTTTGCACCGCTGCCATCTTCGGATCTGCGGATTTCCGGATTTCCGGATCTGCGGATCTGCGGCCCGCACAGTCACCCTTGCCAGGCAGCCTGGCGTGAGCGTCCGCTGTCCGGCGCCGACGCCCTGAGCCAGCCGCGTGCGTGAGTTGCGGTCCGCTGTCGTGGACCTGCCGGGCTTGCCCCTCGTCGCATCTTGAGTCCGATCAAGCCTGAATCACAGGGCTTAGGCAATATCGCGTTGCGGCCCGCCCGGATGCAGAGATGCGGGGTCCAGCCTTGGACTTGCACAGCATCACGGGCAGCCTTCTTCTTTGAACCATGGAGGAATGCGATGACCCAAGCCAATGCTCACACCCACGCTCGTGCCCACGCTCGTTCCCATGCCGATGCACAGAGCGGCCTGCTGGCCGGCATGCGCCCTGCACTCATGCTGCATATCGGCGGCAAGGAACCCTTCGGCGCTCGGCGTAACTGCCTGCTCGCCTGCCTGCCGGAACCGGTCTGGCAACGCTGGCAAACGCAGTTGGAAGCCGTTGACCTGCCGCTGGGCAAGGTGCTGTGCGAGCCCGGCGAACGCCTGACCCATGTGGTCTTTCCGACCACGGCCATCGTGTCGCTGCTGTACCTGACCGAGAACGGCAGTTCAGCCGAGATCGCCGTGATTGGCAATGAAGGCATGGTGGGCACTTGGCTGCCGATGGGCGGGGGCACGACGACTTCGCGGGTCGTCGTGCAGAGCGCGGGGCGCGGCTTGCGCCTGAGTGCCAGCGTGCTGCTGGAGGACTTCGCCCGGTCAGCAGCGGTGATGCATCTGCTGCTGCGCTACACGCAGGCATTGCTCACCCAGACCTGCCAGACGGCAGTTTGCAACCGCCACCACTCGCTTGAGCAACGACTCTGCCACTGGCTGTTGCTGCGCCTGGACCGCCTCAGATCGAAGCATATCGACGTGACGCAGGAACTGATCGCCAGCATGCTGGGCGTTCGACGCGAAGGCGTGACCCAAGCCGCAGGTCGTTTGCAGAAGGCAGGACTGATCACGTACCGCCGCGGCCTGATAGAGGTTCAGGACCGCAAGGGCCTGGAAGCATGCAGTTGCGAGTGCTACCGCGTCGTCAAGAACGAATACGACCGCTTGTTGCCAGCGGAGGTTGCGGTCTGATGCTTCCCGTCGCGGCCTGTCGCTTTGGCGACCATCATTCCGAGGTCTTGCCGTCGAAGTGTTCGGTGTCGGCTTCGGCATCTGCGCGCGTGTGGTGCACCACACCGTCGCGGTGGTTGGGGGGCGAATAGATCGTGTAGAGCTTGAGCGGCTCAGGCCCGGAGTTGATGATGTTGTGTCTGGCCCCAGCTGGAACCACCACGGCATAGCCGGCCTGGATCGCTGTGCGAACCCCGTCCAGCACCGCTTCGCCGCTGCCCTGTTCGACGCGGAAGAACTGATCGAGCTTGTGCACCTCGGCGCCGATCTCCTCGCCGGGCTTCAGCGCCATCACGAGCAACTGGCAATGCCGGGCCGTGTAGAGAACCTTGCGGAAGTCCTCGTTGCGCGTCGCAATGCCTTCAATGTCTTGAACGTAGCCCTTCATGCTGACCTCCAGTGGTCTGTGTTCTGACGCCCGCCGAGGGCTTTGATGCGGCCGCAGGCAAAGTGACCCGCCACGCAGCGAGCCATGCCGGCAAAGATAGTCGTGTACACCCGCGGCGTCTGTGCGTTGTCGAACACTGCAGGAGCTCGCCAAGATGGCAAGCCAAACATGAAGTTGGATGGGCGGCGGATGCCGCATCTGCATCAGGCCAACGAATCGATCAGTTGCCCGGTGGTCTGGTCAGCGGCCTTGAAGACCGCCAGATTGGCCAGAAAAGCGTTCTTGACCTGCAACTGGGCGACGAAGTCGGCCTCGAGTGAAGGGCCTTCGCGGCCCGCGGTCCGCACCTGGGCGCTGACCCCTCCCTGAGGCTGTTCAGCGTAGTCGACCTGCTGCGGCTTGAAGCCCGCAGTTTGTGCGTTGGCGACATTGTGTGCAGACACGCTCAACGCTGTTTGCGCGGCCTGCATGCCCGACAGTCCGATGGCGTATGTGGAACCCATGATCATTCTCCAGTGGTGCCGGCCTGTGCAAAGCGCGGTCCAGCGTAGATCGGCTGAGAGGCTCTGTATACGCGGTTATCGGCCAGACCAGCCGGGACTTGAGGGCCCTGCTGACCAGCCAGCCGCCTCAACTGAAGTGGCTGAACTGGCTGCAGTGGCTGACCGAGGCGCCATGTCCGCCTGCATGGGCCGAGGCATCGCTGCTTGCTGTAGGCTCTTTGCCAGTCATCCACTCAAGCTTGCAATCCATGACCGAAGAACTGTTCCGCGACGACGCTTATCTGCTCAGTTGCCAGGCCACCGTGCTGGCGGTGGACGAATTGGGCGTGGTGCTGGACCGCACCGTGTTCTATCCGCTGGGCGGCGGCCAGGCGGGCGACATCGGCACTTTGATCACCAGCAGCGGCGCGGAGGTGGCCATCACCGACACCCGCAAACACAAAGAGCAGCCCGGCGCGATCCTGCATCTGGTGGCACCCGGCACCGATCTGCAAGCCGTGCAACCCGGCACCCAGGTGCAGGCGCAGATCGACCCGCAACGCCGCCGCGCCCACATGCGCTTTCACACCACCACTCACTTGCTTTGTGCCCTTGTCCCGCACCCGGTAGACGGCTGCAGCATCACAGCCAGCCACGCCAGACTGGACTTCCACATGAACGAAGCGCTGGACAAGGAAGCCCTGACAGCAGGCATCCGGCGCCTGGTGCGCGAGGCGCATGCAGTGCGCCACCGCTGGATCAGCGAAGCCGAGCTGGACGCCAACCCGGGCCTGGTGCGGAGCATGAGCGTGCAGCCCCCGCGCGGCCTGGGCCGCGTGCGCGTGCTGGAGGTCGTGGGCGTGGACCTGCAGCCCTGCGGCGGCACGCACGTGGCCAACACGGCCGAAATCGGCGATGTGGTGGTGACCAGGATCGAGAAAAAAAGCGCGATGACGCGGCGCGTGGTGCTGGGCTTTGCTTAGGGCGCCGCCAGGGACTTGTTCAGCGTTGCCTTAGCGCGTCGCCATGTAGGCCTGGTAAAGCGGCAAACACAAGTCACGCAGTGCCTTGCGGCGCGCCATCAAGTCATGGTGGCGGCCCTGGCGCTCCAGGTGCAGCAGTTGCACCAACAAGCGCAAGCCTTGCTCTGGCGGCGTGTTCTGTCCAGCTTGGGCTGGCGCCAGCAGCGCTGCCAAAGCTGGCTTGTCTGTCAGCACCCAGGCCGGGAACCAGGCCAGCGCCTGTACGGGGTCTGTTGCTTGGTCCAGCAGCTCAGACTGTTCCTCGAAACGCGTTCGCAGCCGATCCAGCAGCGGGTCTGACAGCGTCTGCAGCAGCGTGGCCAGGCGAGGCGGTGCCAGCCAGGCCAGCTCGGCCAGCAGCGGCCAGATCAGGTCCAGACCGGCGGGTCCAGCCAGCCTGTAGCGCGCTTCGCTGATCCACGCCAAGGGCACAGGAATGCGCCGCCAGGAAGCGATGCCTGCTGCCGCTTGCTCGGCTTGCGCCCAATCGGCTGCCGCCAGCCACAAGGGTGCTGCGTGTTGGTCGGGCAGCGCAGGGTCCCACGGCACATGGGCGTGCTGCAGGGCCAGGGAGCGCCACAGCGGCTTGAGCCAGGACTGGGCGTCTTTGCTGCCCAGCACGGCTGCAGCGGCTGGAGCCAGCACGCTGCGCTGATAGGCGCGGGCGGCCGCCAACGTGGGGCCTGGGGGCGGGCGTGGGGGCGATTCAGCGGCTTGCACCAGCGCTGCCACCAGCAGCCTTGCTGCTGCCAGGCCCGGGTCCTCGGGATACTCGCAAGCCCATTGCGCCAGCGCTGAGCGGCTCGTCGCTGCATCGCGCTGTGTCAGTGCTGTGGCCAAGTCGTTGCGCAACATCACGTCACGGCTGTGGGCAAACAGATCGAGCTGCATACGGGTGCGGGGATGAAATGCTGAATGCTAGCGGCTGCCCCCGTTCATCCAACCGACGATGACGCTGTTGCACGACTTTCCTTCGCGCCATGGCCCAGTCCAGACCCCCTCACGCAAGTCTTCAACCAGCGCTCACCCAGTGCTCACCCGAGCCCTGCGGCGAAAACACCGATAGGCAAGGCTTGCCGAAGCGATAGAGTTCCGCCCACTCGATCTCCGGTGCTGGCCCTGGCTTCACTGTGGTCCGCTTCTTGCGTCTGGCCGTCACAGGTACGCGCATGCGAGCTTCCACCTGTGGCCAGCTGCATCCGACGAGCCACATCCACCCTCTTTTGGAGCACTTCATGAAACGTCGCCTCTTTGGTCTGGCCCTGGCGGCCTCCACCCTGCCGCTCAGCCTCTCTGCCCTGGCCCAGACCAAGTGGGACTTGCCGGCGGCCTACCCCGCCAGCAACTTCCATACCGTCAACATCCAGCAGTTTGCCGATGAAGTGGACAAGGCCTCGGGCGGCAAGCTCAAGATCACCGTGCATGCGGGTGCGTCGCTGTTCAAGGCGCCCGAGATCAAACGTGCCGTGCAAGGTGGGCAGGCGCAGATCGGCGAGATCCTGCTGGCCAACTTTGCCAATGAATGGGCGATCTACGGCGCCGACGGCATGCCCTTCCTGGCCGACAGCTATGACGAGGCAATGAAGCTGTACAAGGCGCAGCGCCCGCTGATGGAGAAGAAGCTGGGCGAGCAAGGCATGCTGCTGCTGTACGCGGTGCCCTGGCCGCCCCAAGGCATCTACTCGAAGAAGCCGCTCAACAGCGCCGCCGACCTCAAAGGCATCAAGTGGCGTGCCTACAGCCCGGCCACGGCCCGCATCGCCGAGTTGGTGGGCGCGCAGCCGGTGACGGTGCAGGCGGCCGAAGTCAGCCAGGCCTTTGCCACTGGCGTCACCGAGAGCATGATGAGCAGCGGCTCGACCGGCTGGGATGCCAAGCTCTACGAGCACGTCAAGTATTGGTACAACACCCAGGCTTGGCTGCCCAAGAACGCCGTGCTCATCAACAAAGCGGCCTTTGATGGGCTGGATGCCGCCACCAAACAAGCGGTGTTGAAGGCCGGTGCCGACGCCGAGACCCGCGGTTGGGCGGCCAGCAGAAAGGCCAACGGCGAGACGCTCGACAAGCTCAAGGCGAACGGCATGGCGATCCTGGAGCCGTCGGCGGCGCTCAGTTCCGACATGAAGAAAGTCGGCGACACGATGCTCAAAGAGTGGTTGAGCAAGTCCGGCGGTGAAGGCCAGGCCATGCTGGACGCCTTCCGCAAGTAAGCGCGCGAGCTCAACTCAGCGCCTGCAACCCCCTCAGCGCCAGGCTGCAACCAGCCGGCCTGGCCCCTGCTGCGAGCCCTGCTTTGAATCCGTTGCACTCGCAATGGCTGTGGGGTGCGGTTTCCCTGATCGAGTGCCGGATGCGAAAACTGCTGGACAGTCTGTACAACGGGTCGGCCGCGCTGGCCGCCGTGTTCATGATCGGCGTCTTGATCATGGTGTTGCTGTC
The DNA here is from genome assembly GCA_038324515.1 of Burkholderiales bacterium. Lineage (GTDB taxonomy): Bacteria > Pseudomonadota > Gammaproteobacteria > Burkholderiales > Burkholderiaceae_C > Rubrivivax. Next base: position 10,129 of record JBBQIB010000061.1, read on the forward strand.
GATCCTGGGGCGGCTGTTGCACTTCCACCTGCCCGGCACCGACGCCTACGCAGGCTACGCGATGGCCGGCGCAGGCTTCCTGGCACTGGCACACACACTGAAGAGCAACGAGCACATCCGCGTGACCTTGCTCATCGGCAAGCTGCGCGGCAGGGCCCGGCGCGGGCTGGAATTGTGGGCGCTGGGTGCGGGCGCCATGCTGGCCGGCCTGCTTTGCTTTTACGCCTGGCGGCTGGCCTGGCAATCGCACAGCTTCAACGACGTCTCCACCGCCAGCGACGCCACGCCGCTGTGGATACCGCAGATCCTGATGGGCATCGGCACCACGGTGCTGCTGATCGCGCTGCTCGACGAGTGGGTGCTGGAGTGGCGCGGGCAGCGCAGCCACAGCGGGGGCGAGGCCCACCATGAGTGACCTCACCATCACGCTGCTCTTGGTCGTCTCGCTGTTTGCCTTGTTGGGCAGTGGGGTGTGGATCGGCCTGACGTTGGCCGGCGTGGCCTGGATCGGCATGCAGTTGTTCTCATCCCGGCCGGCAGGCGACGCGATGGCGATCACCATCTGGGGCGCTTCGAGCAGCTGGACGCTGACCGCGTTGCCGCTCTTCATCTGGATGGGCGAAATCCTGTTTCGTACCAAGTTGTCCGAGAGCATGTTCCGCGGCCTCGCGCCGTGGGTCAACGCCCTGCCCGGCCGGCTGCTGCACACCAACATCCTGGGCTGCGCGATCTTTGCAGCGGTCAGCGGCTCGTCTGCTGCCACCTGCACCACCATCGGCAAGATGACGATTCCGGAGCTGGCAAGCCGCGGCTACCCAGCCAACAAGGTGATTGGCTCCTTGGGCGGCGCCAGCACTCTGGGCCTGCTGATTCCGCCGTCGATCATCATGATCGTCTACGGCGTGGCCGCCGAAGTCTCGATTGCGAAGTTGTTTGTGGCGGGTGTGCTGCCTGGGCTCTTTCTGGCCAGCCTGTTTTCGGGTTATCTGATCATCTGGGCACTGCTCAACCCCGACCAGGTGCCGCTGGCCGAGCCCCAGGCCAGCCTGATGGAAAAGCTGCGCGAATCGCGCCACCTGATCCCGGTGATGCTGCTGATCGCCGGCGTCGTCGGCAGTATCTACAGCGGTGTGGCCACGGCCACCGAGGCAGCCGCCATTGGCGTGGTGGGCGCGTTGCTGCTGTCGTCGCTGCAGGGTGCACTCAGCTGGGCCACCTTCAAGGGCTCGCTGATGGGTGCCACGCGGCTGTACTGCATGATCGCGCTGATTCTTTCGGGCGCGGCCTTTCTGACTTTGTCGATGGGCTATATCGGCCTGCCGCGCCACCTGGCAGAGTTCATGGTCGAGCTGAAACTCAGCCCCGGCATGCTGCTGGTGGCGCTGGCCATTTTCTACATGATCCTGGGCTGCTTTCTGGACGGCATCTCGATGATCGTGCTGACCATGGGTGTGATCCTGCCCACTGTGTCGGCGGCCGGCATCGACCTGATCTGGTTCGGCATCTTCGTGGTCATCGTGGTCGAGATGGCGCAGATCACGCCGCCTGTGGGCTTCAACCTCTTTGTGCTGCAAGGCATGACAAAGCGTGAGGTGACCTGGCTGTCCAAGGTGACCTTCCCTTACTTCTTGATGATGGCTTTCGCGTTGACGGCGATCTGGTGGTTTCCGCAGATCGTGAACTGGTTGCCGTCGCACATGTAGCCGAGCAGGCCTGTTGGCTGGTGACTGGTTGGCTGGCAGCCCGGGCAGCGTCGATCAAAGCCCCAGCCGCGCCGGGCTGAAGGGCAGCGCATCCACGGCGGGTGCCTGCCCATCCAACATGGCCCCCAGCATGGCTGCAGTGCCTGGGCCGGTGCTGAAGCCGATGTGTTGATGCCCGAAGGCCAGCCACAGGCCAGGGTGCCTGGACGCCTGGCCGATCACCGGCCGGCTGTCGGGCAAGGTGGGCCTGGCGCCGCGCCAGGGTGCAGCGTCCAGCCGCTGGCCCAGCGGCAACACGGCGCGCACGGCAGCTTCTGCAGCATCCAATTGGCCAAAGTCGCTGGCCGCATCGCGGTGGGTCAACTCCACCCCGGTGGTCAAACGCAGGCCTTGCCGCATCGGTGAGAGCACGCAGGCCGCCGCCGTGTCGTACACCGGGCGTGTGAGTGGCGTATCACCCGCCCAGCCATAGTGCATGTGATAGCCCCGCTCGAAGGCCATCGGCACCCGCAGGCCCAGCGGCGCGAGCAGCTCGGGCGACCAAGGGCCCAGGCAAACAACGACGCGTGCAAATTGCGATTCACCCGCCCGCACCATTTGCAAACGCCAGCGGCCAGCGCCCGCAGGCGCCAAGGTCCGGATCTCATCACGCAGCAGCGTGCCGCCTTGCCGCACAAAACAGTCGGCATAGGCCTGCACCACCTGCTGCGGGCTGGCGGCAGCGGCAGCGTCTCGTACCCACACCGCAGCAGCATAGGCAGGGCCGAGCGCCGGCTCCAGCGCCGTCAGCTCTGGTGCTTGCAGCACCTGGTGCGCCACGCCAAAGCGCGACCAGACGGCGCGCGTGCCCGCAGCTCGTTTGCAGGCCACCGCATCCCGGTAGGCATACAGCCAGCCATCGTGGCGCCACAGATGCGCCACCCGGGCAGCCGCGCTCCAGTGACGATGGCGCTCGGACGACAGCCTGATCAATGCATCCAGGGCCTGCGCTGTGACTTCGAAGACGCTTTGGCGCGTGCTGGCCAAAAAGCCCAGCACCCAAGCAGGGTGGTGCAGCAAATATCCCAGGTCATAGCGCAACGCAGAACTGCCGTTGCCTCCAGCGCTGCTTATCAGCTGCGGCAAGGTCAGCCACAGCCCAGGGTTGTTGATCGGCACCAGGGAGCTGCGCGCCACCACCCCGGCATTGCCGCCAGAAGTCTGCGCAGCCGGATGCTCGCGCTCGATCAGCGTCACGGCATGGCCGCGCGATTGCAGTTCCAGCGCGCAGCACACGCCCACCATGCCAGCGCCCAGCACAGCGATACGCGCTTCGGTCATGGTGCAGGGGCAAGACACACCTGCTTATTATCTGGCGCGCGAATCCCGCACCCCGCCACCCCGCCGACAACTCACACGCCCTGCCAGACGCCATGCACCACACCCCGGACCGAGCGCCCTGCGTTGGCGTGCTGATGCTGCAAACGCGGTTCCCGCGGCCCGTGGGTGACATCGGCCATCCACAAAGTTTTGCCGATCTGGGCTTGGCGGTGCGCTACAAAGTCTTGGCAGGCGCGACTCCACAACGTGTGGTCAACCGCGACGACCCGGGTCTGCTGGCTGCCTTCATCTCGGCTGCGCACGATTTGGTGGCCGAAGGCGCTACTTTCATCACCACCAGTTGTGGTTTTCTGGTGCGCTATCAGGAACAGATGAGCCAAGCGCTGCCGGTGCCGGTGCTCAGCTCGAGCTTGCTGCTTTGCCGCCACTTGGCAGCACCTGCGATCCTGACCATCGATGACCAGAGCCTGTCGCCCGCGCTGCTGCGCTCTGCCGGTGTGCCCGAGCACACGCCGGTGATCGGGGTGCCTGCATCCAGCCACTTCAGGCAACAGATCCTGGGCGACCAGCCCACCTTGGACCAGGCGCGCGCGCAGGCAGAACTGGTGGCCCTGGTCGAGCCCCTGCGCCTGCGGCATCCGCAGTTGCAGAGCTTGGTGCTGGAGTGCACCAACATGCCCCCTTATGCCGCCGCGCTGGCGGTGGCCAGCGGCTTGCAGGTGCACCATCTGTTGACGGGCATCGGCCGCGCGGTGCTGCAGCGCTGAGACCGGCTTGGCTTGTCCGCACCACCAACTGCCACGTGGCAGCGCCAAACAAGAACAGGCGCGGCTTCAAGCCCGTCATCCGGTGATTGCGGGCTCAGCCGAAGCACACACTTTGATGATTCGCAACAATGGGATCACTCTGTGCAAATTGCCGCCGCCCCTGCCCCTTCCCCTCTGCCGCTCGCGGCCCATGCCAACCACGCTGCGCCTGCTGTTGACATCCAGCCAAAGGTCGCCCCGCTGCACCAGATCGCTCAATGCCTGGTCCCGGGCGACGTGGTGTTTGACGTGGGCGCCAACAACGGCGACAAGGCGGCTGCGTTGCTCATCCGCGGCGTCAAACTGGTCTGCGTCGAGCCTCAGCCCGCCTGCGTGGCGCTGCTCAATGCCCGCTTTGCCGGCAACCCGAATGTGGCCGTCGTGCCCAAAGGGCTGGCCGGCCGGCCCGGCATCATGGAGATGAGCATCAACAGCAAATCACCCGTGTTGTCGACCTTCTCACCCGAGTGGAAAACAGGGCGCTTTGCCAACGAGACCTGGGACCACAAGCTGGACATCGCCGTCACCACGCTGGACCAATTGGTGCTGGAGCATGGCACCCCGCGTTACGCCAAGATCGACGTTGAAGGCTTCGAGTACGAAGTCATCTGTGGTTTGAGCAAGCGCATCGGCGTGGTTTCTTTCGAGTTCACCAGTGAGTTCTTTGCCAATTCCGAACGTCTGATGCGCTACCTGGAGAACCTGGGCTACCGCAAATTCAATTTTTCGTTGGGCGAGCGCACCGACTTTGCCATCGACCAGTGGGTCGGCGTGGCCCAGTTGAGCGCCATCCTGAAAAACATCTTCAGTCAGTACAACAAAGTCTGGGGCGACATCTACGCCAATTGAGACGCGTGCCTGATGGGCGGACGCGGGCCAGCCTCAGTACAACCGCACCGCCACATCAAAGTGCCAAGTGCGGCGAATCTCGATGACGTCGTAGTCGCGCGCCAACAGCGGCGAGAAGCTTTGATAAGGCGCCTGGCTGTGCACGATGCCGCGCACCGCTTCATCGATCGCAGCCACGCCGCTGGAGCGCACAAAAGTGACCGACTCGACCGAGCCGTCGCTGCGGATCGCCACCGTCAACACCGGCTGCGTGTGAGGCTGCTGCAGAGCCTCGCGCACCTTGTCGATGGTCATGTTGAGCTGGATCTTGCGTGCCCAGGCTTCAGCGTAGGCCACCAGTTCCGCGTTGGAGTCGGCAAGGCCAAAGAGCCGGCCGCGGCGCAAAGGGCTGGCCGAGGGCGATGTCGCCATGCGCGCCGCAGCGGCGGCTTCGCGCCTGTCGGCCGCGTCACTGAGCTCTCTGCCGATCGCACGCAGTGCAGCTTCGCGCCTGTCGGCTGCTGCTTGCAACTCGGCAGCCCGGCGTGCAAGTTCGGCGCGCGCGGCTTCCTGGCGCTGGGCGGCTTGCTGCGCTTCGAGTTGGACAGCGGCCTGCCGCGCGGCTTCTTGTCGAGCGATTTCCTGGCGCGCTGCTTCAGCGCGCGCAGCTTCAGCACGCGCCGACTCTTGGCGCGCAGCCTCCAGTCGGGTGGCTTCAGCCAGGGCAGCCTCTTGACGAGCTGCCTCCTGACGCTGAGCCTCCAGCTGCGCCTGGCGCTGGGCCGCTGCGAGTCTGGCCGCCTCTTGACGGGCCTGCTCCAGTCGCGCAGCCTCGGTGCGGGCCAATTCTTGGCGAGCGGCTTCTTGACGAGCCGCCTCTTGTCGCACTGTCTCTTGTCGCACTGTCTCCTGTCGTGCCTCTTGCTGCCGCGCAACTTCCTGCTGCGCTGCCTCGGCCTGCAGCGCTGCCAGACGATCGGCTGCCTGCTGCCGTTGCAGCGCCTGCGCGATGTCCTGTTCGCGCTTCAAGGCTGCAGCAGCTTCTTCCTGCAGCGCTTGTGCGGCGCGGGCTGCCGCTGTGGCCTCGATCGGCGGCGTGGGCAGTGGCGGTACTTGCGTACTTGATACGCCGGGAGACGCCGCTGCGGGTGCGGGGCTTAGTGCGGGTGCCGGTGCGGGTGCGGGGGCTGGTGCAGCTGCTGGCGGTACGGGTGGGGCTGTTGGAGCCAAAAGAGGCGCAGGCGCCAACACGGGCAATGGCACAGGCAATGGCTGATTGGCAGCCACTGCCCACTGCGGGTCAACGCGGGGCGCCAAAGCCATCCTGTTGGCGGGCGCGATCTCGGCCAACGGCAGCGATTCGGCCAGCGCCGACTGCGGCAGCGCGGCCGTCGGGCTCCGCGCATCAGGCGGGGGTAGCGCCAGTGGCGCGGGCATGGACCGGGTCACAGCCGGCGATGCAGCCTCGACTTGCGTCGCCTGGGCCACCGGCGCCTGCACCGCCACCGGTGCCTGCATCACGCTGGCAGGCTGGGTCAAGCTCGGTAACTCGGCCAGAGCTGGTTGCAGGGCCGTCAATGCGGAAGGCAGCGGTTCAGCAGCCGTTGGCGCCGGCAGCGGCGGCAGTGAAGGCAGCGGCAGCACTGTGGCAGCTGCGGGTGATGCGGGTGGTACGGGTGGTACGGGTGATGGGGGCGGCGCCGGTGTTGCAGGCGTCAGAGGTGGTGGGGGCGGCGCAGGTGGTGCAGGCGCTAAGGGCGGCGCGGGCAGTGCAGGCCTTGAAGGCGGCGCAACCTGTGCCACCCGATCAGGCGGCTCAGTCAGCCGGATGCGCAACTCAGGCGCCTGCACGCGCCTCTCTTGCCAAGGAAAGCCCAGGCTGGGCACGCCGAAGCCATCCCCCACAAAATTCAAGCTCAAAAGCAGGGCATGGGCCGCGAGCGAAAAAAGCAGCGCAAAAACCATGGGCCTGCGCTCAGCGACAGTGCGCCCCTCCACCCGGTCACTGAGCCCTGCGGCTGGGCCGCGCGGCTGAGGCAATGACGGATCGAGGGCAGTCAAGTGCTGACGGTAGATGGCATCGTCGGTATTGTGTGACCTTGCCGCAGCTCAAAAAGCTCTCAAAAGCCCAGCTGTGCCCCCGCACCCATTACCGTGGCCACCGCCAACGCCACAAAAATGCACGCCGCCGCGCCATGTATCCAACGCATGGGGATGCGGGAGGCCAGCTTCTGGCCTGCAAACACGGCTGGCACATCGGCCACCAGCATGCCCAGCGTGGTGCCTGCAATCACCCAGTAGGCTGAAACTGCTGTTGCAGCAGAGGCGTAGTGCGCTGCCAATGCCACCGTGGCAATCTGCGTTTTGTCGCCCATTTCGGCCAGAAAAAACGCCGCCAGCGTGGTACCAAATACGCCCCAGCGGGTGGCGACTCGGGCCTCGCTCTCGTCCAGCTTGTCGGGCACCATGGTCCACACCGCCATGCCGATGAACAGGGCCGCCAGAGTCCAGCGCAAGGTGGTGGGGCTCAGCAAGGTGGTGATCCAGGCACCCAGGGCACCCGCCAGGCCGTGGTTCAACAACGTCGCCACAAGAATGCCCGTCACGATGGGCCAGGGCTTCTTGAAGCGCGCGGCCAGGATGAAGGCCAGCAGCTGCGTCTTGTCGCCGATCTCGGCCAGTGCCACGACCCCGGTCGAAACCAGCAATGCTTCCAAAGACGACTCTCGATTTCAGGGGGTGGAAGCTGCGCAGGCTGCTTGTTTTT
>JBBQIB010000062.1:0-17462 GCA_038324515.1 Burkholderiales bacterium
GCAGCAGCCTTCCACGACGCCGATGAGGCGCAGCGCACGCTGTCAAGCAAGCGCACCGGAAGCTCGGATTGCAAATCCGCAGCCATTCCGGCGAGGGCTGCGCCGCCCAGCACGATGCAATCAAGATCGGGGTGATCACGAAGCAACTGAGTACAGGCTTCGTGCAGCATTCGGCGCGTCCACGCGGGGTCCGCTGCCAGTTGCGTGGCGGTCGCGGAAACGGCCCTCACATCGGCGAGCGAGCCGTGGACGCCAAGCGAGGAGGCCAGTCTCTTCAAAATGGGCACCCAGGGCCTGCCGCCTGTGACCACCGCCCAGCGCCCCAAGCGCGCCGCCTCGTCGAAGGCCGCAGAGGCCAGGCCGAAGACCGGGCACCCGCCGATTTCCCGCAATGCCTCCAGGCCGGGGTCCCCCAAACAGCCGATCAGGATCGCCGATGGCGCATCTCCCGGGTACTGTTGGACATCGAGAGCCCAGGCGTCGAGCACCGCGTGGGCGGCCAGAACGACGCCCGTCTGGCTCGAAACAACAGAGGCTCCGAAGCGCGCGGTGCGCGTCGTCAGCACAGCGCCATCGGGCGCCAGGGACCGGGCGTGCGTTGCCAGCACCTCGGTCAAAGCCACAGTGGTATTCGGGTTGATCAACAGCAGCCGCGTCATGCGACCGCCTGCCAAGAGGCTGTGCCGGCGCAATGCCGACCATGGTTCGGTGGCGAGGTGCTCAATCGGTTCAGCCTGCACCGTCGCGCAAACGAATGGACCGTCGCAGCGACTTCTGCTCCGCTTGGCGGGCCGCTGTCGCCTGCCAACCTTGCGTCGTCAGTGTCAGGTGCCCAACTCTTCCTGGCGATGGGCCGAAGGAACGGCATTTTAGTTTCAGAGGTCATATTCCCTCGCGCTGAGGACAGGTCCAGCGGCGTTTTCGGTTCATTAACGGCAACCTTGGCTGCGACGAACTCGCAGCCGGTTTCGTAAGCTGCTGAAAGCGGTCTGTGCAGCGGCCGAACTCTTGCGATCAGCACCCAGCCAGAGAGATGCAACCATACCAGGCGCCGCCAGCCACCGCAGCCCGGTCCGCTCCGCAGCAGCGCCTTGAAGCAGCCCGCTGCATGCGCCTGGATGCGCCTCAAAAATCCCCCGTCGACCACTTCAAGCAGCGCTGCACGGCCGCCGTGTAGTTGGCGCACTCGATGTGTGGCCTCGGCCAAAACAGCTTCACGGCTGATGAATGGCGGTTTGATGCGTCTCAGCTGCGCTGAGACTGTCGCGTGACGGCTGTCTGTGGCGTTCAGCAGGACGACCAGTGGCCCTGTGTCCACCAACACAGCGCTCAACAGTTCAGCGGCGCGAGCCTTCATGCGCCAAAGTTGTCGAGGTGCCTCGGATGGGTGGACAAATCAGCAGGCCCGCGCAACATCCCCAACCAGTTTGTGGCGAGGACTGCGCAATGCGCGGCCTGCGGCGCTGCATCAACATAGGCTTCCATGGCGTGCCGCACTGCCGCGCTATTGCTGCTGGCTCTTGGTTGGCGAGTGAAATGTGTCAGGCGATGGTCCAGTGTTTCGGGCAGTTTCAGCGTGATCGCTTTCATGGGGTCTCTAGTGGTCCGTTCCGTCAAACCGATGACATGAAATCGCGCAATCGCCCGCCATGCGTCGTTGCAAATCCGCGCCACAGCTGCAGCGATGGCTGTGGTTTGCGCCCAGCCTGACGATCGAACGCGTCAATTTCATTTGTAACCTCATTGACGGAACGGACCACTGGCGCCTGGCTCGGCACAAGCGGCATGGGTGGGACATTGCCAAAATGGCAACAGCCAATGACGCTGGCGCAGTCTGTCTCGTTCGATGCAGTGATGCAACCGCTACCCGTACAGGGACTGCTTGGCCCAGCCTCTCAGCCCTGGCGGCCGAACACCAGCAGCAGGTTGTTGGCCGGCATCGTGATTTGCTGCCTGAGGTCCAGCCGGTGTACAGCGGCGGCGGCAAGCACCTCGCTCAGCGAGCGCAAGCCCCAGGCCGGGTCCCGGCTGCGCAGATCGGCGTCAAAGGCCAGATTGCTGGCGGCGGTGGTTTGGCCTGGCACCACGAAGGGCCCGTAAATCAGCAGCAAGCCACCGGGCTTGAGATGGGCAGCGGCGCCTTGCATCAACCCTGCGCAGCAGGCCCAAGGTGCGATGTGCAGCAGGTTGGCGCAGTAGATGGCGTCCAACTGGGGTGGCACACCTGGCCATGGGGAGGGTTGCAAAACGTCCAGCAGCAACGGTGTTTGCACGCTGGGCACATCTGCGCACCAGTCGGCGATGGAGGCCAAGCCGTCGGCTGAGAAATCGCTGGGCCACCACATCCAGCCGGGCAGGGTGGGCGCGCAATAGGCGGCGTGTTGGCCGGTGCCGCTGGCGATCTCCAGCAAGTGGCGCGGTGAGTCGGTGGGGCTTGCAGAGACTTTTGGGTTTTCAGGGACTGTTGCCGTGGCGGCGCTGTCGTCGCCCACCAGGATCAGACGCAATTGGGCCGCGACGGCTTGGCGATTGCGCTCTGCAGCCGGGCTGAAAGCGCGTGGGGTGTGGCTGCCCGCTGTCATGGCTGGTTAGCCCGCTTGCGGGTATGACTGGGGCGGCTGGCTGGGCCTTTGCTCGCACTTTGCCGCTCGCCCTTGCCCCCACCACCACCGCCACCACCACCACCACCACCACCACCACCACCCGGCCCACCGCCACGCCGCTGCCGCCTTTGCGCCAGCGGCCGCTTGCCTTTGAGTTGCCGCTCGATGCCGTCGTTGAGCTGGCTACGCAAGGCCAGCACCGTCTCCACATGGCCATAGATGCCCGGGAAGCGCAGGTCCAGCCACAGCCACAGCGTGCAGGCGCGCAGCGCTTGCTCCATGCGCTCCAGCCGGCTGTGGCCGTCCACCTCGTCCAGAAAGCCGGGCCGGCCGGCCCGGCCCGAGCTGGCATGGTTGGCCGCCCAGTCCAAAAAGTACTGCACCTGGGTGTCGGTGCGGGTGTCCACCGGCGCCTGCGCGTACACAAAGCGCTCGCGCAGGCTCAAGCGGCCGGCGCAGCGGTCCAGCTCTTCTGCCAGTTGCAGCATCTGCTCCAGCTCGGCCACCGCAAAGTGCGCGTCGTCCAGCTTCAACTGCTCCATGAACACGGCCAGCACTTCGCGCAAGCGGTTCTTGTTCAGGCGGCTGCTGATGGTGTCCACATGCCAGCCGTTGGGCGCCACCGGGGCTTTGAAGTCGCGCGGAGCTTGCGGGCTTTGGGCCAGCAACTCGCGCAGCACTTGCTCGGCGCCTGGCTCGGCTTCTGCCAGCACGCCGGTAAAGCCTTCGTCGTGGATGCCGTAGCGGCCAGCGCGACCTGCGATCTGGTGCACTTCGCCTTCGTTCAGCGCCCTGTCGCCCTGGCCGTCGAACTTGTTGACGGTGCTGAACAGCACCCGGCGGATCGGCAGATTCAGCCCCATGCCGATGGCGTCGGTGGCCACCAGGATATGGCTGTCACCGCTGGCAAAACGCTCGGCTTCGCGGCGCCGCACTTCGGGCGGCAGCGCACCGTAGATCACCGACACCGGGTGCCCGCCAGCGGCAATCTGGTCACGCAGCATCAGCACATCTCGGCGGCTGAAGGCCACCACCGCGTCGCCCAGGCTCAGCTCGCCGAGGGGCACCGGGCGGGGCAGCGTTTGCACATGCTGCTTGCGCGCAAACTCGCGCACATCACAGCTTTCGCCGCACAGGCCCAGCAGATTCTTCACCGCAGGCACGGCGTAGGCGCTGCAGATGATGATCAGCTCTTTGGCCGGCACCGCGACGATGGCCTGCGTCCAGGCCCAGCCGCGCGAGGGGTCGAAGATCATTTGCGCTTCGTCGATCACCGCCACGTCTACCGCGCTGTTGGTCGACACCATCTCGATCGTGCTGCTGACCACGCGCGCCTGTTCTGCGGGCACGTTTTCTTCGCCCGTCAGCAATGAACAAGGCACGCCGCGCGCCACCAGGCGGTCACGCCCTTCCAGCGCCAAGAGCCGCAATGGCGCCAGGTAGGCGCCGTCCAGCGCCTGCGCCAGCCGCTCAAAAGCCGCGTGTGTCTTGCCGCTGTTGGGCGGGCCCACATACAGCGTGACGCGCCGGCCCATGCGGCGCGCTTTGGCGAAGGTGCCCGGGTAGCCTTGAAACGCCAGCTCGTTGTTCAGCCCGGCCAGCGTGTGGGTTTCGGCCACCGCGTGCGCCCAGCGTTCCTGTGCGCGCGTGCAGGCTTGTTGCAAATCGGCCAAGGTGGCTGCTGACACCAGCGCCTTGGGTGTGGCGCATTCGGCCTGCAGGCGCGGCAGCAGGCTGTCCAGCTGCGCCGCCATCTCGGGCGGCAGCTCGACGCTGTGGCCCTGGGTCTGTGCGAGGCGGGTCGCGGCATCGACACCACCAGTGGCTGAAAGCCGCTGCCGCAATTGCGCCTGGCTGTGCGCGACCAGCCCATCCAGGTGCGTGATCAGGGGCTTGGCGTGCGGATACGTGACAGCCGGGCCCAAGGCAGCGACCAGGGCGTCGCGGTCGCCATCACGATAGAAGGCCCAGACCGCTTCGGCCTGCACCGGCAGCCGGTACAGCACCGGCACCTTCCAGCCCGGTTGCGCCAGTGCCAGGGCATGGCTGATCAGCCGGCTCCATTCGCTGCCGTGGCGGGCCACGCCCAATGTTTCGAGGGTCGAGTGGCGCTGCAGAAACGTCGGTCGCGCAACGGGGCCAGTGCCCACCGCTTGCTGGTGGCTCAGCGCTGCGTCCATCAGCGCTGGGTCGATCCAGCGGCTGGGCCGCCCGGCTGCAGCCGAGGTGCCACCCGAGGATGCTTTTTGCAGCATCACAAGACCCATCTGCTCCAGCGTCTCGTCGTCGCCGCCAAAGTCGGCAGGCTTGACCACCTGCGGCAGTGCGTAGGCGCCGTGACGGATCTGCGCCAGCTGTGCCTTGCCGATGTGCGGTGGCACACGGCTGGCATGTCTGGGTCGCGGCAGGTTCAGTTGCGGCTTGCTGCTGGGCTTGTCGGCAGCGTCTGCGACGGTGTCGCTGGGTTTTTCTGGTGAGTCTTGTGGTTCAGCGACGGGGAAGGTCATGCAAATCCTGGTGAAAATACGGGTGAGGGGCAGAGGCAGAGGCAGAGGCAGAGGCAGAGGCAGACGGAGAGATAGAACAGCGGCAGGACAGCTGCATAACAGCGGCAGAACAGCCGCAGAACAGCGGCACCCAGCGTGAATCAGGTGCATCCAGCGCAAAAAGGGACTGGGCGTCTCCCAGGTCCCGATAATCGCTCATGAATCCGCCAGTCGTTGCCCCATCTTCATCCGGACCCGCGCAAGCGGACGGCCCCCCAGTCGCCCCAAGTGCCGCAAGTGCCGCAAGTGCCGCACGCAGCTCAGGCGTGACAGGTGTGACAGGCGTGAGCACGGCGCCAGACAAGGGCTTTGCCACCTTGGCGCTGCCGCAGCCGGTGCTGGCCAATCTGCAGGCTCTGGGCTATTTGCAGATGACGCCGATCCAGGCCGCCAGCCTGCCGCTGGCCTTGGCAGGACATGACCTGATCGCGCAGGCCAAGACCGGCAGCGGCAAGACGGCGGCCTTCGGCCTGGCGCTGCTTGAGCGCCTCTCGCCTGCCAGTTTTGAGCTGCAGTCTTTGGTGCTGTGCCCGACACGCGAGCTGGCAGAGCAAGTCACACAGGAGCTGCGCCGGCTGGCGCGCGCCCAGGGCGACATCAAGATCCTGAGCCTGTGCGGCGGCGCGGCTCTGCGCCCCCAGATCGCCAGTCTGGCGCATGGCGCGCATGTGGTGGTAGGCACACCCGGCCGCATCCTGGACCACCTGGAGCGCGGCAGCCTGCAGCTGCAGGCGCTGAAAGTGCTGGTGCTGGACGAGGCCGATCGGATGCTGGACATGGGTTTCTTCGACGACATCAGCAGCGTGGCCAGGCAGTGCCCGGCGCAGCGCCAGACGCTGCTGTTTTCTGCCACCTACCCCGCAGACATCGAGCGCCTGGCGGCCAGTTTTTTGCGCCAGCCCCAGCATGTGAAACTGGCCGAGCCGGTGGCCGCCACCCAAATCCAACAATTCTTCTTTGAAGTCAAAGAAGAGCAAAGGCTGCATGCGGTGGGCCAGCTGTTGCAGCACTACCGGCCCGTCAGCACGCTGGCTTTTTGCAACACCAAGCAGCAGTGCCGTGACTTGGCCGAAGTGCTGAGTGCGCAAGGCATCTCTGCGCTGGCGCTGCACGGCGAGCTGGAGCAGCGCGACCGCGACCAGGTGCTGGTGCAGTTTGCGCAGCGCAGCGCCAGCGTGCTGGTGGCCACCGACATCGCTGCCCGCGGTCTGGACATCGAGCAACTGCAGGCCGTGATCAACGTCGACATCAGCCCCGACCCGGCCACCCACACCCACCGCATCGGCCGCACCGGGCGCGTGGATCAGCAAGGCATCGCGCTGAGCCTGGCCAGCGTCGATGAGATGGGGCGTGTCGGACAGATCGAGCAAGCGGGTGGCTTCAGCAGCCAGTGGGTGGGGCTGGACAGCTTGCAGACCGCTTCGGCCGAGCCGTTGTTGGCGCCGATGGTGACGCTGCAGATCCTGGGCGGGCGCAAGCAGAAAATCCGTGCCGGTGACGTGCTGGGCGCCTTGACCAAGGATCTGGGCTTCGCAGCCGCGCAGATCGGCAAGATCCACATCAACGAGCACGCCACCTACGTGGCGGTGCAACGCGAGATCGCGCCGCAGGTGCTGCGCCGCCTCGGCGCCGGCAAAGTCAAGGGCAAGGCGGTGAAGGTGCGCAGCCTGGCGCAGGCCTGACAGGCGACAGGCCTGCGCCGGGTCCGCCAAGCTCGGTCTCATGTCCCGTCCAGCGCTTGCGCAATCGCGCGCCGCTTGACCCGCGTCTTCGGTGCGGGCATGTCAAACCACATCCGCACGTCTTCTTCGAGCCCGATGCCGTGCATGTAGTTGTACAGCGCCTTTTTCAGCCCCAGCCCCAAGCTGTCGTGGTCGGTGCCGGTCGGGTCGATGAAGCCGATGTCGTTTTTGGCAAATTGCCCGGGCGGCAGTGGCTGCAGCGTCACCCCGTAATCCTGCGGGTTCTTGCCCACAGGTGAATGCACCGTGCAAGTGAAGCGGTGGAAGAAGCCGCTCTGGATGCAGCCTGCGGCAAACAATTGGCGCACGTACTCCAAAGCATCCACCGTGTCTTGCGCGGTCTGGGTCGGGAAGCCGTACATCAGGTAGGCGTGCACCAGCACACCGGCGTCGGCAAAGCCTTTGGTCACGCGCGCCACTTGCGCTACCGAGACACCCTTTTTCATCAAGTCCAGCAGCCTGTCCGAGGCCACCTCCAGGCCGCCGCTGATGGCGATGCAACCGCTGTCAGCAAGCTGCTGGCAAAGCTCCGGTGTGAAAGTCTTCTCGAAACGGATGTTGCCCCACCAACTGATGTTGAGCTGGCGGCGCTGCAGTTCAGCAGCCAGGGCTTTGAGCGACTTGGGCGGAGCAGCTTCGTCGACAAAGTGAAACCCGGTCTGCCCGGTCTCATTCACCACCGCTTCGATGCGGTCGACCAGCGTGCTGGCGCTGGCTGCGTCGTAACGGCTGATGTAGTCCAGGCTGACGTCGCAAAAGCTGCACTTCTTCCAGTAGCAGCCATGGGCCACCGTCAGCTTGTTCCAGCGGCCATCGCTCCACAGCCGGTGCATGGGGTTGAGCATGTCCAGCAGCGACAGGTACTGGCCCAGTGGCAGGCCGTCCCAGGTGGGCGTGCCGACGTCATCGAACGGCACTTCTGGCTCGACGAAGTGGGTGTAAGTGACAGCACCATCGACGCGCCTGAAAGTGCGCACCAGGCGCTGCGCGCTGCGTTTGCCTTGCAGATGCTCGAGCAGCGCCAGCAACGGGCGCTCGCCGGCGTCCAGCGTCACAAAGTCCACGAAGTCGAACAGTCTTGGCTCGGCCAGCTCGCGCAGCTCGGTATTGACGTAGCCACCACCCAGGGCAATCGGCAGCTCGGGCTGCACCGACTTGATCACTTGAGCGATGCGCAAGGCGCCGTACATCGCGCCGGGGAAAGGCACACTCAACAGCACCAGGGTGGGCTGATGCTGCTGGAGGGCTTGCAATGTCAGCACCTGCAGTGTGCTGTCGATCAGATGCGGTGGCTTGGCCAGCGCCTGGGCCAGCGGGTCAAAGCTGGCCTGACTCATCGCCAGGCGCTCGCCATAACGGACAAATTCGAAGCCCGGATCGACGACGTCGCGCAACACGTCGGCGATGTCGTTGAGGTACAGCGTGGCCAGGTGGCGGGCGCGGTCCTGGATACCCAGGGCGCCAAAGGCCCAGGCCATCGGGTCGCCGACTTCAGCGTCGTCCTCGCCGTCCGCGCCCGCAGCGGCGCCTACAAACACGTCCAGCGATGCAAAGCGCTCCGACTCGGGCAAGAAGCTGCGGCTGCAAATGCGGTGTGCCAGGGTCGGATCACGGCCCTGTAAAAAGGCCAAGGTCGCGCCAATGCTCTGGCGATAGCGCTGAAAGTTGTCGCCAAAGAATTGCGCACGGCCGCTGCGGCGGGCGCCAGGCATCTGCTCGATCAGCGTGTACAGGCTGCTCAGGCCCGCGTCAGACAGCAGCTTGAGCATCAAACCCAGAGCCAGATCCTGTTGCGCGGCGTGCACGCCGCGTGAACGCAGGAAGCCGGTGAGATAAGCGGTGGAAGGGTAGGGCGTGTTGAGCTGCGTCATCGGCGGGATCAACGACAGGACGCGGTGGGCAGCTGAGATCATGCGCTGATTGTCCGGTGCAATCGAAAGCGGTTGACAGCACCGCGCTTTGATTCGGGCGGCCATGAAGATGGCGCGCAAATCGCGTCGCCTTCGACACGATTCAGGTCATGCGCCATGGTTTTGCTGGTTTTGCTGGCTTGGCTGGTTTCGCGTTTTGCTCTCAGGTGGCTACTATTGCGTGTGAATTCCATTTGTTCCAATTCTCAGGCGGTCAGCCAGGCATTTCAGCGGGTTGTCTGGCGCGTTTGCCGGCCCCTTGCCTGGGCTGTTGTCAGCTTGGCCGTGTGGCCTGTTCACGCGGCGGCCAGGGCCGATGGCCCTTTACTGACCATTGTCGAAGGCGCTGCCCGCGTTTTCACCCGCACTGAGGTGCAAGCCGCTGCGGCAGGCGTGGAGGTGGCGCCTGCCTCACTGATCGAAACCGCTGCAGACGCGCGCTTGGTGCGGATCGAGTGGCCCGATGGCAGTGCGCTCGACCTGGGGCCACAGACCCGGGTGATGCTGGAACCCGATGGCTTACGGCCCCGCAACCAGCCCCGGCCTATGATTTATCTGCTGGCAGGATGGGTCAAACTCAGCGCTGGGCCGAAAGCGCCCACGCCGGGTTTGATCAGTCCTGCGGCCGAAATCTCCCCCTTCAGCGGCGTTTTGGTGGTGCATGCCACCGAGGCCAGCCACTGGGTGTTTGCCGAAACTGGCGCAGCAACGCTGACCGAGCGGCCTGGCAAGTTGCGCCACTCGCTCAAGCCCGGCCAGGCGCACTTGCGCAAGGGCGATGCCAAAGGTGCCGTGCAGCAACGCCCCTCTGGTGAAGAGCTGAAGGCTGTGCCGCGTGGCTTCAGAGACACGCTGCCGACGCTGTATGAGAACTTCGCCGCCAAGCCCAAAGCAGCCAAGCCTTTGCCCGATCCCCTGTACGAAGAAATGCTGCCTTGGTTGCAGTCAGAAAGCAGCCTGCGCCGCAGCTTGCCCAATCTGTTTTCTGGTTGGGCCAGGGTGCCTGACATGCGCAAGGGCATCGACCAAAATTTATCGCGGCACGCTGAATGGGAGTTCGTGCTCTATCCCAACCGGGTCGAGGTCAAGCCTGGCGCAGCCAGGCTCAAACCATCAACCGGGTCCTGAACCCGGCACCGAAACTGGTCATTGGGCATCGGCACGCTGCCGCTGCACCTGGCCAGTTCAATCACTTGCGGAGGACATTCGATGAAACTGCTCGTCAAATTCAACTTGCTCTACGTGTTGGCCATGCTGTTGGGCCTGGCGGCCACCGGTTACATCACACGTACCCTGCTGCAGGACAACGCGCAGCAAGAAGTGATCAACAACGCGCGTTTGTTGATGGACAAGGCCAACGCGGTGCGCGGTTACACCTCGGGCCAGATCACCGGCTTGTTGCAGACGCAGATGAAATACGAGTTCTTGCCGCAATCGGTGCCCAGTTATTCGGCGGTGGAAGTGCTCGGCTCGCTGAAGGACAAGTACCCCGACTTCATGTACAAGGAAGCGACGCTGAACCCCACCAATCCGCGCGACCGTGCAGTGGGCTGGGAGGCCGATGTCGTCAACCAGTTCCGCACGAGTGCCGATCTGAAGGAATTCATCGGCCAGCGCGAGACGCCCACCGGCCCTTCGCTGTACATCTCCAGGCCCTTGAAGATCACCAACCCGAATTGCCTGCAATGCCACAGCAGCGTCGAAGCGGCGCCGCGCACGATGGTCGAAAAATACGGTCCGGCCAACGGCTTTGGCTGGACGCTGAACGAGGTGGTGGGCGCGCAGATTGTTTCGGTGCCGATGGCGCTGTCGCTGGCGCGCGCCGACAAGTCCTTCACGACCATGATGACGGCCTTGGTGGCGGTGTTCGTCGGCATGGGCATCCTGCTCAACCTGATGATCTGGTGGGTGGTGGTGCGGCCGGTGACGCAGTTGTCTGCCCTGGCCGACCGGGTCAGCCAGGGGGATATGTCTGCGCCCGAGTTCGAGGTCCGCAGCAAGGACGAGATCGGCGTGCTGGCGCAATCTTTCACGCGCATGCGGGTGTCGATCGTGCAGGCGATGAAAATGCTCGAAAGCTGAAGTGCGGTTGCGCCGCAACGGCCGATCAGCCCATTTACCCGCCCGCCTGTCCGCCCACCTGTCCGCCCGGTCGCTGCCGCACTCAGTGCATGAGAAACCCTGAATCAACTGCCGCTTCGCGAGCCGAGCGCCGGGCCGCTCCCAAGCCGGCCCGCCTCCCCTGGGGGGATCGGCCGGCGTACCCGCCGGCCGAGGGGCCGTCATGAGCACGCCAGAAAAACTCGGCAAATACCAGATCACTGCCAAGCTCGGCGAGGGTGCCATGGGCGTGGTCTACAAGGGCTTCGACCCGGACATTCGCCGCGTGGTGGCGCTGAAGACCATCCGCCGCTCGCTGCTGGAAGGCGAAGAGAACAGTTTCATCGCCCGCTTTCGCAATGAAGCCCAGGCCGCCGGCCGGCTGGGCCACCCCGGCATCGTCGGTGTTTATGACTTCGGCCAGGACGACGACATCGCTTTCATCGCGATGGAGTACGTCGAAGGCCGCTCGCTGGGCGATCTGCTGGCCAACAAGGTGCGCTTCACCGACAGTGACATCCCCGGCTTGATGATCCAGTTGCTGGAAGCTTTGCACCATGCCCACGAACAAGGCGTCTGGCACCGCGACATCAAGCCCGCCAACATCATCCTGGCGCGCAACGGCCGCCTGAAGATCGCTGACTTCGGTATCGCGCGCATCGAGGACGCCGGCCTGACCCAGGTGCACATGATCGTCGGCACCCCGGCCTACATGGCGCCCGAGCAATTTCTTGGCACCGACATCGATCGCCGCGTCGACATCTACAGCGCCGGTGTGCTGCTGTACATCCTGTTGGTGGGCCATCCGCCCTTCAGAGGCCCGGCCGATTCGCTGATGTACAAGGCGGTCCACGAAGCGCCGGTCTTGCCCTCTGCCATCCCGCAGGCCGACCGGCCGATGTTCTACGACGCCCTGGTGGCACGCGCCCTGGCCAAGACTGCGGCGGATCGTTTTGCCACGGCAGCAGAGTTCAGAGCCGCGCTGGAAGCTGCCGTGGGCGCGCCCATCGACCCCACAGGCTGGGATCAAACGGTGGTGGCCGCGCCGCAACAGATCGCCAGGCCGTCCGCCGCATCCGGGTTGGGTGGAGGCACTGCCGCCGCAGGGGCCTCGAGTGCCTCGTCTGCTTCGTCTGCTTCGTCCAACGCAGCCGGCACGGCTTTGGCCATCGCGCACTGGGATCCGAAGGTACTGTCGGTGGCCGAAGCCTCGCTGGCCCGCTTCGTCGGCCCACTGGCCCGCGTGCTGGTACGCAAGGTGGCACGTGACTGTCAGGATGTCGAGACGCTTTACGCGCGACTGGCCGAGCAAGTCAACGACCCCGGCGCACGCGCCACCTTCATCGGGCAAGCCACAGCGGCGGGTTTGACCTCGGTGGCGCGTGCTCCGAGCACGGCTGCGGCGCCACCAGCGCCTGCGCAGGCCACGGCGCCGGCAGCCAGCAGCCAGCCACTGAGCGAGCGGACACTGGAAGAAGCCAAACGTCTGCTGGCGCCGCACGTCGGGCCCATTGCCGGTGTGCTGGTCAAGCGCAGCGCTGCGCGCGCGCCGCAGCGCGAGGCCTTTGTGGCCGCGCTGCTGGAGGCAGTATCAGAGCCCAAAGCGCGCGAGCAATTGCGCGTGGCGCTGGCCGGTCTGCCCTGAGTTTCATGGTGCGGGCATTGGCCCGCACCACGCAGCGCATCCACGTCAATGCATCGGATGGCCTGAGAGCGCCCCCAGACCTGCCGCTGCGCGTCAGGCCCCCCGAGGGGGAATGAGGAAACTTGGGGCGGCCCGGCGTTTCATCATGAGGCTGAGACGGCAAGCACGGCATCCGCCGGCACGGGCCAGGAAATCATTTTCCCGGGGGCGTTTATCGTCGAGCCTTCTTGCCCAGAGGGAAATCCGCCCATGACCCCGATCCTGCAATCCCTCATCGCCGGCCAGTGGTTTGGCACCGAAGCGGCACAGACGCTGCACAGTGCCGTCAATGGCCGCCCGGTGGCCCACACGCACGCCGAGGCCATCGACACTGAAGCGGCGTTGCACCATGCCCGTCACATTGGCTCGCCAGGCTTGCTGCAACTGGACTTTCAGCAGCGCGCTGCGATCCTGAAGGCGCTGGCCAAACACTTGCTGGCGCACAAAGAGTCGCTGTACACGCTGAGTGCCTGTACGGGCGCCACCCGCAACGACGGCTGGGTGGACATCGAAGGTGGCACCGGCACCTTGTTTGCCTACGCCGGTTTTGGCAGCAGCGCCTTGCCTTCGGGCAATCTGGTGCATGAAGGCCCGGTGCTGCAACTGTCCAAGCAGGGCGGTTTTGCCGCCACCCACATCCTGGTGCCGCGCCGGGGCGTGGCGGTGCACATCAACGCTTTCAACTTTCCGGTCTGGGGCATGCTGGAGAAGTTTGCACCCAGCTTTCTGGCCGGCATGCCCTGCATCGTCAAGCCCGCCACCGCCACCAGTTACCTGACCGAAGCCTGCGCGCGTTTGATGCTGGACAGCGGCCTGTTGCCCGCGGGTGCCTTGCAGCTGGTGGTGGGCGGCACCGGCGACTTGCTGGACCGGCTGCAAGAGAGCGACGTGGTCACTTTCACCGGCTCGGCTGACACCGCTGCTGCACTGCGCACGCGGCCCAACCTGGTGCGGCGATCGGTGCCTTTCAACGCCGAAGCCGATTCTCTGAACTGCGCCATCCTGGCGCCTGATATCAGCCCGGACGATGAAGAGTTCGAGCTGTTCATCAAAGAGGTGGCGCGCGAGATGACCGCCAAGGCGGGCCAGAAATGCACCGCGATCCGTCGTGCCATCGTGCCGCGCCAGCACCTGGATGCAGTGGCGACACGCTTGCGCGATCGGCTGGCCAAGGTCGTGGTGGGCGACCCGGCGCTGGATGGGGTGCGCATGGGCGCGCTGGCCTCACAGGCGCAGCGCGCCGATGTGGCGGACAAGCTGGCCCAACTGGCGCAAGGCAATCAATGGGTGCTGCAACCCGACGCCAATTTTGTGCCGCTGGGCGAAGGCACGGCCGCAGGCGCATTCCACGCCCCGGCGCTGCTGCTGTGCCAGCAGCCGCTGCAAAACACCGCCGTGCATGACATCGAAGCCTTTGGTCCGGTGTCCACGTTGATGCCCTATGAAGGGCTGGAAGAGGCCCTGCATTTGGCGGCAATGGGCCGCGGCAGCCTGGTCGGCACGCTCGTGACCCGCGACCCGGCCCTGGCAGCCCGCGTGGTGCCGCAAGTGGCAGCATTGCACGGGCGCCTGCTGGTGCTCGACCGTGAAGCAGCCGCAGAGTCGACGGGCCACGGCTCGCCGTTGCCGGGACTCCAACATGGCGGCCCGGGCCGCGCAGGCGGCGGCGAAGAACTGGGCGGACTGCGTGCCGTGCACCACTACCTGCAGCGCACGGCCGTCCAAGGCTCGCCGCGCATGCTGGCCGCCATCACCGGTGAGCATGTGCGCGGCGCGCCGACGCTGCAGACCGACGTGCACCCGTTCCGCCGCCACTTTGAAGACTTGCAAATTGGCGAGAGCCTGCTGACCCACCGCCGCACCGTTGCAGAAGCCGACATCGTGGCCTTTGGCGGCATCAGCGGCGACTACTTCTACATGCACTTCGATGCCGTGGCAGCAGCCGCTTCGCCCTTTGGGCAGCGCATCGCGCATGGCTACTTTGTGTTGTCTGCGGCAGCGGGGCTGTTTGTCTCGCCAGCGCCGGGGCCGGTGCTGGCCAACTATGGGCTGGATACGCTGCGATTTGTCAAACCGGTGGCCATTGGCGACACCATTCAGGCGCGCCTGACCTGCAAACGCAAGACGGACCGCCAAAAGGTCGGGCCCGACGGTGTGGGCCAGGGCGTCGTGGCCTGGGACGTCGAGGTCAGCAACCAAACGGGCGAGCTGGTGGCGAGCTACGACATCCTGACCTTGGTGGCCAAGCGGGGCTGAACAAGGCCGCCTCTACAACAAGGCATCTTTGACACGGCCCCTCCAACACGGCCCTTTGGGCACCGCCTCCATGAAACCGCCCCTATCCATGCGCAGGCTGAGCAGACGCCGGGCCCGCTGAGTGAGCAACTTGCTGTCGGCGTTGCGCCCGGGCCCCCGCCAAGGCGTGGTGCTGCGCCTGGGCAGCGCGCAGACCTTGGCCTGGGCCTCGTCGTTTTACTTGCCGGCGCTGCTGGCCCGGCCGATCGGTGCCGAGCTGGGTCTGCCGACCTCGGCGCTCTTTGCCGCGCTGTCTGGCGCGCTGCTGATTTCGGCCGCCGTCAGCCCGCTGGCGGGGCGCTGGATCGACCGCCACGGTGGCCGCACGGTTTTGCTGTGTTCCAGCGCACTGCTGAGCGCAGGCCTGCTGACGCTGGCCTTTTGCCAGGGGCTGGTGGGCCTGGTGATGGCCTGGGCGCTGTTGGGCCTGGGCATGGGCCTGGGCCTGTATGACGCAGCCTTTGCCACGCTGGTGCGGCTCTTTGGCAGCCAGTCGCGGCAACTCATCACCGGCATCACTTTGGTGGGGGGATTCGCCAGCACGGTGGGCTGGCCTTTGACCGCCTGGATGGAGAGCCAGTGGGGCTGGCGCGGTGCCTGCATGGGCTGGGCGCTGCTGCATGTGCTGCTGGGTGCGCCGCTGAATGCTTCCTTGCCCAAAGTGTTCAAGCCAGCCTCCGGGCCGGCGGGGGTGGGGTCCGGGCCGTTGTCGGCTGCTGCGATTTCGCCGGCAACGGATCCAGACCTTGCGCCACAGGATGCCGCAGCCGTGGCAGCAGCGGAGCCCGGCCCGCCCGCGCCGATCCGTGCGCAGGCAGCGTCACTGGCTCCTGCGCAGCGGCGACGCCTGATGGGGTTGCTGGCGCTGATCTTCACGCTGATGGGGTTTGTCAGCGCCTCGGTGGCCACCCATTTGCCGGGCATCCTGCAGGCCGCAGGTGCTTCCTTGGTTGTGGCGGTGGGCCTGGCGGCCTTGGCCGGGCCGTCACAGGTGGTGGCGCGCATGCTGGAGTGGGGTGCATTGCAGCGTCTGAACCCACTGTGGACAGCGCGCGCTGCCAGCATGGGCCATCCGCTGGCAGCCATCGTGATGCTGGCGCTGGGCGCCCCGGCAGCCTTGTTGTTTGTCGTCTTGCATGGGCTGGGCAATGGCTTGCTGACCATTGTGCGGGGCACGCTGCCGCTGGCGCTGTTTGGTGCCCAGGGCTACGGCTCCCGCCAAGGCTGGATCGCGCTGCCTGGGCGCGTGGTGGGCGCGCTCTCGCCCTGGCTGTTCGGGCTGGCGCTGGAGCGTTGGGGCGTAGGCGCTTTGTGGCTGACGGGCGTGTCAGCGCTGCTGGCCTTGGCCCTGATCTGGCGATTGCCTGCACCCGAATCTGGTTGAGGCTGGCCGGCTGGCAGTGAGCTTCTCAGCCTGTCAGCTGCGTCATCCAGGCACCTGCTCACACAGCCGAGCTTCGGCGGGCGGCAGTGCGATCGATCCTTGTGCAGGCACGGCGCAGCGAAACCCGGGATACGAGACTCAGGGGCTGGAGAACTTGACTGCGTAGTACTGAATGGTGAAGCCAAGCAAAGCGAGCACAACTGCAACTGCGGGCAAGAACCAGAAGATCGCCAAGGCGTAACGCGCCCGCCAATGCGCAATCCGTGCGCGTTCGGGACGAGCTTTCGGATAGAGGATGGTGAGCTTCTTCGGATCTCCACCATCGGCTCTTGGACGTTCATCTCTCAGCGTCACCGTATGGGTCTGTCCGTCGGCGCTGCTGAAGCGAACCTTCGGGTAGCGGAACAGACGAGAGCGTGACAAGCCTCCCCGGCGGATTTGAACCTCCTGGGTCGTCTCTTCGTGTCCGATCACGGTTGCGTCTGCGCGCACGGCGCCGCGCGCAAACGAGTACATACGAAGCAGGTGAAAGATGCCGCATGCAGGCAGGATGATGAACACGATGATGAGAAACGTCTTCAACGCTTGATGCTCCCCCAGATATGCGCCGCTTGACTCGCTCGCCGCAGTAGTTTGACCGTGCCCCTGCTCGACGGAACCCTTCAGGCTGCCCCGCAAGCTTACGTCCCTCTTCACCAGTCGGGTGAAAGCGCTACAGAGTTGAGCAAGCGCGCTGCATCGAGCTCGAATCACTCCCGAAGGAGCCATTGACGGGCACTGGCTGTGCCACATCTGCAGGCGCGCTTTTGCCCGGCTTTTCTGCCCTTGTTGGGCGCCTGGGCCTTTCAGAATCTGCACATCATGCGAGATCTGCGCCTGGAGACAGTGGCCGACGACGTGGTGGCTTGGCACAACCGGCACCCGTTGGCGCGCCGCATTGGCGTTGAGCATGTGCATTCGATCGGTTATGTGGTGTTGCCGTTTGTGCCGCTTGTTGTGGCGGGCGATGGCGCTGCAGGGGCCGGCGCTTCTGACGCCGCTGGCAGCGCGATACCCGCGACGCGGGTCGATCCCAGCGGCTTGACGCCGCCTGGCATGGTGACCTTGACCGATGTGGTGCAAGCTGCAGTGGCGGGTGATGCCCTGACGCCTGACCCGCCGCAAGCCCCACAACCGCCGCGACCGAAATTGCGAGACC
>JBBQIB010000063.1:0-17236 GCA_038324515.1 Burkholderiales bacterium
GAATGGCGAGGTAGAAGGCGGGCCGCGTCGCCCCGCCGAGCGCAGCTTTCAGCGCGGTGAAGGTGGCGCTGTCGTTGTAGTCGCCGCTGACGTATTGCAGCAGCGCGATCAGCCGGTCGAAGGCAGCAGGGTCATCGATCCCGCCCTGGTGTTCGTCGCGCGACAGGCTGTCGCGCACATGGCCGCGCCATTCGTCGGTGCCCCACCTGGACGATGCAACGCCGATCACCGGCACCGTCAGGTGGCCCTTCTTCACCATCGCATAAAGCGCCGGAAAGATTTTCTTGCAGGCGAGGTCGCCAGTGAAGCCGAAGACGACCAGGGCGTCGGACTGCAGCCGCTCGGCGGTCGGTCCGGTGCGTGCGGCCATGCTCATCGCGCTGTCTGCACCCAGCGCAGCAGCATGCCGGCACCCATGCGGCCGTGGACCATCATTGCAAATAGCATGGTTTGCTCCTGATTCGCCGTTCCCATCACCGAACCCATCCTGCCCATGCTGCAAGCAGGCCCTGCCACGGTCTGTGCGCTAGCCGACAGACCAGGGGCATGCTTCGGCGCAGACTGACCGCCATGTGCCTGCGGGCACCTGGCCATGAGGATTACGGTGAGCCACAAGCGTCACAAGCACAGCCGCCAGGCACAGCATTCCACCAGCGACACCCCTGTTCTGGCCGGCATCCGGGTGGAACACGAGATCACGCATGCCGACTACAAGGCTGAATTGCATGCGCTGCAGGTCGAATTCGTCAAGCTGCAACGGCATTTCATCGCCCACGGCGACCGCATCCTGGTGTTGCTGGAAGGCCGCGACTCGGCCGGCAAGGATGGCAGCATCAAGCGCATCGTTGCGCATTTGAGCCCGCGCGACACGCGGGTCGTCGCACTCGGCAAGCCTTCGGACCGCGACACACGTGCCTGGTACTTCCAGCGCTATGTCAGCTTCCTGCCGGTGGCCGAAGAGATGGTGCTGTTCAACCGCAGTTGGTACAACCGCGCCGGCGTCGAGCGTGTGATGGGCTTCTGCACCCAGCCAGAGGTCGAAGAATTCATGCAATCGGTGCCGCGCTTCGAGCAGATGCTCGTCGACTCGGGCATCAAGCTGTTGAAGTACTACCTGGACATCAGCAAGGACGAGCAGAAGCAACGGCTGGCGGAACGCCGCAAAGACCCGCTCAAGCAATGGAAGGTGAGCCCGATCGACGCCGTGGCCATCCAGCACTGGGACGACTATTCAACGGCACGCGACGAGATGCTGCTCGGCAGCCACACCGACGCAGCGCCATGGCAGATCGTGCGAACCGACAGCAAGCGGCATGCGCGCCTGAACCTGATGCGCGACATCCTGAGCCGGCTGCACTATGCCGGCCGTAGCAAACAGCGCCTGGCGCCTGACCGCAACATCGTCTTCGAGTTCACCGCCGACTGCCTGGCCACGCAGCGCCTGGCCTACTAGCGATGAGCGCTGCACAGCCATCGCAAGAGCGCAACACGGGGGTGGTGACCGCCGTGCGCGGCAGCGTGGTCGATGTGCGATTCGATGGCCGGCTGCCGCCGATCCGCACCCTGCTGCGCGCCGGCACCGAGGGTGCGATCAGTGCCACCGGTCACCACGGTGCCAAGGGCGCCAACGCTGCCGATGGCACCATCGCCATCGAGGTATTGACCCAGATCGACGCCCGCCACGTGCGTGGCATCGCGCTCACACCAACGCAGGGACTGGCGCGCGGCATGCCGGTGTCCGACACCGGCGGGCCGCTGCTGGCGCCCGTCGGCAAGGCCATCCTGTCGCGCATGTTCGACGTCTTCGGCCATGCCATCGACCGCCAGGACGAACCGAAAGATGTGGCGTGGCGGTCGGTGCACCGCGAGCCCCCGCCGCTGGTGCATCGCTCGACCACGTCGGTGATCTTCGAGACCGGCATCAAGATGATCGACGTGCTGGTGCCGCTGGAAACCGGCGGCAAGGCGGGCTTGTTTGGCGGCGCGGGTGTTGGCAAGACGGTGCTGCTGACCGAAATGATCCACAACATGGTCGGCAAGCAGGCGGGCCACAAAACCGGCGCAAACCAGGGCGTCAGCATCTTCTGCGGCATCGGTGAACGCTGCCGCGAGGGCCAAGATCTCTACGCAGAGATGCAGAAGGCCGACGTGCTGAAGAACATGGTGATGGTCTTCGGCCAGATGAACGAACCGCCGGGCGCGCGCTTTCGCGTCGGGCAGGCTGCCTTGACGATGGCCGAGTATTTCCGCGACGACGAGCAGCGCGACGTGCTGCTGCTGATCGACAACATCTTCCGCTTCATCCAGGCCGGCTCGGAAGTGTCAGGGCTGATGGGGCAGATGCCGTCGCGCCTGGGCTACCAGCCGACGATGGGCACCGAGCTGTCGGGGCTGGAGGAACGCATTGCCAACACCGACAGCGGCGCGATCACGTCGATCCAGGCGGTCTACGTGCCGGCCGACGACTTCACCGACCCGGCAGCGGTGCATACCTTCTCGCATCTGTCGGCGTCGATCGTGCTGTCACGCAAACGGGCCGGCGAAGGCTTGTTCCCGGCCATCGACCCGCTGCAGTCGAACTCCAAGATGGCCACGCCGAGCATTGTCGGTGCGCGCCACTACGCGCTTGCACAGGAGATCCGTCGCACCCTGGCGCAATACGCCGACCTGAAGGACATCATCGCGATGCTCGGCCTGGAGCAGCTGTCACCGGCCGACCGTGCGGTTGTCGCGCGTGCGCGCCGGCTCGAACGCTTCCTGACGCAGCCCTTCTTCACCACCGAGCAGTTCACCGGCTTGCAGGGCAAGCTGGTGAGCCTGGCCGACGCACTCGACGGTTGCGAACGCATCCTGCGCGACGAGTTCAAGGACCGGCCAGAAAGCGCGCTCTACATGATCGGGGCGATCTCCGAGGTGAAGGCCGAGGCCCCCCATGCACCTTGAAGTCTTGCTGCCGTTCCGCGTCTTCATCGACAAGCCCGACGTGGTCCGCATCGTCGCCGAAACACGCGACGGCTCGTTCGGCCTGCTGCCGCGCCGGCGCGACTGCGTCGCCGCCCTGGTTCCGGGCATCCTGATCTACGAGACCCCAGCAGACGGCGAGGTTTTCATCGCGGTCGATGAAGGCGTGCTGGTCAAGATCGGAGACGCAGTGCGGGTCTCTGTGCGGCGGGCGTCGGGCGGCGCCGACCTGGCCAGCCTGCGCGACGCGGTGCAGCGCGACTACCTGACGCTGGATGCACTGGAACTGGGCGCGCGTGCGGCCACGCAGAAGCTGGAGAGCGGGTTCGTCGGCCGCTTCGCGAGGTTCCATGCCGACTGACCCGCCACCGACCGAGGTGATGGCCAAGCAAGTTGGCGACAAGGCTGCGCGCAAATTGCGTGCGCGCCGCGATGGCGCACCGGGCGTCTGGTCAGGCCTGGGCATGATGGGCTTGATCGGCTGGTCGGTGGTGGTGCCGACGGTGGCGGGCGCGGCACTGGGCATCTGGCTGGATTCACGATACCCCGGCGGGCATGCCTGGTCGCTGGCCTTGCTGATGGCTGGGCTGGTGCTGGGCTGCCTGAACGCCTGGCGCTGGGTAGCCCAGCAAGACCGCGCCATGCACGATGCCAACCGCGCGCTCGACCGCGAGGCCGATCGCAACGGTCGTTCACCGGACGAAAACTGACTGGCCATGAACGACCTGCTCCCGCTGACCTTCGAACTGACGCTGGTGGCCGCTGCCGGTGGCCTGCTGGGCCTGTTCTTCTTCGGCGGCCTGTGGTGGACCGTGCGCCGCGCGTTTGAATCTGCCCGGCCAGCGCTGTGGGTCGCAGGCAGCCTGCTGCTACGCATGGCGGGTGCCGCTGCCGGCTTCGCCAGCGTCTCGGCGGGCGACTGGCGCAAGTTGCTGGCCTGCCTGTTGGGGTTCTGGGCTGCCCGCTGGCTGGTGATCCGTGTGACCACCCGCCCGGCAGCACCCAGCGCGGGTGCACCACGCGCTGCTGCCCCACATCCCGCCGCGCCGCACGCCAGCGGCAACGCCACCACCGGCCCGACCTGAGCCCCATGCGCCTCGGCCCCGATCAACTGGTCTTCTGGCAACACGGCCTGTTCAAGCTCAACGGCACCATCGTGTTCACCTGGGCCTTGATGGCGGTGCTGGTGCTCGGCTCGGTGCTGATCACACGCAAGCTCTCCACCGCACACCAGCGTTCGCGCTGGCAGAACCTGCTGGAGATCGTCGTGACCGGTATCACCGAGCAAATCCGGGACGTGGGCCTCGAACAGCCCCAACGCTACCTCGCCTTTCTGGGCACCTTGTTCCTGTTCGTCGCAGCCGCAGCGCTGGCGACCGTCATCCCGGGCTACGAGCCGCCCACCGGATCGCTGTCGACCACGGTTGCGCTGGCCTTGTGTGTCTTCGTCGCGGTACCGCTGTACGGCATCCGCGAGCAGGGCCTGGGCGGTTACCTGAAGTCTTACCTCGAACCGACCTTCATCATGCTGCCGTTCAACCTCATCAGCGAAGTTTCGCGCACGCTGGCGCTGGCCGTGCGGCTGTTCGGCAACATGATGAGCGGCGCGATGATCGTCGGCATCCTGCTGACCATCACACCCTTTCTCTTCCCGGTGGTGATGACGCTGCTGGGCCTGTTGACCGGCATGGTGCAGGCCTACATCTTCAGCATCCTCGCTGCCGTCTACCTCGCCGCCGCAACGCGCCACGCGCCGCAGCCCAGCCAGCCCACAGCGCCCACAGCCTGAACCGACAAGGAAAACTCCATGGACAGCCTGACCCTCATCGCGGTGACCTCGATCATCATTGCCGGCATCACCACCGGCTTCGGCACCATGGGCCCGGCGCTGGCCGAGGGCCGCGCAGTGGCCACGGCGCTCACGGCGCTGGCCCAGCAGCCTGACGCCTCGGCCACCATCACGCGCACGCTCTTTGTCGGCCTGGCGATGATCGAATCGACGGCGATCTACTGCTTCGTGGTGTCGATGATCCTGATCTTCGCCAACCCGTTCTGGAACGCGGCGATCGAGCAGGCTGCGAAAGTCGCGGGCAAGTAGGCCATGCTGATCGACTGGTTCACTGTCGGCGCGCAAGTGCTGAACTTCGTCGTCCTGGTCTGGCTGATGAAGCGCTTTCTGTACCAGCCGGTGCTCGATGCGATTGCCGCGCGTGAAAAGCGCATTGCCGACCAGATTGCCGACGCCGCTGCGAAGCAAGCGCAGGCGGCGGCAGAACGCAAGGCCTTCGAGGACAAGAACACCGCCTTCGACCAGCAGCGTGCAGCGTTGCTGCGCCAGGCGACAGCAGACGCCGAAGCCGAAGGCCTGCGCCTGGCCGACGCGGCCCAACAGGCCGCTGCTGCGCTGGCTGCGCAGCGCCAGCAGGCGCTGGCCACGCAGGCAGCGCATCTGCAGCAGTTGATCGCCGACCGTGCAGCGCGCGAGGTGTTTGCCGTTGCACGCAAGACCCTGGCCGACCTGGCCGACGTGGCGCTGGAAGAACGCATGGTCGCGGTCTTCCTGAAACGCCTGCACGACCTGCCCGCCGACGCCAAGGGGCCGCTCGCAGCGGCCTTGCGGCAAGGCGCCGAACCTGCCCGGGTGCGCAGCCACTTCGCGCTGCCTGCAGATCAACAGGCGGCGATCCAGAATGCGATCAACGTGTGCTGTTCGGCCGACGTGCCCCTGCGCTTCGAGACGGCGGCCGATGCCGTCTGTGGCATCGAGTTGCTGGCCGATGGTCAGAAGCTGGCCTGGACCATCTCCGAGTACCTCGATGATCTGGCGCACGAGGTGGGCGCGCTGCTGCTGCCGCTGGTCAAGCCGGCGGCTGCTTCCAAGCGCCCAGGCGACCCACAGCCTGCCGCCGCGCCGGCGCCCCGCAGCGACGGGGTCGCTGCATGAGTGCAGCCAGCGAAACGTTGGCAGGCCCGTTGAATGACGGCCTGGTGGCAAAGGCACTGGAGCACGGCTTCGCTGCATTGGCACAAGCACGCGACGCATTCGCGCCGGCGCTCGCGCCGCGCGAGGTCGGCACCGTCACCCAGGTGACCACCGGCATTGCGCGCGTGAGCGGCCTGCCTGGCGCCGGTTTCGACGAATTGCTGACCTTCCCCGGTGGCCTGGCCGGCATCGCGTTCAACATTGACGCGGACGAGCTCGGCGTGGTGCTGCTGGGCGCGTATTGGCATCTGCAGGCTGGCGACGAGGTGCGCCGCACAGGACGGGTGATGGATGTGGCCGTGGGCCCCGCCCTGCTGGGTCGTGTCATCGACCCGCTGGGCCGCCCGCTCGACGGTCTTGGCCCCATCGAGGCCGTGAACGCCACAACGCTGGCAACAACGCGGCTGCCGATCGAGCGGTCCGCCGCCCCCCTCATGGACCGTGCGCCGGTCGACGTGCCACTGCAGACCGGGCTCAAGGTCATCGACGCGCTGATCCCGATCGGCCGTGGCCAGCGTGAGCTGATCCTCGGCGACCGCCAGACCGGCAAGACCGCCATCGCGCTCGACACCATCCTGAACCAGCGCGGCAAGGACGTGGTCTGCGTCTACTGCGCCATCGGCCAGCGCGCGTCTGCAGTCGCCAAGGCTGTGGCGACACTGCGCGACAAGGGCGCGATGGACTACACCGTGGTCGTCGTCACTGAAGGCAACCAGCCACCCGGCCTGGCCTACATCACGCCGTATGCGGCCACCAGCATCGCGGAACACTTCATGGAAGCCGGGCGCGACGTGCTGATCGTCTACGACGACCTGACCCAGCACGCACGTGCCTACCGCGAACTGTCGCTGCTGCTGCGCCGCCCGCCAGGCCGCGAGGCCTACCCGGGCGACATCTTCTACATCCATTCTCGGCTGCTCGAGCGGTCGACCCATCTGAGCCCGGAACGTGGTGGCGGCTCGCTCACCGCGCTGCCTATCATCGAGACCGAAGCCGAAGACATCTCGGCCTACATCCCGACCAACCTGATTTCGATCACGGACGGCCAGATCTATCTGTCGCCGTCCTTGTTCGACCTGGGCGTGCTGCCGGCGGTGGACGTGGGCAAGTCGGTGTCTCGGGTGGGCGGCAAGGCGCAGCGTGGCCCGTTCCGCGCGGTGGCCGGTGACCTGAAGCTGGCGTATGCGCAGTTCGAGGAACTGGAAACCTTCTCGCGCTTCGGCGCACGCCTGGACGACGCCACCCGCGCGACCATCACCCACGGCCAGCGCATCCGCGCCTGCCTGAAGCAGCCGCAGTTCGACCCGGTGGCGGTGCCGGCGCAGATCGCTGTGCTGCTGGCACTGACAGCCGGCTTGTTTGACACGGTGCCGCTGCCGCGCATGGCCGACGCACAGCGTGCGGTGCAGGACGCGGCAGCCCGGCTCGAAGCCCCGCTGCGCAAGCGCATGCTCGGTGCGGACAAGCTGAACGACGGCGATCGGCAGGCAGTCATCGACAGCGCCGCGGCAGCACTGCAGGGCTTCCAGCCGAAGCCTTTCGCCGAACCCGCCAAGAAGCCTGCAGCGTGAGCGACAGTCTGGCTGCGCTGCAGCGCAAGATCACCGGCGCCAACGATCTGCACACCGTGGTGCGAACGATGAAGGCGCTCGCGGCGTCGAGCATCGGCAGCTACGAGCGCTCGGTGCTGGCGCTGGCAGACTATGACCGCATGGTCTCGCTCGGCCTGGGCGAATGCTTTCGACAAGCCCGGGCTGACCCCAGCGCCGCACCCGAGCGCATGGACGCAGCGGCGACAAGGGCATCGACGCCGATCGGCGCGATCGTCTTCGGTTCGGACCAAGGCCTGGTCGGGCCCTTCAACGACGTGATCGCCGAGCACGCGGTCGCCACCCTGGCCGGTCTGCAGGGCCGGGCACAGGTGTGGGCCGTCGGCGAACGGGTTCAGGCGCGGCTGAAGGATGCGGAACTGGAGGTTCTGGGCGTCTATGCCGTGCCGGGCTCGGTCGAGGCCATCGCGCCGCTGGTCGCGCAGATCCAGATCGACAGCGAGGCGCGCCGCGCCAAGAGCGGCCTGGGTCAGGCCATGCAGATGCATGTCTTCCACAACCGCCCGCTGGCCGCTTCGCTGTACGAGCCTGTCGGCCGTCGCCTGTTGCCGCTGGACACCGCCTGGCAGCAGAGCCTGGCGGCCGTGCCCTGGCCCGGCAAGATGCGGCCCGAAGTGCTGGACCATGGCGCGACCACCTTGCGCGCGCTGATCCGGGAGTACCTGTTCATCTCGCTGTTCCGCGCCTGCGCCGAATCGCTGGCGAGCGAGAACGCCAGCCGCCTGGCGGCGATGGAGCGCGCCGACCGCAACATCCTCGACCTGCTCGAACAGTTGCATGGCCACTTCCACCGGCTGCGGCAGGGCTCGATCGACGAAGAGCTGTTCGACGTGACCGCAGGCTACGAAGCCTTGCGCCATCCGTGAACATCCTGACGCTCAACGCCGGCTCGTCGAGCATCAAGTTCGCGCTCTACCGGCAGGCCCCTGCGTTGCAGCGCCTGCTGGGTGGCCAGGTGGAGCGCATCGGCAGCGCCGAGGTTGTGATCGATGTGCAGCGTTTGCAACCGTCGGCCGGCGGTGCACCCCAGCATGCACGCCACGCCATCCCGGGTGGCAGCTTTGAAGCCACCGCGCAGGCGCTGCTGTCTTGGCTGGAGGCGCTGCCGGAGTTTGCGCGGGTCGCCGGGGTCGGGCACCGTGTCGTTCACGGCATGGCACACAGCAAACCGCAACTGGCAGACGACGCGCTGTTGAAAGCATTGCGCCACTTCCAGCCTGACGACCCGGATCATCTGCCAGGTGAAATCCGGCTCATCGAGCTGCTGCGCGAGCGGCACCCGCAGCTGCCGCAGCTGGCGTGTTTCGACACCGCCTTCCACCACGACATGCCGCGCGTGGCGCAACTGTTGCCGATCCCGCGCCGCTATGAAGCCCTGGGCCTGCGGCGTTACGGCTTCCACGGCCTGTCGTACGCCTACTTGATGGACGAACTGCGCCGCATCGCCGGTGTGCATGCGGCACAGGGGCGCGTGGTCCTCGCGCATCTGGGCGGCGGGGCCAGCCTGGCCGCCGTGCTTGGCGGGCAATGCATCGACACCAGCATGGCATTCACGCCGACAGCCGGTTTGCCGATGGCCACCCGCTCGGGCGATCTGGACCCAGGCATTGCAGCGCACCTGGCGCGCACCGAAGGCATGCGCGCACAGCGCTTCTACGACATGGCAAACCACGAATCCGGGCTGCTGGGCATCTCCGGGTCCAGCGGCGACATGCGCGACCTGCTCGCCGCCGAGGCGACCGACAGCCGTGCCGCCGAAGCGGTGGCGTATTTCTGCTACCAGACCAAGAAATGGATCGGCGCCTACACCGCAGCGCTCGGCGGCATCGACACCTTGGTGTTTGCAGGCGGCATTGGCGAGCACGCCGCGCCCGTGCGCGGCCGCATCTGCGAAGGGCTTGGCTTTCTCGGCATGGCGCTGGACGCCCAGCGCAACGCCGTGCATGCACCGCTGATCTCGGCGGACAGCAGCCGCGTACAGGTGCGCATCATGCGCACCGATGAAGAACTGATGATCGCCCGCGCGGTCGCCCGTGCCATGGTGGGCGCGGCTGCGGTCAGTTGAACACCAGCGCTAGCGCAAGGCTTGCAATGCGGCGCGCAGCTGGTCGATGCCCGCGTCGTTGACGTCGCCGCCGCCGTGCGCTGCAACACGGCCTTGGGCATCGCGCACGAAGACCTGGGCCTGGGCGGCATCAGGGCCAAAGGATCAGCGCTTCGAGACCGGTCGGTAAATAAACTCGTTGCGGTCGCAGTCGCGGTCGAAGTCGAAGTCGAAGTCGAAGTCGATGTCGATGTCGATGTCGAAGTCGAAGTCGAAGTCGAGGTCGCTGAGGCTGCCCCAATGTACGGCATCGATGTTCTTCATCGCTTGCCCGGTGTTGCGATCGACGTCGAGCCTCAGGTCGTCCTTGTCGCGCGCCATGGTGAACGCGGTCAGCGGAAAGGCGAACATCTTGTCACGGGCAAACCAGCTCGGGTCGAATGCGAGCACCGCCTAGTGCACCTTGTTCGCACCCATGTCGATCACCGGATCCTGGATCTCGCCGATGCCCTTGCCGGTATGGCTGTCGACGCTCTTGCCAAGCAGCCTTGGTCGCACGCAGGGCGCGCGCTTCGCCGGTGGTCGGCTTGTAGCCGAAGTTCTGGCTGTTTGGCACGCACGGCGTGGTCGCCGTTGGTCGGCGCGACGACAGTGTGGGCGCGACGATGGGTGTCGCTTGCGTGCGCCAGCGAACAGAAATTTGCGGCGATGACAGCTAAGGTGACACAGTGCAGCAGTCAAGAACTGCCAACAGGTTTGGCAACCAGGTGCAAGCAGGCTGGTGCCATCGCTCTCTTGGTTTGAGGCTCGGTGTGCTGCCCCTCGGGGTGGTTCGCGGGGTCGGTACTGCGAAGGTGTTTCATGTTCAATGCATGCATCGATCAGGTCGTCGCAATGGGTCCGTTGACAACGCTGCCGCGCGTCGCCGACGGCCCGACGACATGAAGCCGAATTCCGTGCCGGTTGGGCGTCATCAGGGTGAACAGCAGAGCAAGCTGCAAGGTGAGCAGCAGGGCAGAACATGCGAGCCGGCGCTGCTGGCCCGCATGGACGCCTACTGGCGCGCAGCGAACTACCTGTCTGTCGGGCAGATCTACCTCTGCGACAACCCGCTGCTGCGCCGGCCGCTGGCGCTTTCCGACATCAAGCACATGCTGCTCGGGCACTGGGGCACGACACCGGGGCAGAACTTCATCTATGTGCACCTGAACCGTGTGATCAAGCAGTACGACCTGGACATGATCTATGTCTCGGGGCCCGGGCACGGCGGGCCGGCGGTGGTGGCCAACACCTACCTCGAAGGCACCTACAGCGAGATCTATCCCGACATCAGCCCCGACGAGGCCGGCCTGCAGAAGCTGTTCCGGCAGTTCTCGTTTCCCGGCGGCATCCCGAGCCACGCATCACCCGAGTGCCCGGGCTCGATCCACGAGGGTGGCGAACTCGGCTATTCGCTCAGCCATGCATTCGGCGCGGTGTTCGACAACCCCAGGCTGATCGTCGCCTGCGTGATCGGCGATGGCGAGGCAGAGACCGGGCCGCTGGCCACCGCATGGCATTCCAACAAGTTTCTCGACCCGGTGACCGATGGCGCAGTGCTGCCCATCCTGCACCTGAACGGCTACAAGATTGCCAACCCAACCGTGCTGGCGCGCATCACCCGCGAGGAGCTGGAGCAGTTGCTGCGCGGCTATGGCTGGACGCCGCTGTTCGTCGCAGGCTCTGATCCGGCATTGATGCACGAGGCCATGGCCACCGCGCTCGACACCGCCGTCGAGCAGATCTGCGCGGCCCAGAATCAGGCGCGCAGCTCCGGCCGGGCGGTGCGCCCGCGCTGGCCGATGATCGTGCTCGATTCGCCCAAGGGCTGGACCGGGCCCAAAATGGTCGATGGCCTGCAGATCGAGGGCACCTTCCGCGCCCACCAGGTGCCGGTCACCGACCCGGCCACACACCCTGGCCACCTGGCGCTGATCGACGACTGGCTGAAGAGCTACCGCGCCGAGGAATTGTTCGATGCGCAGGGCCGCTTGATCGCGGAACTGGCCGAACTGGCGCCGGTGGGAACCCGGCGCATGGGGGCCAACCCACACGCCAATGGTGGCATGCTGCTGCGCGACCTGCACCTGCCCGACTTTCGCGACTATGCCTGTGAAGTGCGGGTGCCGGGAACACGGGGCATCGGCGACACCCGTGTGCTCGGCCCCTATCTGCGCGACGTGGCGAAATGGAACGATGCGCAGCGCAACTTCCGTGTCTTCGGCCCCGACGAGACACTGTCCAACGGGCTGGCTGCACTCTTCGAAGTGACGCAGCGCCAGTGGGACGCGGCGGTGCAGCCCAACGACGAATTCCTGGCGCCCACCGGCAGGGTGGTGGAAATGCTCAGCGAGCACCAGTGCGAAGGCTGGCTCGAAGGCTACTTGCTGACCGGCCGCCACGGTGTCTTCAATTGCTACGAAGCCTTCATCCACATCATCGACTCGATGTTCAACCAGCACGCCAAGTGGCTGAAGGTGACGTCGCGCATCCCGTGGCGGCGCAACATCGCGTCGATGAACTACTTGCTGGCGTCGCATGTCTGGCGGCAGGACCACAACGGTTTCACGCACCAGGACCCGGGCTTCATCGACCACGTCGTCAACAAGAAGGCTGAAGTGGTGCGCGTCTACCTGCCGCCCGACGCGAACTGCCTGCTGTCGGTGATGGACCATTGCCTGCGCAGCCGGCACTACGTCAATGTGGTGGTGGCTGGCAAGCACCCGGCACCGCAGTGGTTGACGATGGACGCCGCCGTCAAACACTGCACCAAAGGCATCGGCATCTGGGAATGGGCCAGCAACGACGGCGACGAGGCGCCTGACGTGGTGATGGCCTGCTGCGGCGACGTGCCGACGCTCGAAACACTGGCCGCTGTCTCGATCCTGCGCGCACACTTGCCCAGCCTGAAGATCCGCGTCGTCAACGTCGTCGACCTGATGCGGCTGCAGTCCGAGTCCGAACACCCCCATGGCCTGAATGACCGGGACTTCGATGAGATGTTCACCCGCGACAAGCCGGTGATCTTCGCCTTCCACGGTTACCCATGGCTGGTGCACCGGCTGACCTACCGCCGCCGCAACCACGACAACATCCATGTGCGTGGCTACAAGGAAGAAGGCACGATCACGACGCCGTTCGACATGACCGTGCTGAACGACCTGGACCGCTACCACCTGGTGATGGACACCATCGACCGCCTGCCGCAGACCGGCGACAAGGGCCTGGCCCTGAAGCGGCGGCTGAAGGCCAAGCTGGTCGAACACAGCCAATACATCCGCCGACATGGCCAGGACATGCCTGAAATTCGCGACTGGCAGTGGCCTGCCACATGAAGGAGCACCACCATGGCACAGATGGAAAAACTGGAACTGGACGCCCACCGCGGGCAACTGGTCGCCGACGTGCAGGCGCTGGTCGAACGGTACCGGTCGATCTTCCAGTGGGACATCCCCGGGATCGACCAGGCCCGTTCCGACCGCTTGATCCTGCAGGCCATGCGCGACGCGCTGGACGGCATCGCGCAGACGCTTGCCACCGAGTCTGGCCCATGACAGGGGCCAACGCGGCGCCAAGGCGCCGGCCGGGCACGCCCGGCAATCGGCGCGCGCCACTGGACGCAGCGAGCCCGGCAACCTGAATCAGGCATGGCACGTGCTGCAGCAGCGCACTGCCTGCAACGCCGCCGCGCGCTGCGGCCAGCACACAGCCGCGATGGACCTCGCGGCCTGAAACCAAGGCAGAGCCTCCATGGCCACCGCGCTCGACCTGCAATGCATCAACACGCTCCGCTTCCTGTCGGTGGACATGGTGCAGCAGGCCAACAGCGGCCACCCCGGCTTGCCGCTGGGCGCTGCCACGATGGCCTATGCGCTGTGGGACCGACAGCTGAAACACCACCCGGCCCACCCCGACTGGCCCGATCGCGACCGCTTCGTGCTGTCGGCCGGCCACGGGTCTGCGCTGCTCTACAGCCTGCTGCACATGGCCGGCTACGACCTGTCGCTGGACGACCTGAAGCAATTCAGGCAAGGGGGCAGCAAGGCGCCGGGTCACCCGGAGCGTGGTCACACGCCGGGCGTCGAGATCACGACAGGCCCGCTGGGCCAGGGCCTGGCGAATGCCGTCGGCATGGCCATCGCCGAAGCCCATCTGGCGGCCCGCTACAACCGTGATGGCCACACGCCGGTCGACCACCGCACCTGGGCCCTGGTCAGCGACGGCGATCTGATGGAAGGCGTGGCCGCCGAAGCGGCCTCACTGGCCGGCCACCTGCAACTCGGCAAGCTGGTCTGCCTGTACGACGACAACCGCGTCACGCTGTCGGCGGGCACCGACATCACCTTCAGCGAAGACCGCGCGCTGCGTTTTCAAGCCTGTGGCTGGCAGACCCTGGTCGTCGACGACGGCAATCACCTGGACGCGGTGCATGCAGCGCTGGATGCGGCACGCGCCGAGACCACGCGGCCGTCGTTGATCCTGGTGCGCACGCACATCGGCTTCGGTTCGCCCGAGCAGGACAGTTTCAAGGCCCACGGGTCGCCGCTGGGTGCCAAGGATGTGCGGCGTACCAAGCAGGCGCTGGGTTGGCCGGTCGATCCACCGTTTCACGTGCCGGCAGCCGCGCTGGCCCACTTCCGGCAGGCGCTGGCCCGGGGCGCGCAAGCCGAGGCGCAATGGCAGTCACGCATAGCGGCCTACGCCGAGGCATTCCCGCAGATGTCGGCCGAATTGCAGGGCCGCCTGCGCGGTGATCTGCCGGCGGGCTGGGACGCGGCGGTTCCGGTCTTCGCCGCCGACGAGAAAGGCATGGCCAGCCGCGTTGCCGGTGGCCGGGTGATGAACGCCATTGCCCCCGCGTTGCCCGCGCTGTTCGGCGGCTCGGCTGACCTGGACCCATCGACCCACACGGCGCTGAAGGCACAGGGCACCTTCAACGCGCCACCGCACGCAGGCGAAGACACGCAGGGGGGCGACGCCGGTGGCTGGAGCTTTGCCGGCCGCAACCTGCATTTCGGCGTGCGCGAGCATGCGATGGGGCCATCGCCAACGGTCTGGCGGCGCACGGCGGCATCCTGCCGTTCGGGTCGACCTTCTTCATCTTTTCCGACTACATGCGGCCCGCCATCCGCCTCGCCGCACTGATGGGTCTGCATGTGGTGCATGTGTTCACGCACGACAGCATCGCGGTGGGTGAAGACGGCCCGACGCACCAGCCGGTGGAGCAACTTGCCAGCCTGCGCGCCATGCCGAACATCACGCTGATCCGCCCCGC
Organism: Burkholderiales bacterium; assembly: GCA_038324515.1. Classification (GTDB taxonomy): domain Bacteria; phylum Pseudomonadota; class Gammaproteobacteria; order Burkholderiales; family Burkholderiaceae_C; genus Rubrivivax. The sequence goes on from JBBQIB010000063.1 coordinate 14,913, forward strand.
CGATGCCAACGAGACCGCAGTGGCATGGAAGGTGGCGATCGAAACCCGCGACCGACCCGTGCTGCTGGTGCTGACGCGGCAAGACCTGCCCACGCTGGACCGCAGCCGACATGCCAGCGCCGAGGGCTTGCGACGGGGCGCCTACGTGGTGCGGGAACTGACCCCCGTCGGTGTGCAAGCAAGCATGCCCGATCTGATCCTGCTGGCCAGTGGCTCTGAGCTGACCTTGATCCTGACAGCCGCCGAACGCCTGTGCGCCGATGGTTGGTCGGTGCGCTGCGTGTCGATGCCGAGCTGGGACCTGTTCGACGCACAGCCGCGTGCCTACCGCGACGCCGTGCTGCCGCCCACCGTGCCGGCGCGGCTGGCCGTTGAACTGGGGGCCGTGCAGGGCTGGCACCGCTATGTCGGCGACAGCGGTGATGTACTCGGCGTCGAAGGCTTCGGCGCATCGGCACCCGCCAGCGTGCTGCTGCGCGAATTCGGGTTCACGGCCGACAACCTGGTGTGGCGTGCCCATCGTTTGCTGGCTGCGACGCACCACGGTGCGGCGGCGCACAATGGACGCACCACGAACGACAGGAACAAGCAACCATGATGTACATATTCAAGTGCAAGGCTGCGGGTGATGTGATCATGACGCAGGCCGATGCTGACCACCTGCTGCAAATCATCGGCAAGACGCCGGCTGCCAAGGGCATCATCGAGGTGGCGGCATTGAATGCGGCGATCCAGGCGCTGGAAAACGCAGTCGCCCGGGAGCCGGCGAATCGCCACCAGACCAAAATGCAAGCCTCCACCTCCACCTCCGACACGCCGCCTGAAACGCCAGCCGAAGACGAGCCTGTTGAACTGCATCAGCGCATCTGGCCCTTGGAGGAGATGCTCAAGCGGGCGCGAGATGCGGGCGAGGTCATTGTCTGGGGGGTCTGATCCCGCACCGGCGGCCCGGTGTGACCGGATGCCCAGCCAAGGCCGCGCACGCACAGGCAGGCAGCGATGACGGCAAGCCAACGCCAGCAGCCCTTCGATACGGAAATCGAACAACACCCCTCGCTCGCGCGCACGCTGGGTTTTTTATTGCTGGCTGTGTTGCTCATGCTGGCGTTCGCCATGCTGGCAGGCGAGATGCTGGAAGGCGACACACGCGCCTTCGACATGGTCTTGCTGCGTGCGGCCCAGTCCCTGCGCGCAGCGCGCCCCTGGGTGACCGAGACCATGCGCGACATCAGTGGCCTCGGCAGCAAGGCCGTGCTGACCCTGTTCACCGTGACCACCGTCGGTTATCTGGCACTGGTGTCGACCCGCACCAGGGTGTTTGTCGTGGCGGCCTCGATCATCTCAGGATCGATCTGTGTCAGCGCGTTCAAGGCCGCATTCGGCAGGGCACGCCCTGACACCGCCTATGCCGAATTGGTGGCGACAGGCCTGAGCTTCCCCAGTGGCCATGCCACGATGTCGGCGGTCGTCTTCCTGACGCTGGGCGCGATCGTGGCACGCACGCGGGCGCGCTGGGTCGAGCGGATCTACATCCTGGGCGCCGCAGCGCTGATGACCATGCTCGTCGGTGTCAGCCGGATCGCCCTCGGCGTGCACTGGGCGACCGACGTGCTCGGCGGCTGGGCGTTCGGAGCTGGCTGGGCGATCGCCTGGCTGCTGTTGGCCAGTGTTCTCGACCACAGGCGGCGTGCTGGGCGGGGCGCTGGGTCGTGAAGCGAAGGATCGACGAGCGGTCGATCATTGGACCGCACGACGCGTCAGTGCGCGTTGCGTGCACCACAATCCGCAGTCGCTGGCCCGCCTGCGGGCGCAGGGGCAGGCGGGGGCGCCAGTGACCCGAAAGTGCGGGCATACACGCAACTGAACTCGGCGCCCACCAGCAGGATCTGTGCAGAAAAGTACACCCAGAGCAGCACGACGACCAGCGAACCGGCCGCGCCGAAGCCCGACGCCACGCCGCTGCGGCCGATGTACGCGCCGATGACGTACTTGCCCCCCGTAAATAGCAGCGCAGCCAGCAAGGCGCCGAGCCATACGTCTGACGCCAAGACACGCTGACGCGGCATGACTTTGTAGATCAGTCCAAACATGAACGCCACAAGCAGGAAACCGCCAACCGCGTTGCCGAACTCCACCATGGCTCGCCAGCTGCCCAAGACAGGGTCCAGATGACGACCCACGGCAGCGAGCATCGCACTGGTGACCAGCGACACGATGAGCAGGAAGCCCATTGCGAGGATCATGCCGAACGCCATCAGACGGGCGCGAACGAGCGTAAGCCACCCGCTTTTGCGCAGCCGCCCCGGCACCCGCCAGATCCGGTC